>DIDU01000142.1:5481-7492 GCA_002418295.1 Carnobacterium sp. UBA5792 | reverse complement strand
AAATCCATGATACCGTCAAAGTAATGGGTGGAGAAGACTGGCAACTATGGATGGAAGCCCTAAAAGAGGCCGACGTGTTGGCGGATGGAGTTCTCACAACTAATTATTCTTACTTAGGAACTGAACTGAACCACGATTACTATGGCGGCGGTACACTTGGCCGCGCTAAAGCAGATTGTGATGAAAAGGCGAATGCTATTAATGAATTATTGACTGATATTAACGGCAAAGCCCTGATTGTGGTTGCCACTGCCGTTACTACTAAAGCAAGTTCCGTTATTCCTTTCTTCCCAGTTTACTGTATCGGCCTTTACAAAGTCATGGAAGAGAAAGGCACCCACGAAACACCGATTATGCATCAAGATCGGATTTATCGAGAAATGATTTATGGTGACAAGGCTGAATATGATGAAGTCGGCCGACTAAGACCGGATAGCTGGGAACTTGACAGCGACACTCAAGCCAAAACAAAGGAACTTATTTTAAAACTAAATGAAGAAAACTTTAATTCTGACATGACAGCTTATGACACTTTTTACAAAGAGTTCTCAAATTTAAGCGGCTTCCTGGTTGATAACTATGTTGAACAAGAAGTTACTCTAGAAGAATTAAAAGCATTAACATATTAATTTTTTAGTATAAATTTTTCAAAAAGAGGGTGTTTATTAGGGAATTTACAAATCCATAATAAACACCCTCTTTTTTTGTTATATATAGGGCTCATAAGCGTCCTCAATTATTTTAGAAAGCTGCGCCTTTACCTCTAAACTCCTAAAAGCCCCTGCTAAGCCATTTAAATTCAGTAGCTTCATCGTTGAGTAGCTGATTCCAAATTGTTCCGCCAAAAGCAAGTATTCTCTAGTTAGTGTTGTATCAGACACCGTACGATTATCGGTATTGATACAGCAGTTCATTCCCTTTTTCAAAAAATCGAGTAAAGGATAGTCTGCCCAATCGTCAACCGCATTCGTTTGGATATTGCTGGTCGGACACATTTCAATAACCGTTCCTTTTTCCAAACAAAGCGTTTGTGCCGCTTCATCTTTTCGGATAGCGATCCCATGTCCAATACGTTTTGCTCCTAATTGTATCGCTTGAACAATATTGTGAACACAGCCGCATTCACCAGCATGCAGGGTAACTTGTAATCCCTTTTCTTGCGCGAAAGCAGTCAGGGGTTCAATATGGTCATTCGCCAAATCAGGTTCTGGACCGGCCATATCAAAACCAACCATTAAGTCTTCTTTCGTATTCATTACTTCAGACAGCATGACAAGATTGTCTTCATTGGAATGCTGACGCATGCCGCAAACCAATAAATTCACTATAATGTTGTGTTGTTCCATAGCACGACGAATTCCTTCACTGACTGCTGCGATGACTTCTGATACTGTTAAACCGGCTTCAGTATGTAAGAGCGGGGCAAAACGCAACTCTATATAGCGAACATTTTCCAAAGACGCTGCTTTAGCAGTCGCATAAGCTGATTCTTCTAGCTGTTCATAGGTTTGCATCAGTTGATGAATGATATCAAAGCTCTTTAAGTAATCGACCAAGTTGCTGCATTTTGTTGGCGCAACGACTTGATCAAGTAAAGCCATATTAAATGGCTGTTTTTCTGCCAATTTTTTTAACGTTTCTAAAGGGACAGAGCCATCTAAATGGCAGTGTAAGTCCACTTTAGGCAGTTGATAAACGGTATTTATCTGCAAGTCGCTCACATCCCTTCTCAAAATAGTTTATAGTGTAATGAAGTAGTTCGACTACGACGAATTTTTTCCTAACTCTTGAATTTTATTACTAGCATGTATCTAGAGATAAGTAGATAACACAAACGCATGCTAATCTGTTTTATGTTACAGGAGAATGAAAAGCAAAAGTAGGTCAAATACCTAAATTTGATCAAGAATTTAATAGTTCTAAATATAGCAGAAGTCTTTATATTTAACAATCTAAAGCAGAAACACTTTTATTATCTTATCTGTGCTAGTTGTTTTTTATTCTCTTTTAA
>DIDU01000142.1:1683-5453 GCA_002418295.1 Carnobacterium sp. UBA5792 | reverse complement strand
ACTTTTAAGATAGAAAACCTCATTTATTTATAATACGGTTCGCCGCAGTATATCTAAATGAGGTTTTAGTTCTATCTATGAAGCGTAAAATTTTAAGGCAGGTTTTTTTAAACTACTTCTCAAGCGGTTGATACTCCACTGCTAGGCCTTTTTGCACGCCAGGTCGTTCTGCAATGCGCTGAGACCATTCCAAGAGATGGGAATATTCATCCAGATTTAAAAATTCATACGATCCTTCATATAATTTTCCTAAAGCTAAACGACCATACCAAGACCAGATGGCAATATCTGCGATGGTATAGGTATCACCAGCTATATAAGGACGCTGTGCTAAGGTTTTATCGAGTAAATCTAATTGTCGTTTCGTTTCCATCGTGAAGCGATCAATCGGGTATTTCATAGGTTCTGGAGCATAAGCGAAAAAGTGGCCAAATCCTCCACCAACATAAGGACCTGCTCCAATTTGCCAGAATAACCAATTAAGGGTTTCAGTCCGACCATGAATATCTTTCGGAATCAGTTGATCAAATTTCTCCGCTAAGTAAAGAAGAATGGAACCTGATTCAAACATTTTCACGCGAGGACTTTGGCTTTGGTCAACCAAGGCAGGAATTTTAGAGTTAGGATTAATCTCGACGAAATCCGAACCAAATTGGTCGCCTTCTCCAATATTAATAGTGTACAAATCATAATCTGCGCCTTCTACACCTAATTCTTTTAGCTCTTCAAACATAATCGTGACTTTGATGCCATTCGGGGTCCCCAATGAATAGAGTTGGAACGGAGCCTCTCCGACTGGTAATGTTTGTTCGAATCGGCTGCCAGCTGTTGGCCGATTGCCACCTTTGTTAGAATTCTCTTCTTCCCATTGCCACACTTTTGGTAATTCATATGTTGTCATCATACCACTCCTCATACTATTTATTTGTACTTCCATCATACTACTCCTGCACCAATATGCCCAAGTTTTAGCTTATTTATGATACGGTTCTCTCAACTCCTTAAGCTGTGCTTTTTACCTATTGATCTATTAGAAAGCAATATAGAAGATAACATGGGCGTGCCTATATGACCTATTCATGCTAGAATAAAAATAAGAAACTATTGGAGGATGATATTATTATGAAGCAAGAACTCGTTGAGATTTGCCTGCGTGTCAGAAATATTGAGGCTACTTTAGACTTTTATACTAATCTATTCGATTTTGAAGTTGCCAGCCGCAGAGAATTCCCTGAAAATAAATTTGATTTAGTTTACCTGAATTCTCCCGGTTCGTCTGTTCAAATTGAACTCACTTACAATTACGATGCCGAGCCATATAATGTAGGAAATGGCTTCAGTCATTTAGGTGTGACTGTCAGTGACTTAGAAAAAATGCATGAAATTTGTAAGGCTTCTGCTTACGAAACAGGTGAGTTAAGAGGACTTTCAGGCGGCACGCCCACCTATTTCTTTGTAACAGACCCTGATGGCTATCGGATTGAAGTAAAGCGCGCAAAATAATTTTTTCGACTATTTTAAATGTAAGCATATTGGTTGCTGCCAATATGCTTACATTTTTTAATTCCTTCTTATCATTTCTCAAAATCATTTGTAAATTCATTACTTTCTAAAAATATCATTTACTTATGATACGGTTCTCCGTATCGTTTGTCTCTGCGGTTTTTAATCAACGTAGAGTTGTTTCACATATCTTTTTGATCAACAGTATATATTCCTTATCATACTACATAGATTCACTCACGTAATAGACCTTTTTACTGATTATCAATAGTATTAATTATTGAAACCATTATCAACATAGCATTTTCATCAAAATAGAATGTTTCTTTTGAATAGAACGATCCCCCTACATCTTCGCCCAAACTAATTGAATCAGGAGAAAAGAAGTAATCTCCATCCTTGTACGGTTGAAAGTACTCTCTTAATATTTTAGTGGTATTCTTATCAATTGAAAGACAAAATTCTTTAGTGACTATACTAAACAAGTCTAAAATGTTTTTCTCCCATTCAGGTAAATAGTTTAATACATTAATTTCCTCTAGCTCTACACTGCTAATATATTTATCGTTTTTATAGTTCTTTCCTTTATTTTTTTCAAGATGATTCTTTTTAATTATCAACTCACATGTTATTTCACCGCTAACAATATCAATTTCTTTTGAGAAATTAGTTATTGGTAATGAAAAATGTTGCCCAAAATCTCTCAATACTTTCAAGAATTGACTCTCGTCCTTTTTTTCATATTCTTTTATTATCGTTTCTATATTCTCATTCTTAATTTGGGCACCAAAAGATTTCATATTGTCGACTAACTGTCTAGTAAATAAAATGTATTTATATATAAGATATTTATATTCAGCATATAGTATATTTAAAGTAATTTTATCATCGTACTTAGCACCTTCATTAAATGTATTAAGCTCCTCTAAAGACTTCATTACATTGAAGCAACAATCATAAATATTTGCATACTTTTGGAAATCTTCATTAAAATCTTTCAATAATTCATATTCTTCTTCAGTTATTTTCTGAGTAACTAACTTCTTCCTTAAGTTGTTTAACGTATACAAGGTTTCCCTCCTTAAAACATGTTGTATTTTTTCACTTTCAAGGTAGCTTTTAAATATACTGTCATTCTCGTAAAAACCTCATTTACTTATGGTACGGTTCATTTTTCATGATCCGGAAGCTGCGGTAAATTTGTTCGATCAGCACTAAACGCATCAATTGATGCGGCAACGTCATTTTCCCAAAAGAGATTTGGGTATTGCTGCGTTTCATCACTGCCTTGCTTAATCCTAGAGAGCCTCCGATAACAAAAACTAAATTGCTTTTTCCTTGCGTGCCCAATTGTTCAATTTCTTTGGAAAATGCTTCGGAAGTCCGTTGTTTTCCTTCAATTGCTAAAGCAAATACATAAGCCTGATCTGAAATTTTGGCTAATATTCGCTCGCCTTCTTTTTCTTTAACTTGTATCATTTCTGCTTGGCTTAATTTTTCTGGAGCTTTTTCATCTGGAACTTCGATTAATTCAATTTTGCAATAACTTCCTAGTCGTTTTGCATACTCCGCAATTCCCATTTTCAAGTATTTTTCTTTTAATTTCCCCACCGTGATAATTTTGATATTCACAGTTATCCCCCTTCATTCACTACTTATCCACAAAAGTTATCCACATGTCCACAACTCAAACACTTCATATGGTAGACGAATATCCGTTCTCTACCATATATATAGCTGGCTCTTGGCAATAAGCACATTTTACTGTACCATTATCCACAGGGTTAACAGGCTTTAAAATTGGCAATTNNAAGCTTCTTCCACATCTTTTTGACAGGCATATATTTGTTCCATCCACAATCTCCTCCTTGTTTTGTGGATAACTTTTCAACTCCACAAGTTCTTTCGTTTCTCATTTTACAGCAGTTATACACAATGTTCAAAACTATTTTATTTTTCTTATCCACAGAAGCTCGATTTTCTCTAAAAACGAGATAAAAAAATCCCCTTATTTCGTTCAGTCTATTACTGAATGAGTAAGGAGATTTTCTATAAATAGCATTTTAAAAAATGAAATAGTTTGCTTTTTTTTAGGACATGGTTTCTGAAGTTGTCATGGTAATGTTTGTTTTTTCAAGTTTGCCATTCCGGTAGCATTCTACTTCTACTTCTTTACCTAGTTCTGATTTATAGATTTCTTTACGTAAAGAGATGGTATCAATAACTTCTTCGCCATTAAATTTAACAATGACATCGTATTTTTCTAA
>DIDU01000142.1:471-1647 GCA_002418295.1 Carnobacterium sp. UBA5792 | reverse complement strand
TAGCTGTTACGTCTTTCGGTAATTTCAGTACGCTTTCTTGCTGTTGTTCAGAAATTTGCGAAATATCTAGTAAACTGATGCCTAGGACTGGGCGAATCACTTTTCCATCTGTTTCTAATTGATTAATAATATTCACTACATCATTACTTGGAATAGCAAATCCCATTCCTTCAACTGTATCAGTAGAAATTTTCATTGAGTTAATCCCAATGACTTGGCCGGCAATGTTGATCAATGCGCCTCCAGAGTTACCAGGGTTGATCGCTGCATCTGTTTGTAAAGCTGTCATGGTCCAGTCTACTACACCGTCGCCATTAACATCTGTATCTACGTTTCTATTTTTTGCAGAAATGATTCCTAGTGTAACGGAAGAAGCAAAGTTCGTACCTAGCGGAGATCCAATGGCAATCGCTGGTTCGCCCACTGTTAAACTATCTGAATCACCGAAAGTGGCTGCTTTAGTCACTTTATCAGCCGGAATAGATAACACTGCTAAATCTGTCCATACANNTACATCTGAACCAATTACTTCAGCTTTCACTTTTGTACCATCTTTTAATAAAACTTCTACAGCATCTGATTCATTGATAACGTGATGGTTTGTAACCACATAAGCAGTTTTTCCATCAATTTTGTAGATGACGCCGCTGCCTTCTCCAGCTGTTTGCAAAGTAGAGTCATCGGACGAATCAGACGAGTCTATTGTATCTGAGCCAAATACCCCGCCGAATCCTTCTAAATTTTGTTTTTGCATGTTGATTACGGAAACAACTGAATCTTCGACTTTAGCTACCGCATCGGTTACGTCAGAAGTTACATTGACACTAACATCTGTGGTGGTAACTTTTCCTTTATCGTCAACCACTCCCGATTGATTGCTTGTTGCAGGCATATTCAACTCGTCATTTGCATAAAGATACCCGCCGCCCAACACTGCAATAACTAAACCACCGATAATTCCACCCAGAATACCGCTTTTCAATGTTCCGCGTTTTCTTGGTTTTTCCTCTGAATTTTTACCCATTTTTTACACCTCTCACCTTAATTTATAGGTTGATCGTAACACCTTTTCGTGAATTTTTTATGAAAAAGGTTAGACAACTTTTAGCTAAATAAGTTTTTTTATTTAAAAATCTCTTTAATTTTATTTTACCTTTATTTTCGTAAGATAACCAT
>DIDU01000142.1:0-387 GCA_002418295.1 Carnobacterium sp. UBA5792 | reverse complement strand
TCGCCTTGTACTGGTACTCTACGAGATGAATCTCTTAAAGTACCAGCAGATGAGCATACTGCATAATTGCTAAGAAACATCCCAGCTTTAACTGGTTACGGCGAATAGTATAAAGCTCGCGTAGTGAGACTTTAGACCCTTTGATAAAAGCTTTTTTCTTGATTTTTTATTCTTTTATTATCTAGAGCGTTTCTACTTAACATTTCTACCCTATTTCCTGCTTCTTTTGTTCGCTAGACCGACTCTATCGGACACTTCTTCCTTGTTTCCTACTGCTTTTGTTCGCTAGACCAGTTCTACCGGTCACTTCTTCCTTGTTTCCTGCTTCTTTTGTTCGCTAGGCCCGCTCTATCGGACACTTCTTCCTTGTTTCCTGCTTCTTTTGTT
>DIDU01000170.1:14660-15760 GCA_002418295.1 Carnobacterium sp. UBA5792 | reverse complement strand
GGAGATTTACACTGGTTATCGTATACAAAAAAATTTACGTACCTTAAGTAATAACATTATTACACTTAGGGCACATAAAAGAGATTTGCCTACCTTAACGATTGAAATTCAAGAGACGTACGGTCCTTAAAAGGAGTTTGCCTACCTTATCACTAGAAGTTTATGAGACTTAAGGTCCTTAAAAGAGATTGGAACACCTTACCCTCTATATTTCATACTAATTTCAATTTATCTGTAAGAAAAGCGGGACAAGCCCGCCTTGATTCGCTAGACATTGAATGCAAAAAACTTATAATATCCTACTCCTAAAAAAAAGAACCTATTACAGGTTCTTTTTTTTAGGAGCCGTTAAACAAATTTATTGGATTTGTTGATTGATGCTTTTGCGGATGGCTGCAATGGAATTCATCTTATGATCCCAAGCAGTTTGCGACAAGTCAACAGGATAAGCTTCTGGGTTTAAACTGCGCTTGTATTCTTCCCATAATGAATTCAAACTGGCAATCGCATATTCTTTGATTTCTCCAAGGGTCGGCAAAGAATAAACTAGTTCCCCTTCAGCAATGATTTCTTTTAATAAAGGACGAGCTGTAAAGTTTGTAACCGTTTTGTTGATATAAGTATGCACAGGATGGAACATAAACAATTCTTTTGCTTCATCCGGTTTTTCTTCCCATAATGTAATATAATCTCCTTCAGATTTTCCATCATCGTTTCCAGTGATCCGCCATACCTGTTTTTTCCCAGGCGTTGATACTTTTTCAGCGTTGCTGGAGATTTTCATCGTATCTACCATTTTGCCATTTTCGTCTTCAATGGAGACTAATTTATAGACTGCACCTAACGCTGGCTGGTCATATGCCGTAATCAACTTTGTTCCGACACCCCAAACGTCTATTTTAGCTCCTTGCATTCGTAAGTTTAAAATTGTTTTTTCGTCTAAATCATTAGATGCATAAATTTTAGCTTCTGGGAATCCAGCTTCATCTAATTGTTGGCGGACTTTTTTTGAAATATAGGCCATATCTCCACTATCTAAGCGAACGCCTAAAAAGTTGATTTTGTCGCCCATTTCTTTCGCTACTTTAATGGCAGTCGGT
>DIDU01000170.1:12941-14643 GCA_002418295.1 Carnobacterium sp. UBA5792 | reverse complement strand
TCATTGCATAAGCTTTAAATGCATCATAGTCATTCCGGTATACTTGGACCAACGAGTGCGCATGGGTTCCACTTGCTGGAATCCCAAATATCTTGGCCGCTCGAACATTGCTTGTGGCATCGCAACCGCCGATATAAGCCGCTCTAGTTCCCCAAATCGCTGCATCCATTTCTTGCGCTCTTCTTGAGCCAAACTCTAACACCGGATCATTTCCAACAACAGATTTGATCTGAGAAGCTTTCGTCGCAATCAATGTTTGAAAATTAACAATATTTAAAATAGCTGTTTCAACAAACTGACAATCAAGTAAAGGGCCTTCCACTTGGATGATCGGTTCATTAGCAAAAACAACTTCTCCTTCAACCATTGAACGAATGGTTCCTCTAAATTTGAATTCAGCAAGGTAATTTAAAAAGTCTTCTGGATATTGTCCCACTTCNNAGCATAACCACTTTCAAAGGGATTATTTCTAAAGTAGCACTCAAATATAGCATGCTTGTCTGCTTTTCCTAGCTCCCAATACGTTTGCATCATATTAATTTGATACAAATCCGTATGTAATGCCCAGCTATCATCTGGATAAATCCTGTTCATGTTATTCGCTCCCAACTACTGATTTACTTTCTTACTTATCGTCCTTCATCATACCATAAATTAGCAAAAAACACCTTTCAGAAACTGTTTTTCTGCCTAAACAGACTTCTTATTTCTTCTCTCATAAGCTTCCTCTATTTTCTTCAATTTTTTATTAACAAAAAAGACTGGAGAAAAGCAGAGTAAAACCTACTTTTCCCAGCCCTTTTTATTGTCCCAAAATAAATTGCCAATTTAAAGCCAAAATAATCATTCCCAAAATCAAAATAACTACCGGCATTAAGATTTTTTGCAGCGGATCTCGAATTTTGATTTGAGTAAAGATCGCTCCAACCATAATCACACTAATGACTACCCCACTCCAAGCAGCTGCCGTTTGGTTAACGATCCCGTAAATAGCTAATATAGCTGCAATAATTTCGATCACACCGGAGACGATCCTAAACCATTGAGGATATCCATAACGCTCAAAATCCTTGCCTCTTTTTTTGGCATCAAATTTCACAAAACCAAATATTAAAAATACAATTCCTAACACTAACTGAATGATAATTGATAAAAAACCCATTTCTTTCCCTCCTTAACATTCCCACTTCTTTCTTTTTAGTTTACTCCATTTACTCGCTGAATAGAAGAAAAGCGTCCTTCGAAAGAGAAACAAAAGAATAATCCAGTAACGGTTTCTATTTTACTTTAAACTAAATTCGTTATAGATTAATAGAAAAGAACAGTGAAAAAACAAAGGAGTGGTTTGAAAATGAAAAAAACTTTACTGCTGACAGTTGGTATTGCACTTGTACTTTCCCTTGTTGGCTGTGGAACATCCAAAAAAGAGGATACAGCTGATTCAGCACACTCGCTCTCTGACTCTTCGCAAAAAAAGGGAATAAAATACGAAGGAACCGTAAAAGAAGACGGTTCAGCAGCTAAACAGCAACTTATTTTGAAAAATTTGAAACAAATTGGAGAAGATGCAGATGCTATTTCTTTTGATGAAGTCGTTCTTTTAACAGAAGGCGTACCTATTCTAACTGCTGAAACTCACGAAAAACTGAGTGTGGACGAAATTAAGGCCGGAACAATTGTTACCGTTATGTTAGTAACTGAA
>DIDU01000170.1:353-12905 GCA_002418295.1 Carnobacterium sp. UBA5792 | reverse complement strand
GAAACAGTATCCTTCAAATTTTAGTTCCGAAATAATAAAGGAGTTGAGATTTTTTCATCTCAACTCTTTTCTAGCTTATTCACGCCCTGCTTTTTTATTCATCAACACAAAACCAATCAAATAAACCGCACTAACCAACAGCTGTTTTACTGTAAGAATTGCTAATGGATCGGAAAGTATTGGAGCAAAGGAAGCCCCTGCTTGCTTTTTAATATACCACATATTTAAAATGGAAACGCCGTTTAAACCAGCTAGAATAACAAACAAATATTTCCAATAAGAATAACGGTTAGTTCCTATTTTATACAATGCATAGCACGACAAAGTAAGGATAATTACTGGTATAATGATAATCTGCATTAAAGCTACTGGTTGTTCCCTAAAATATGGATCCATTGACGATACCGAATAAAGTAATTCAGCACCATTATAAACAGTAGCGAGAATGAGTAGGAAAAACCCAAGTTTTTCCAATCCTGATTTCATGGGGTGCTCTTTTTCGCTTTTTTCTGTAAGAGTAGGCTCCTTTTTAGCTTGAACATCTTTAATTGAAAAAAACAGCAGTACTATGGACACAAAGTAAAATACCCCTAAAAGCAATGCCATTAATTGCTTGAAACCTGCAGTCATCAATAACATACTAATTAAAAGATACACGACTAAATAGGGAGTTTTATTTTTATAAACAACTTGGTAAAAACTAAACCACTTCACCAATTCAACCACTAAAATCACTAAAGCAATTTGAATAGCCCCTGTATAAGAAGGAGGCTTTCCTTCAATCTCTATCGAACTCAAACTAAAAATACCAAAAGAAATAAAAACCGCTATTCCTGATGATAAGACATTGCTGATGATCAATAAAATAGTTCCATATGTTTTTTTCATTCAACACCGCCCTGTTTAATAATAGGATTAACAAATATTCTCCTTGGTTAACTCAAGATGATTTTTTTTAGGTCAGCTAAATTTTTTTCAAAAAATAAAGCATTCTTTTCTATCCCTCGGCGTTTGCACCATCCAATGCTATTGAAAGTATCTGTAAATAGATAANNAGTCTATCAAGGGTCGTATACTTTTATAGCCTTCTTGATAGGATTGATACAAGGCTAAATCAAAGCTTAAAAAATCACGGTACAATTTTGTGAAATCAATTTCTGTCGAACCAAATCGCGCACTTTCAAAATCTATCATTCCCGAAACTTTATTTCCATCAACAATTATATTAGCTGGACGAAAATCCATATGTATGAAACTTGGTCCATCTGGTGAAGGGAGTCTTCGCTTCATTTCTTCAAACTTTTCAATCGATTTTCTATATACTGCTTCATCTACTACTTCTCTTACATCTTCAGCAAAACCATAAAATTGATTTTCAACAAAACTAGACCAGTTTGTAAATTCATTCTTTATGCCGGTTAATGTTGTCCCATTAGGTGGCTGAACGTTGTGCATGGAAGCATGAAGAATACCGACTTGAAAGGCTATCGGTGAAGAAACGTTAGTCGTTAAGGGATTCCCTTTTAATTCAGATAATAAAAAAGCACCTGGATACTCCTCATCGCCAGTCCAATAAGCCAACAAATCAGGAATAGAAATCTGTTCTTTTAAGATTTCATAAGCTTCTAATTCTCGCTGGAACTTCAATTTGGAATAAGGAATTTTTATAAAAACAGTCTCACCATTAAATAATTTACATTTATAAACTGTTGAGCTATGAGAATCTTCTACTGCATTGATTGATACTGGCTGTAATCTAAATTGTTCAAGAATTTTATTTAACACGAACTTTCCTCCTTTTTTAAAGCAATTTTCACTTCAGATGGTTCATCGACAAATTACCAAATCCATTAAGTTCATCTACACTATATCAAATGTAGCGATAAAAGACTTCAATAAACATCTAATTGCATAACACGGATTTAACCCAATAAGTGTTAGGGAGCATACTAGATGCAACTTTTACAGCAAAAAATTAAAAAGAGAGCAGATGAGACTTTGCCTCCCATCTGCTCTCTTTTTTCAGCTATTTCTTACATCATACCGCCCATACTAGGGTCCATACCCATACCGCCGCCCATTGGAGCGTCTGGAGCTGGTTGATCAGCAACCACTGCTTTTGTTGTTAACAAGAGAGCAGAAATGCTTGCTGCATTTTGTAACGCTGAACGCGTTACTTTTGTTGGATCGACAATTCCGGCTTCAATCATGTTTACCCATGCATTCTTAGCCGCATCGAATCCCATACCCATTTCAGCATGTTTCATTTGTTCAACTACAACAGAACCTTCCAGTCCTGCATTTGTAACGATTTGACGAATTGGTTCTTCTAAAGCACGCACAACGATTCTTACACCTGTTGCTACGTCTCCTTCTGCTTCAATTTCTGCAACTTTAGATTGAACATTGATCAAAGCAGTTCCACCGCCGGAAACAATGCCTTCTTCAACAGCTGCACGAGCAGCATTCAAAGCATCTTCAATTCGTAATTTACGTTCTTTTAATTCGGTTTCTGTTGCTGCTCCAACTTTGATCACAGCTACTCCGCCAGAAAGTTTTGCTAAACGTTCTTGTAGTTTTTCACGGTCAAAGTCTGAAGTTGTTTCTCCAGCTTGTGTTTTTAATAAAGATACGCGTTGTGCAATATTTTCTGAAGAACCTGCTCCTTCAACAATAGTAGTAGAATCTTTTGTAACCACGACTTTAGCAGCATGTCCTAGTTCATTGATGCTCGTATCTTTCAATTCTAACCCTAAGTCTTCAGTGATCACAGTACCGCCTGTTAAGATAGCAATATCTTCTAGCATTTCTTTACGACGATCGCCAAATCCTGGAGCTTTAACTGCTACTACATTGAATGTTCCGCGTAATTTGTTTAAAACNNATTTTTCTGTCTGTAATCAACAAATACGGGTTTTCCAATACAGCTTCCATTTTATCGTTGTCTGTTACCATATATTGAGATAAGTAGCCGCGGTCAAATTGCATTCCTTCTACCACATCTAATTCTGTTTCGATTCCTTTAGATTCTTCGATTGTAATGACACCATCGTTGCCAACTTTTTCCATAGCGTCTGCAACTAACTGTCCAACCTCGTTATCTCCTGATGAAATACCGGCAATTTGTGCAATAGATTCTTTTGTTTCGATTTTTTTAGAAATCGTCAACAATTCTTCTACTGCTACTTTAGTGGCTAATTCGATTCCACGACGAATACCGACAGGATTAGCACCTGCAGTCACGTTTTTTAGTCCTTCACGGACAATTGCTTGAGTCAAAACCGTAGCAGTTGTTGTTCCATCCCCTGCTATATCATTCGTTTTCGAAGCCACTTCAACAACTAACTTAGCACCCATATTTTCGAAATGATCTTCTAATTCAACTTCTTTGGCAATAGTAACTCCATCATTTGTGATCAATGGTGAACCAAAAGATTTTTCCAATACGACATTTCTTCCTTTGGGTCCTAATGTAACTTTGACTGTATCTGCTAAAATATCCACACCACGTAACATTGCTGAACGGGCATCTTCTGAAAATTTAATATCTTTTGCCATTTCCACTTCACCTCATTAATAAATTTATATGACTTTATTTATTGATTTATTGTTTATTTTAAAAGTTTTCTCAATTTACGATCCATGCATTTTTAATGCTTATACTACTCGCTACTCAACAATTGCGATAATATCGCGTTCATTCACAACAAGGAAATCTTTACCGTCGTGTTTAACTTCAGTTCCCGCATATTTTTCAAATAAAACTGTATCGCCAACTTTAACAGCTAACTCAGCTTTTGTTCCGTTTTCTAGTATACGGCCTTCACCTACTGCAATAATTGAACCAGTTTGAGGTTTTTCTTGCGCAGAACCNNCCTAATGGTTTTAACACGTAAATCCCTCCACTTTTCTTATCTTGTTTTCCCGTTTAGCACTCTTGTTGTTTGAGTGCTAAACCACTCTTTTATCATAATCAAATTCTTCATTAATTGCAAGTCTTTTAATCAAGTCCTTGGTGAAATTGATTTATTTTTTATTGCAGAGCGTTCCTTGCTCCTCTTGAGATGAATCAAAAGTTCACACATTGCCATTCATCTTATGTTATACTGACAAATGTAACTTATTTCAGTAATACGTTAAGTATAGCTTTTTAGTAAACTAACTGTTTACTGAAAGATTCAAATAAAGAAGTAACTACTTCTAAAAAAAGAAGGTTTAATAGTAGATATGAAAAATATTTTTCGACATACAGAGGTTCGTATGATTTTGGTTTATGTCCTCTCTCAATTCTTGCCGGTTCTGTTCTTAGCAGCAGCACCAATTCAATATCAAACAGAAGCAAGTGTTTACGGAACAATTTTTTCCTTTACTCTTGGTGCTTNNTACTGCTCAATCAAAAATCAACTATTCATAACAGCATCACAGCAAGTCCTTCTGCCGGAAGATCTGAAGTTCTCAAGTGGGGATTGATTGGGATCATAATGGCTTTTGCTGCACAGATTATAGCTAATTTGATTGAAACTCTGTTATTAGGTTTGCCAGTAGATTCAGCAAATACTCAAAATATTCTATTGATAGTTAGTAAATATCCTTTCTATTTGATCATTGTCTCCATTATGGCTCCTATTATGGAAGAATTTATTTTCCGTAAAGTTATCTTCGGCTTTTTTTATGACTTAACAGGCGGTGTTGGGGCAGCTGTTATCAGTTCCTTGTTATTTGCTTTCATGCATCAGGACAGTCATATCTTGCTTTACTCTTCAATGGGCTTTGTCTTTTCATACTTGTATATCAAAACTAAAAACATTGCTACTCCTATTATCGCACATGTGCTGATGAACACTGCTGTTGTCGCGCTCAATTTGCTTCAATGATTGAATTTTCACTAAAGAAAGGAACTTTTTAATTATATGAATAGTAAAAACTTTATTATGCAAATCGTTTTTAATTATGTAATGTCTTTTATCTTCATTTGGTTCACGATCAATTCAGTCTCAACAGAAGGCTGGGGAATCTTCCCTGTTTTATTCGTCATATTTGCTACTAATGATTTTGTTCGTGCCTCAAAGCTTTTGGAGATTTATTTTAAAATAAAAAAAGGCGGCAAACCTAAATAAGGTTGCCGCTTTTTTTATGCTTCTTCTTTTTTATAATGGTCTAAAAAGTAAATCAAGGTCTGCAATTCATTCGCTAAATCAACATTTTGTACACGCATGTCGTTCGGTACTGAAATACGAATAGGTGTAAAGTTCATAATGCCCTTCACTCCCGCTTCAGCTAATGTATTTGCAGTGTCTTGCGCTACTTCTGTAGGGACTGTTCAAATAACTACCTCAATTTGCTGCACTTTAAGTTGCTCCACCATTTCGCTCATAGGGTAAACTGGTACGCCGCTTAAGATCGTTCCAATAATTTCTTCATTAATATCAAAAGCAGCACTGATCCGCATATTGGNNTAAATAGCGATAATAAATAGGTAGTCTTTTAGCGGTTGCTTTTGGTACTGTTGGATTAGTCATTTTCTTCCTCCGTTAAGTTTTTTTAAAATGATCTTATTAGATAACATTTTTTTCACAAGAATTTTCATTTAAATGAAAATTCACAAGCTTTCCTTTACTTCGACTTAGTCATTATAGCATCTTTTAAAGAGAATACTAGTTTTTTTTTCTTACTTTTAAAAAGAAAACAGATTTTTCCCTGTTTTATCTTGTGAACATTCACAATATAAGATTGTGAAATCCCTGCTTTTTTTCTAACAAGATTGCTTAGAACAATATCAGAATGACAGCTTATATGCTAAACTAGAAGAGAGAATGATGAAATGAGGAAATAATATGATTTTATTACAAGTTCAGCATGTCGCGCGCTATTTTGGAGCAGATGTGCTTTTTGAAAATATTTATTTAGAAATACAAGAAAACGCTAGAATAGCTTTAGTAGGACGCAATGGTGCTGGAAAATCCACTTTATTAAAAATGATTGCAGATGTCGAACAGCCAGACGCAGGCCAAATTATTAAAAGTAAAAATGTGACGATTGGATACCTGGCACAAAATACCGGCCTAGACTCTGCCAGTTCTATTTGGGATGAAATGTTAAAAGTCTTTGAACCGGTGATCCAATTAGAAAAAGAAATGCGCCAGACAGAGATCCAACTGGGCGACCCAGAGCTGCTGGCAGATGAAACCCTCTATCACAAAACGTTGGCCCGTTATGATCAGCTTCAACATGATTTTCGAGCAGCCAATGGTTTCGGTTATGAAGCTGAAATTCGTTCTGTTTTGCATGGTTTTCGTTTTTATGAAGAAGATTATGCAAAAGACATTCGCCAACTATCTGGAGGCCAAAAAACTCGATTAGCTTTGGCTAAACTATTATTAGAAAAAAGAGACTTATTGATTTTAGATGAGCCGACCAACCATTTAGATATTGAAACATTAAATTGGCTTGAAAACTATTTACAACTTTACCATGGAGCCTTATTGATCGTTTCTCATGACCGGTACTTTTTAGACAAAGTAGTTAATGAAGTTTATGAAATCAGCCGACAGAAAATAACCCATTATAAAGGCAATTATTCCAAATATTTAACTTTAAAAGCTGCACAACTGGAACAAGAATGGAAAGAATATGAGAAACAACAAACAGAAATTGCTAAATTAGAAGATTTTGTCAACCGTAATTTAGTCCGTGCTTCTACAACTAAACGTGCCCAGAGCCGTCGAAAACAATTGGAAAAAATGGACCGGATGGATCGGCCTCAAGGTGATGAAAAATCTGCACATTTTCGTTTTCAATCCAATAAAGAAAGCGGAAATGTGGTTTTAACTTTAACAGATGGTGCTATTGGATACAAAGAACAAATTTTATCTGCCCCAATTGAATTAGAAATTCGAAAATATGATTCAATTGCATTAGTTGGCCCCAACGGGATTGGAAAATCTACTTTGTTGAAGTCTTTGATCGGTGATTTGCCTTTAATTCAAGGAAATAAGCAGTTAGGAGCTAATGTTGATTTGGGGTATTATGACCAAGAACAAGCAAACCTACATTCTAAAAAATCGGTACTCAATGAATTATGGGACGAGCATCCCACTACACCTGAAAAAGATATTCGCAGCATTTTAGGTAGTTTTTTATTTACAGGTGATGATGTAGAAAAAGGTGTTTCCAGTCTAAGCGGAGGCGAAAAAGCACGATTAGCTTTAGCTAAATTATCCTTGCACCGTGATAATTTTCTAGTGCTGGATGAGCCGACTAACCATTTGGATATCGACAGTAAGGAAGTCTTGGAAAACGCATTGATTGATTTCGATGGTACCCTTTTATTTGTTTCTCATGACCGTTATTTTATTAACCGTTTAGCTACAGCGGTGGTCGAATTGTCTGAAGAAGGAAGTACCCTTTACCTAGGGGATTATGATTATTATATTGAAAAAAAAGCACAGCAAGAAGAATTGCAACAGCTAGCAGAAGCGGCCGAACAAGATAAACAAGTTGTCGGAAACGCCTCTTTAACAAACAAAAACCATCGGGAAATAAACAAAGAGACTCAAAAAAAAGTTCGTCAATTAAGTAGAAGAATTGAAGCACTTGAAAATGAAATGACTGAACTGGAGCAAGAGGTCGAAGCGATTGAACTTCAATTGACCGAACCTGAAGTTTTTGGAGACCATATCCAGGTTCAAGAACTCAATGGAAAATTGACAGCTTTACAAACAAGAAATGAACAACTCTTAACTGAATGGGAAGAAAAAAGCATCGAACTAGAAGAACTGGAGCAATAAGAGAGTGGGACAAAAGGCGTTTAGACTTGAAACACTGGAGCGAATAAGCACAGTATGGTCACCGACCATCGAGCATTATTCGTGAAGTGGACGTCGAGCCTGCCTTTTGGAGCTTGTTTAAGAAAAATAGTTAAGAAAAAGGCAAGAGGATGAGACTTATGTCTCATCCTCTATTACTTATTTTTATGGAACTTTTTTATTTGCTCTCTGTTTGCTCTTCAAAACTATCAAAAGTCAAACCAGGCTGTGCATTCAAGTCATAACCGGCAAATTGTTGCCGATTGTACTCTACGTAAGCAGCTGCACCAATCATGGCTGCATTGTCTCCGCAAAGCGACAATGGAGGAATCAAAAGCTTAACATCAGGCAGTTCTTGGTTCATTGTTGTGTTCAACTCTTCTCGCAATCCTTGATTGGCCGCTACTCCTCCAGCCAAAACCAACTGTTTGACTCCTAACTCTTTTGCAGCACGCATTGTTTTTTTGACTAACACTTCAATTACACTTGCTTGAAAACTAGCTGCTAAATCATTTTTGTCTACTTCTTCATTTTTTTGAGCGGCATTATGAAACAAATTAATAAACGCACTTTTTAACCCGCTAAAACTAAAATCGTAATTATCTTCTTTCAACATAGCTCGCGGAAAATGGTACGAATCTTTTCCTTGATGAGCCATTTCGTCGATCCGCTTACCGCCTGGGTAAGGCAAACCTAAGACTCGTCCAATTTTATCATAAGCTTCTCCGGCAGCATCGTCTCGTGTTTCTCCGATAATTTTGAAATCTCCGTCTTTTTCCATATACACTAATTCAGTGTGTCCGCCACTGACAACTAAAGCTAATAACGGAAAAACTAAGGGTTGAATCAATCGATTAGCGTAGATGTGTCCGGCCATATGGTTAACGGCGATCAAAGGCAAGTCATGAGCATAAGCCAATGCTTTAGCTGCATTAACGCCAATCAATAAGGCCCCTACTAATCCCGGTCCATACGTTACAGCGACTGCTGATAAGTCTGCGTAGGAAACACTTGCTTCCTCCATAGCTTCTTCAATACACTGAGTGATTTGTTCAACATGGTGCCGACTCGCGATTTCCGGTACGACACCACCAAAACGCATGTGGCTTTTAATCTGTGACGCTACAATATTAGACAGCATTCGTTCTCCGTTTTCGACGACAGCAACACTCGTTTCATCACAACTCGTTTCAATGGCTAAAATTAAATTTTGTTCAGACCTCATGCTTTCACTCTTTCTACTTTACATTTTTATTCTCATTCTGGCTTGATGTATTGCATGACCACCGCATCTTCATTTGGGTCACGGTAATAATTTTTGCGTATTGCTACTTCTTTCAAACCAAATTTTTGATACACTGTCCGCGCCGGCTGGTTACTCGCACGTACTTCTAAAAACAGCTGTTTCATTCCCTGTTCATCTAAATGCGATAAACAAGCAGCCATTAAACGACTGCCGATTCCTTGTTGTTTAAATAGTTGATTTACACCAAAATTAGTGATCTCCGCTTCTCCTAAAAAATGACGATAGCCGATAAAACCGATCGCTTTTTCATCTTTGACTGCAAAGCCGTATCCTGCAAGCGAAGTATCCAAATCTGTTTGAAAATTGGTTACTGACCAAGGCGAACCATTTGGATAACTTTCTTCTGCTATCTGATACACTCGCTCACTCGTAATAAGTTCTTTTTCTGGAAAAATAAATTGTATTTTTTCCATTGTCTCATTCGTTAAATTCATGTATATCACGCTTTCTTAAAATAGGTTTACTCATTTCCAATGCATCTTCATGGTCGCCAGCATAATAGCCTTTTTTGACTTTTCCCGCCTTAAATGCTAGTTTCCGGTAGAGATTCTGAGCCGTTGCATTTGAAACACGAACTTCTAAACTCAACTGATGCATGCCTTGTTGTTCTGCCAATTGCTCAATTTCTTTTAACAAATAATAGGCTAGGCCTTTTTGCCGTTCTGTTGGAACTACGGCAAGATTCGTAATATGGGCCTCCCCTTCAACAAACCAAGTACCTACAAAAGCAACCGTTTGACTTTCAAGGCTTGCAATTAGATACAATGCTCGTTTATTGCGTTTGATCTCATGTTCTAAAGCTGTTGCGTTCCAAGGGGCGGTTCCATTATAACTTAACTCTTGTATTCGGACAATATCCGGTATATCGACAACTGTTGCAATCCTTACTTCCACTATTCGTCCATCTTTTAAAGTCTGTTTTACAGCTGATAAGCGGATAATTTCAGATAAATTCCCATTTGATACCTGCTGTTCTCCTATGCTCCATATTGATTGCTCAGTCTCCAACCATTCCCTAAATTTTCTCAACATACGATTCCTCCAGCCGATCCGGGTGTTCTTTGCGCCAATTTTCCTCCGCTTCTGCCAATTTTAAATAATCGGGTGTTAACGTATGGACATCTTCTGGCTTTTTTGTTCTTCCTAACAGTCCTAAAACACTTGCTTTAGGCAAGTGGTCTTTCAAAGGTGCAGAAATGACACGTTCAGCCAACTGTTGTTCAAACGTTGTTAAATGTAACAACCGGTCTTCGCCAATCAATTCGATCGTCCCAGTAAATTTTGTTAAGTAACTGGCCCATGCTTCAGCTGAAATATGGGTATCTGGTTCGATTTGTATTAATTCTCCAGATTTCCATTGGTACACACCTGTATAAATATTTCCGCGGCGCGCATCGAATAACGGCACCAAATAATGCGGAGACTCTTCGCAGTTGCCAGCTAACACCGCTAGACTTGAAACACCTACCACTTCTTTATTCAAAGTCCAAGCTAAAGTTTTCGCAATCGTCACACCAATCCTTAAACCGGTATAAGACCCAGGTCCTTTAGCCACGACTATTCGATCTAATTCAGCCGGTTTCCAACCAGCTTCTTTCATGAGTGTTTCAATTGCTGGCATTAAACGCTGACTGTGATTGCCTTTTACATTCGTAGTAACTTCTCCAATCAATTTATGGTCTTCTAAGACCGCCACACTCATTACTTGATTAGAGGAATCAATTGCCAATAGCTTCATTTTTAAACGACTCCGTTCTCTGTAATCTCCAGCTCATTGCTTTATGTTCCTTATTTTAGCACATAATGTTTAAAAGATTAAGCAGACGAAAGCCCATACACGTATAAAGTAGAAGAACGACCTATTTGTTATCCTGTACTTTAACTAGTGATTAAAGCTATGAGATAGCAGACACAATCAACCCACTTAACAAAAAGAGCTCCACTTTTTGATAGATGAAAATGGATAAAAGGGTTATCATTTGATTTTTTTTATTAAACCAGTTAAGCTTTAAACATAAAAGAAGTTCACACTTTTAACACAAATTACTTTAAGTTCTTTATGAGTGTTTATACAGTTGTGCGAACCGTTTTTTAAATAATTATCTATTAGGAGGAAAACAACATGGCAGACAAAGATAACGGTATGAAGAACAAATTAGAAGGTATCAAAGACAAAGCAGTCGGTGCTGCAAAAGACGCTTACGGTGATGCTACTAACGACCTAGGCAAGCAAGCTGAAGGTAAAGCCCAAAAAGGCAAAGGCGAAGTTGAGAAAAAAGTAGGCGACGCTAAAAAAGAAACAAATGATCGTATGGACGACCGTACAGATCGCGCATAATAATTCGTTTTCCCCGAGAGTGCTACTTTTGTAGTGCTCTCTTTTTCGCTCAGTAATCACCTGAATGATCAATAAAAAATTGAAACAACAGCATCTTTTTTTGCAAAAATAAAGACAAATCAGATCACAGCAGCAATAAGAAAACTAGACTGCCGATTTATTCATTTACAATAAATTTAATTCTTATCTACTTACAGTACCATTGAATCTATTTTTGATAGGAGGAAATGAATGATGGCTCGTATTTTAATTACAGGCGCAACCGGAACAATTGGAAAAGTAATCACACATCATTTAAAAAAACAGCATGAGCTTACGTTAGTTGATATCCACTTTGACGATGTTGATAAGCAATTACTGGAAGGAACCCAAACAAAAGACTTAGATTTATCGCTCGAAGAAAATTGGGAAGGCTTACTTGATGAGATAGAATATGTTTTGCATTTAGCTGGTGATCCTAGTCCAGATGCAGAATTTTATGGGTCGTTACTCGACTTAAACTACAAAATTCCTTACAATTTGTTTCATCAGGCAACTCTAGAACCTATGCATATAAAACGAATTATTTTCGCCAGTTCCATTCATGCAGTAGATGCTTACCCTGCAAATGTACAAGTCCATGTCAATCAGCCTGTTCGTCCTGCTGATTTATATGGAGTCTCTAAAGCGTATGTAGAAGCTTTAGCCAGTTACTATGCTTTTACGAAAGGACAAGAAACTATCGGTATTCGTATTGGAGATTTTAAAGAAAGCGGCAAACCCGCGCCAAATGCAGGACCTGAGGGCTTAGCTAACTTCTTATCAGCTCGAGATTTTTGTCATCTGATCGACTGTACATTATCAGCTGACCTTCAAGAACCTTTCTTATTGGTCAATGGAATTTCAAATAATACTTTTCCACGTCTTGATATTGATCAGGCTCGTGTGGCTATCGGTTATCATCCGCAAGATAACGCATTCGAAATGAAAGAATAAAATACCGCACGCAATTCTTCTAAACTATATTTTTTATGTGTATGTATAAAAAAGCAGCTGAAGACAAAAAGGAGAGGATGAGACATAAGTCTCATCCTCTTACCATTTTCTTAACTATTTTTCTTAAA
>DIDU01000170.1:0-248 GCA_002418295.1 Carnobacterium sp. UBA5792 | reverse complement strand
GTCTAAACGCCTTTTGTCCCACTATCTTCTTTTGTATTCGGCTGTTTTCTCTTTTTTAAGGCAAACTTTCTGGCTTACGATGGTCGTTCGTTCTTATTTCGAAAATTGTAAAAAGACCTTTGGGATTTTTGTTTTGAATTGCATCAACTCTCCAGATGTAGGATGGATGATGGCTAATGTTGTGGCATGCAAGCCTAAGCGTTTTAATGGATTAACAGTAGAACCATACTTTTTGTCTCCAACTACTG
>DIDU01000140.1:28592-29496 GCA_002418295.1 Carnobacterium sp. UBA5792 | reverse complement strand
AGGATTTACAGCAGAAATTCCTTATGGAGCTAAAAACCCAGATGCATCATGGGAATTCATTAAATACTTAACCAGCGATGAAGTTCAAGAATATTGGGGCTCAAAAGGCTTCGATATCATGGCAAATCAAGAAGCCAATGAAAGCTTAGCAACAAATCCTGATCTTGATGATAACGGACGTTTGATTTACGAAATGGCCAGTAAGGCTCTTGAAACTACAGTAATCACACCTACTCCTCTTTCTGCTCCTGATTACTTGCCATTAGTCAATACAGAGATCGATGCTGTTATGTTAGGTAAAAAATCACCGGAAGATGCTTTGAAAGATGCTCAAAATTCTGTAGAAAAACTCGTCGAACAAAATAAATAAAAATTTTAACAAGCTTTGGTACTGGGCTTGAAAACCAGTTTATAGCGAAACTGGTTTTCAAGCCGGTTCAAGCTTTATTTCTTTAATCAGGATAAATAAGTTTGATTAAAATCTAAACGTAGTTTACTAAAATAAAAAAANNGTGATCCCAATGCTGGCTAAAAAACAAAAAAAGACTAAAATGAAATGGACTAAGTTAAAGAAACAAGAAGCTCTGTGGGGACTGCTCTTCGTCTCTCCTTTTATTATAGGATTTATTTCTTTTTTAATGGGTCCTATGCTTTTTTCTTTGTATGGAAGTTTTACAAACTATAATTTAACTTCTAAAATGGATTTTATTGGGTTGAGCAACTATAAGCGGATGTTTACTCAAGATGGATTATTTTGGAAATCTCTTTATAATACAATTTATTACGTTATCTTTAGTGTTCCTTTGAACGCTGTCGGAGCTGTTCTAATGGCGGTATTGCTTAACCAAAAAATGCGTGGTATCAAATTTTTCAGAACCATATTCTATATGCCAGCTATTTTATC
>DIDU01000140.1:26395-28533 GCA_002418295.1 Carnobacterium sp. UBA5792 | reverse complement strand
TTTCATTGGTATTAATGGACCAGCTTGGCTATTTGATCCACAATGGACAAAACCAGCACTTATTATCATGAGCCTATGGAGCGTTGGGGGCTCTATGCTGCTTTTTCTAGCCACACTGCAAAATGTCCCAAGTCAACTTTACGAATCGGCAGAATTAGACGGTGCCAATATGATCAAACGCTTTTGGCATATTACATTACCGATGATCACGCCAATCATTTTCTTCAATGTCGTTACATCAATCATCGGAGCTTTCCAAATATTCCAAGAAGCGTATGTTATGACCGACAGTGGGTCAGGCGGACCTGCTAATTCCTTATTATTTTATAACTTGCATATGTGGAACAAAGCTTTTGTAGCTTTTGATATGGGATATGCTATGGCTATGTCTTGGGGATTGTTCCTGATTGTCTTTATACTAACATTAATCAATCTGAAACTTGCGCCTCTATGGGTACGATACGAAGGAGGTCAAACCTAATGGAAAAAACAGTTTATACAGCTGATGCTAAGCCAACTGTAAAAAAGAATCACTTTAAAAGCAAAAAAAAATCAGAAAAAACGTTAAAACTGATTATCTTTATTTTATTAGTAAGTGTAAGCATCATTTTAATGGCTCCTATCGTTTGGATGGTATCCACTTCCTTAAAACCAATGTCAGAAATCGTTAAAATCCCCCCTACACTATTTCCTAGTAATGTACAATGGCAAAACTATGGTGAAACCATTAGAACATTTCCCTTCATTCGATATGCATTAAACACTCTATTCATTACTTTCTTCGTAGTTATCGGAAATGTTCTTTCTAACTCATTCATTGCTTACGGCTTTGCAAAAATTTCTTTTCCAGGCCGCAATATGTTGTTTTCACTCGTCTTAACGACAATGATGATTCCAGGTTTTGTTACCATGATTCCACAATATGTATTGTTTTCAAAAATCGGCTGGGTAGGAACTTATTTACCCTTGATTGTACCATCGTTTTTCGGAAATGCTTTCAGTATTTTCATCATGCGTCAGTTTTATATGTCGATTAGTAATGAGCTCGTTGAGGCTGCTAAGATAGACGGGGCCAGTCATTTGTACATTTGGAGTCATCTAATGATTCCACTAACTAAACCAGCAATTATTACTATTGCGATCGGTGCTTTCAATGGGACATGGAATGACTTTTTAGGTCCTTTGCTTTATATCCATGAAGAGTCTATGTACACTTTACAAATTGGATTAAAAACATTCCAAAGCCAAGCGTCTTCACAATGGAACTACTTGATGGCAGGAGCGACACTTGTCTTATTGCCAACCGTTTTACTATTTTTCTTCGCACAACGTTACTTTATTGAAGGTATGGATTTAACTGCTGGTTCAAAAGGGTAAGCTACATACATTTGCCAAAACAGATTTTTGTGTTTTAGAACCAGCTTATGAGCAAAAAGAATTTATTGAGAAAGAGAGGTCAGTTAATTTATGAATAAACGGTTTTTTTCAGAAGCCGTGATTGTCGGAACAGAATGGGCAGCTCGTTTGGCTCTAGTAAACCTTGTTTTTTTACTATTTTCTATTCCTATTTTCACCCTTCTTCCTTCTATTGTAGCTTTATTCGAAGTAGTACGGAAATGGGAAAAAGGCGATACAAAAACACCGATTTTTCGGACTTTTCTTTCTTTCTTCCGCAAAAATTTTTGGAAAAGTTATCTAATCGGTTTGCCACTGACCGCAGTAGGCATAATATTATTTATTGATATTCAGTCTCTCAGCGGTCAAACATCAGCCGGTTTTCTTGTCTTACGGTATGCCGTCTACTCGCTAGTCATTTTGTTTGCTTTGCTGGTCCTATATAGTTTTCCTATTTTTGTTCAATATACGTTATCAATTCCACGCGTTTACTTTCTGGCATTGACTATTGGAGTTACCAAACCTTTAGTCACACTCTCATTGTTCCTTTCAATAGCTGTTATTATTGGAGCCTTGTTGTTCTGGCCTGCTTTATTCTTTTTCTTTCCATTTAGCCTAATTGCTTTGCTTGCTACTAAAACAGCAGCTCACTCTTTGCAAAAGTTTCATTCAGATAAGCCGATCACTTCGAAGTAAACGATTGATATAAGAAAAGCGGGGCAAGCCCGCCCTGACTCGAAAGA
>DIDU01000140.1:6243-26376 GCA_002418295.1 Carnobacterium sp. UBA5792 | reverse complement strand
GTATGCGGAGCGCAGCGTAGAAGCTGAGCAGTATGCGAGAGAGTGAATGCGATTATGGTTTAACTGACCTGCTAGACACCGAATGCAAAAAAACTTATAATACCTTACTTTGCTAAAAAGAAAAAAAAGAACAAGCACCTTTATCGGTTCGTACTTTCCGTACACCTTCTTAAAGATACTTGTTCTTTTTATTTTAACCCCTGCTTTACTTAACTACTCTTCTATTTCCGTGACGATCGGTGCTCCTTCTGCGTCAAGCAGTACAGATAAACCTCCGCCATACCCGCTTCCTACATAAAGATAATTTACGCCCGTTTTACGATCAACTAATACCATACGTTGTGTCATTTTTCCTTCTTTGTACGTCAATACAAAGCGTTCTTCTTGCTGTTTACTCATCTCATTACTCCTCTTTGTTTTAGTTTACCTACAAGAAGCTATTGTTTGTTCTCTTCTGCATTCTCTTCGATGCTTTTAATAGCTGTAACAATCGCTAATGCGGTTAAAGCATCTTTTTCCTGGTCTACATCCAATACAAACGCATCGCCCATAGAAATCAACTTTTTCTTAAATGAAGCAATCGTACTTAATCCTTTTTTTATATGAAAGTCTTCTTTTTCAACATTTCCTGTGATTTTCCAATCTAATTTGTCAATGGTATAATCTGATCCAATCAAATTTTTTCCTTTTTTAATAACTGCTATTTTTTCTCCCTGCTGGTAAATCGTATATTTAGGAGCAGATCCAATTTTATTTTCTTCAATAGAAGCAGCTTCTTGCTGCTCTTTATCATAGATCAACACTTTATTTCCTAATGAAACCAGTTTGCTTTTAATTTCATATACAGTCTTTCCTTTTTCATCTTGTACTGTTAAGGTATCTCGCAATGAAAAATGCTTTTCTTTGATTACTAACTTCATTTCAGCACCAGCTTTCTTTATAGTTAATTGCCTCTTTGTTTTCATTATAAGGGAATCTAAAAAAGAACACTACTTTAAGACTCATCCCTCTTGTTTCTTTGCCGCTTTCGTATTTATTCAGTTAAATCTTTTTTGAATACAAGCATATCTTTAGCTTGAATACCATCTTCTATAATTACTTCAGGGTAGTCCAGAAAAAAACCTTTTTTAATAGAGTCTAATCTAAAACCGGCTTTTTGATAAAAAGCAATATTAGAGATACTAGAATTAGCTGTGCCGACAAATAAAAAACGAAAACCTTTTGCAGCATACCTATCCGTTGCTATCACTAGCACTTGTTTGCCAAATCCATTATTTTGATGCTTCTGCAGAATCGCTATATTTTTCACTTCTACTGAATGCCTATCTGGAAAAGTAAATAAAACAACTCCAATAGTTTCTCCTTTTAGTTGGATAAGGCCTGCTTCCCCTTCATTTAAATAAAGAGTGACCATTGCCTCACTTTCGTCAGCTATCAAGAAAAGTTCAAGGTATGTTTTTCGGTCATTAATAGCTAGATTTTTTAAAGTTATTTTTTGTTTCATCTGCATTAATCTCTCGCTTTCTATTTTATTTCACTTATTTTTTTCAACAGCTGCTTGATGCCACAAATTACAAACAGCATCAATGAAACTTTTTTTCTGATTTCCATTCCAGACAGCTGTCTTCTTTGAACATTCAATCCGTTAAAATTTTTTCTTTTAAAATGAATGCCTTCATAGCTTTCTTACCTATGCTTTCCTAGACTTTAAACCTAATTTTAGTATACATAATTTTTTCTTTTTATTCGTGTAAAATAGCTATTTGCTAGAAAGATAAGTTTTCTGTCACGCTGAACTTAAAGTTCTTTTTAACTGTTTTCATTTTTTTCATAGTTTATTTTTTATTTCTATTATTTTTTGTTCATTTTGTGCTACTATAAATAAGGCGAATTTAACAGACGTTTTTGCATTCATTCTATTGTCTGTCTACATAAGTTATTCGCAAATTTATATATATGAAAAGGTGAAAAATATGTGGTTTATTTTTACATTGGTCTCTATTTTCTCATGGGGAGCAGCAGATTTATTTTATAAGAAAGGTTCAGATCCAAAAGACCCTTACAGTCACTTAAGAATCGTAATGATGGTTGGTCTAGTGATGGGAATCCATGCTTTTTGGACCATTTTATTTACCGATATTTCTTATGATCCAATGAATATCATTCGTTACTTACCAGTTTCCAGCATGTACATCCTTTCAATGACCATAGGGTATATTGGATTGCGTTATATTGAGCTCTCCGTTTCATCCCCTGTGATGAATTCATCAGGTGCTATTGCCTCTTTACTGACATTCATTTTTCTAGGACAAGTTATGACAGGTCTGCAGTTTTTTGCCGTTGCTATTATTTCAGTCGGCATCCTATTGTTATCTATTTTAGAAAAAAGAGAAGCAGATTTAGATAGAATGAGACACAAAGAAAAAATCGATCGAAAATACCAAATCGGCGCACTTGCTATTATTTTACCCATTTTATATGCTGTGATTGACGGTGTTGGAACTTTTTCAGATGCGTTTATTTTAGATAAAGTCATGAGTGAAAACCAAGCCAATACCTCTTATGAACTGACTTTTCTAATTTGTGCTATTTTATCTGGTATTTATCTTATCGGTATAAAAAAACAAAAGTTCAATCTTTTTGAAGAAAGAACAAAAGGCTATGCAGCTTTGTTTGAAACGTTTGGTCAATTTTTCTATGTATACGCTATTGCAGGTAATGCGATCATCGTTACACCTTTGATTTCTTGTTATAGTATTGTTTCTGTTATTCTTTCTCGTATTTTCTTAAAAGAAAAATTAACTAGAACTCAGTATTTAGTCATTGCTGGTATTATGGTCGGAATTTTCATTTTAGGATTTGAATAATAAATAAGCGTGCTGCTTCTCTTTGAGAGAAGCGGCACGCTTTATTTTTTAAGCTGTTACTGTTTCTTTATGATTGTTTTCTGTATCTTGATTCTTTTTTTGAGAAAGTGTCATAAATAGCAGCAATAATCCGCTAAATACAATAAATACAATCACTAAGACCATGATACTTTGCAAGTATAAGTTTTGACCCATTCCGCCAGAAATCGCTTCTCTTAGCCCATAAATAGAATACGACATCGGTAAGAAAGGATGAATGGCATTGAAGAAACCATTTGTCAACGGCATCGGGAATGTTCCACCTGAACCGCCTAATTGAACGATCAGTAACAACATCGCAATGAAGCGGCCGACATTGTCTAATGCGATCGTGAAGAACGAAACGATTGACATAAAGGTTAGAGCAGCTACTACAGCCATTAAGAAGAATTTTCCTACAGATTGAACATGTAGGCCAAGCAGCATTAATATTCCGCCTTCGATCAATGCCATCAAGACAGCTGATAATAATGCAACTGACATTTTGCTTCCCCACCATGCTGCACCTGATTGACCAGCCAATGATTTTTTACGAACAGGATAAATTGTATTAAAGACGACTGCACCGATATACAAAGCCATGGACATGATATAAGGAGCTAAAGCTGCACCATAATTAGGTACGTGACTGTATTCCTTATGCGTCAATTTAGTTGGATTCGAAAACATCGTGTAGGTTTCATCTGTCGGATCAATAGCATTAACTTCATCTGCACCATCTTGTAAACTAGTGGCTAGTGTTTGAGTTCCATCTTTTAATGTATCCAATCCTTCGCCTAGTGTTTGAGAACCGTTAGCTAATTGATTGGATCCGTCATTGATTTGATCTGCTCCATCAGCTAATTGAGCTGCACCGTTCATTAAAGTTCCAGAGTTTTGTGTTAATTGATTGGTTCCTTGCACTAACTCAGTCGAACCATTATTTAATTGGTTCACACCGTCAATCAATGTCGGTAATTTTCCAGCTATTTGGTTGATTCCGCCGCTTAATTGAGCAGCTCCTGAATTCAATGCGCTAGAATTATTCGTTAATTGGCCTGCACCATTTTGTAATGTGCTGACACCATTTGTGTATTCAGTAATTCCAGATACTAAACCGTTATCGCCATTCAAACCGCTTTGAATCGTTGCAAGACCTTGATTCAATTCTGTCATTCCTTGAATCAACCCTTTATTTTCACCTTCACCAGTTCTGTCTAAGACACCTTGTATTCCTGATAAACCTTGTTGTAAACTACTGATTGCTTCAACAGCCCCAGGAACAGCTACATTTGATCCTGCTGCTAATTCAGCAACACTAACTTTCAATTTAGGTAATGTAGCAGCTAAACCTTTCATTTGTTTTGCTAAATCTGTCGCTGCCTTTCCTGCATTAGTTGCTTGGGTCCCGACTGCAGTAACATTCTCTCCGGTTGTGGCAGTTTTGTCTCCAGCTGCTACTACGCTTTGAGCTGCTGCTGTTGTTTTTTCAGCCATGTCTCCAAGTATATCTCCATTTGATTTTCCTTGTGCTTGCAGTTCTTTTTGCAAAGCACCCAATAATTCCGTTTTTTGAGTTTCATCTAAAGCTTGAAATGCATTTGTACTTTGAATAGCACTAACCGTACTGGCTGCATTACTTTGTGTTTTTTCACCTAGCGCTTTTACATCTGTTCCAATATCAGCTAAGTTTGTACCAGCAGCTGTCAAATTATCTTTCATTCCAGTTAGATTTGTGCCAGCAGTAGTTAGATTTTCTTCCATACCTGCTAAGTTTGTTCCTACGTTAGTTAGGTTTGCAGTTATCGAATCAGCATCGATTGCGCCATTTTCTCCGCTTAAAGCCTCGTTGAGCTCTTGGATTCCTGCGTTTAATTTAGGTAACCCGGTTTCTTCATTTAATAATGCTGTTAATTGCTCTTGCTTTTCTTGTGTTAAACTTTCACCTAACATATCTGACATTTGATTCAACCCAGCCAATAACTGATCACTGCCTGATTTGACTTGGTCTACTCCGCCGCTTAAACTTGCAACACCATTTTGAAGTTTAGCATTATTAGCAGTTAATTGTCCGGCTCCAGTTTCTAATTGGCTGACGCCTGCTGTATAAGCCGTTAAACCGCTAGCTAAGCTAGATGCCCCATTATCTAATTGTGTTACACCGTCTTTTAACGGTCCCACATTAGAAGCTAGTTGGCCAATACCTTCATTTAATTGAGTTGCTCCTGAACCGACTTGAGCTACACCATTAGTGTATTCTTTTAACCCAACATTTAACGTATCTGCACCATCGCTGAATGTTAAGGTACTGTCGGCTAACTTGGTTAAGTTTTTAGTGATTTCTTGATTTCCATCAGCTAATTTGTCTGTGCCTTCATCTAATTCTTCCGCACCGTCTGCTGCTTCTGTAAATCCTTCTCCGACTTCGCCAATTTGATCAAAGATAGCTTCCGTATAGGCTTTAGTAACATTTTGAGAAACTTCGGATTTGACTTCTTTCACAGCTGACTTACTGATCACTTCACCAATAAAGTTTAAAGAACCATTTGTTTCATAGGTGATATTCATTTCCTTAGGATGATCATCCATTAATGTCGCTGCATTTTCTGAAAAATTCCTTGGTACAGTCATCACCATATAATATTTACGGTCTTTTAAGCCTTTTTTAGCTTCGCTTGGCGAAACAAAGTGCCAATCTAAAGCATCATTGGTTTTTAGATTTTCAACCATTTCGTTCCCAACATCTAGTTTCTTTCCTTCATAATCGACCGCAACATCCTCATTTACTACGGCAACAGATAATTTATCTGTATTGCCATAAGGGTCCCAGTTGGATTTCAAAAAGAAACCAGCATATAAAATCGGGATAAATAAAATAACGATAGAGGAAATCATCAGCATCTTATTGCTGCTTATTTTTTTCCATTCTTCTTTTAACATTTCCATTAGTTCTGTCTCACGCCTTCCTTAAACTTGATCAGCATTCATTCGTTTCATTCCAGTTAAGAACAGGAATGCCTCGATGATCCAATGACTCACGAATCAAATGGGCGACGGTTTGCTGACGAAGATAGTCTGTGTATTGATTATCTGCTTGTCTGAATACTTCAGTCAGAACTTTTTCCCCTTGATTGGCAGTGGGCCCCATATCTGAAAAGACTTGGTTGATCATCCCTGTATTTGGATAAGTCACAATTGGGCCTTCTAATGCTTCGACCACTTCCAACAAATTAATATTTTCCGGATTTTTCGCTAGAGAAAAACCGCCGTTGCTTCCTGATACAGAAGTCACTAACCCATTTACAACTAGTTTTCTCATAATTTTTTTAATATAAGAAGGCGATGCCCCTTGCAATCTTCGGTTAATAATATGGGAAGCAATTGGAAACCGTTTATCTTGTGTTGCTAATAGCGTAATAATACAAACGGCTTGTTCCAGTCCTTTTGTTAAGTTCACGCTCTCGCCTCTCTTCATTTTTTATTTTTCAATTAGATACATTCTTTGTCCATTATGGACTTCGTATGTCCATGAATAAATTTACTCCATTTTTAAAAAAATAGCAATAGAAAAGTTTCAAAAAATCCTCTTTTTTTATTTCTTATGTTAAATTTAACCATTCATTTCTTAAAAAAATTCCCGTAAAAACTTGTGTTTTCCTTTTCAGTAGCTCACAATAAAGATAAAGCGCTTTTATTCTAAGCTCTTTGCTTCTACGTATACTATTTTTTCAAAGGAGATTTTTACATGCTATTAACAGATATCATTCAAGACAATGAACGAGTTTATACGGGAGAAGCTATCCCTGATCTTTACCGCTATGATGAATATATAGGCACTGCCGATAATATTTACGGGGTTGCATTACCTAAAACGAAAGAAGAAATCATTGCGTTGGTTAAATTTGCTAAGCAAGAGAATTTACCTATTATCGCTCGTGGAGCCGGTACAGGTTTATCTGGTGCCACTACACCTATACAGGGTGAATTGATTATTGATGTACACTTGATGAATCGCATCCTTGATTTAGATACTGAAACCATGACATTAACAGTTGAACCGGGTGTTTTATTGCAAGACATCCAAGAATATGTTGAAAGCCGGGGCTACTTCTATCCGCCAGATCCTGGTTCTAAATACTCTTCCATTGGTGGAAATGTTGCTACCAATGCTGGCGGTATGCGTGCAGTTAAATATGGAGTTACACGTAATTATGTGCGTGCTTTAGATGTTGTACTGGCATCAGGTGAGGAATTATCTTTAGGTAGTTTAAATATAAAAGACAGCTCTGGGTATGATTTAAAAGACTTATTCATTGGTTCTGAAGGGACTTTAGGTATCACAACTCAAATTAAATTAAAATTGATTCCGCTGCCTAAAGCGAGCTTATCGTTGACGGTTGCCTTCCCTTCTTTAAATGACGCTACTGATGCTGTTTTGACGATTTTAAAAAACGGGGTTGACCCGACAGCTTTAGAATTCTTTGAACGCGATGTGATTGAACTAAGCGAAGCTGAAAATAACCTGAAATTTCCAAGTCAAAAAGGGCAATCTTATTTATTGATTACCTTAGATGGGGAAGACCGCGAATCGATCGACCGGCGCGTTAACTTACTGGAAGCCAGTGTTTTACCGCATCAAGCTATCGAAATCATTCCTTTAACCGACCCTGTTTTAGAAAAAACGGCTTGGTACTTACGGGATAAATTATTGACAGCTGTTGTAAATTATACAGAACAAGTAACACTTGACGAAACGGTTCCTATCAATCACGTATCTACACTTTATCACTATACAAAAGAGTTAGAAGCGGAGAGTGGTTTAAAACTAATCAGTTTTGGTCATGCCGGTGATGGGAATCTTCATACGTGTATTACTCGTGGCGAAATCGCAGATCAAACCGAATGGGAAACGAAACGCGATCATGTGTTACATCTACTTTACGCTAAAATAAAAGAACTTGGCGGGTTGCCTTCTGCTGAACATGGCATCGGCATCATTAAAAAGCCTTATTTAGAAAAAATGTCCGATCCTAATTATTTACATTTTATGCGGCAAATCAAAGGGATCTTTGATCCAGACGGCCGGTTAAATCCGACAAAAGTTATCTAATGTAAAACGAAAATCAGCTTATTCTTTGGTAGAAAACCAAAAAATAAGCTGATTTTTATAGAATTGAGTATTAAAAAAAATTATCAAAAAGAAGCTTGTTTCTTCAACTGTTTCACCTATTTGCTTTTTGTTCCACGGAGGATAGTGTAAAGGGATAAATAAGTATATCCTTCATGCCACCTTTTTTGACGTAAAGATAGGTGAACTAAACATAGAAGGTAGGATGTTCCACCCCCTTTGAGGACTTGAAGTCATTTAAATTTCTAGCGATAAGGTCGTTAAACTCCTATTAAGGACCTGAAGTTTTGGAATTTCCAGTGATAAGGTCGTAAACTCTTTTGTGTGCCCTAAGCCGCTTAAATGCCAATTGTTAAGGCAGGCAAATCTATTTTGCGTGCCCTAAGTATGAGAGATGCTATCACTTAAGGCACGCAAACTTTTTTGAATACGATAAAATAGATCATCCACGCTGATTTTCGACTAAACCAACAGAATTCCTGTTAATAGAAAAAAAAATGACCTCTTTTTCCTATTTTATTCAGGAGAAAGCGGCATTTTTTTTACAGATAAATTGAAAAAATAGAGCCGTTGCATGAATTATGCTATACTAAAATAATAGAAAATAGATGAAATGAGGGCGGAATAAATGACAAAATTACAAAATCAAATCATTAAAGAAATGCACGTAGCTCCGGAAATCAATGTACAGTTAGAAATACGAAAAAGTATTGATTTTCTAAAAACTTACTTGCGTAAAAATCCGTTTTTAAAAACTTTAGTATTAGGAATCAGCGGAGGGCAAGATTCAACACTTGGAGGAAAATTAAGCCAAATGGCTATGGCTGAAATGCGCGAAGAAACAGGAGATTCTGATTACCGCTTTATTGCGATCCGCTTGCCTTACGGTGAACAAGCTGATGAACAAGATGCAATTGATGCAGTAGCGTTTATTGGAGCAGATGAAAGTATACGAGTCAATATCAAACCAGCAGTCGATGCAACGGTTCAAACCTTAAAAGAAACCGGTGTAGAGGTAAGTGATTTTGTTAAGGGAAATATNNGGGAAATATCAAAGCTCGCCAACGGATGATTGTTCAATATGCTGTTGCTGGGATGCGTCAAGGTGCAGTAATTGGAACGGACCATGCTGCTGAAGCAGTAACCGGTTTTTATACTAAATTTGGCGATGGTGCTTCAGATCTTACACCGTTGACTCGATTGAATAAACGACAAGGAAGAGCATTGCTGCAAGCATTGGGAGCACCAGAACATTTGTATTTGAAAATCCCGACAGCTGATTTAGAAGAAAACAAACCGGGAATAGCAGATGAAGTAGCTTTAGGTGTTACCTATGAAGACATTGATAACTACCTTGAAGGAAAAGAAGTAGATCCGACAGTTGCAGCACAAATAGAAACATGGTATTTGAAAACCCAGCACAAGCGTCATTTGCCTATTTCTCTCTTTGATGATTTCTGGAAATAAAGAAAGGTAACAGCTATTCCGCTAAATAATTCAAACTGGAATAGCTTGTTTTTTTAGATAGGAAGAAAGGGAGAAAACTGTGAAAATAGAACAAATCTCAATTGTTGTTCCTTGTTTTAATGAAGAACTGGCTTTACCTTTTTTCTATGCAGCTTTAGAGGAGACCCGCAAAAACCTTAAACAGGCAGACATTGAGTATATTTTTATAGATGATGGTTCAAAGGATCAGACATTAAATATCCTTAAAAAGTTTGCAGCACAAGATACAAAACGAGTTCATTACTTATCCTTTTCCAGAAATTTCGGAAAAGAAGCGGCTTTAATAGCTGGGTTGCAGTATGCTACAGGTGATTATATTGCAGTAATGGATGCCGATTTGCAAGATCCGCCTGAATTGTTGCCGGAAATGCTGGAGTTATTACGAACGAAGGAATATGACTGTATTGGTACCCGGCGCATAACGCGCAATGGGGAACCTCCTATTCGTTCTTTTTTTGCGAATTGCTTTTATCGATTGATGAATCGCATTTCTGATACAGAATTTGTTGATGGCGCTAGAGATTATCGCTTAATGACCAGAAGAATGGTGAAAGCTGTTCTTTCGCTTGATGAAGTAAATCGTTTTTCAAAAGGCATTTTTAGCTGGGTAGGATTTGAAACCTATTATTTGCCTTATGAAAATAAAGAACGGGTAGCTGGAAAAACGTCTTGGTCTTTTTGGGGATTATTCAATTATTCTTTAGAAGCCATCATTAATTTTTCAGAATTCCCTTTAACTTTTGCTTCATTTATTGGGTTGTTTTCCTTTCTGGCAGCGATTTTTTTCTTGCTGTTTATTGTTGTTCGAGCTTTGATTTTTGGAGACCCGACAGCTGGGTGGCCTTCATTAGTAACGATTATGCTTGCGGTTGGTGGACTTCAGTTATTTTGTTTAGGAATTGTAGGGAAGTATTTAGGAAAAACGTATTTAGAAACGAAAAGACGACCATTATATATTTTAAAAGAAACAGATCAAACTGAAAAAGAAAAAAAGTAGTAGCGAAGTAAGCAGATTTTTTTGCAGTAAAGAAGGGATGAAAAAATGGAAAGAAATTCCCGTAGGCCACTGAAACAAAAAGAGAACAGCTCAGTTTCCCGCGGTTCATTTAATCAGATAGTAAAAGAAATAGGCATTACGTTGGTCGTTGGAATTCTCGGAGCTGTTTTTTCAAATTTTTTGTTACAAGTTTTTCAAAACCAATTTAGTTTTGAACTGGCTTGGTTGTTTATGGTTCATTGGCATACCGAATTATTTTTACTAGGAACAAGCGTCTTATTCGTTCTTTATATCTGGTTTTCAGCGCTCATAGGTAGTCGGCGAGTCGGAATGACTCTCTTATTTTTATTGTCTGTCTCATTAGGCGTGGCAACTCAACAAAAGATGCTGCTGCGTGAAGAACCGATGTACCCATCTGATTTCTCTATGTTGACCAATTTACCTTTTTTACTTCAAATGGTAAACGGTAAAACACTGTTGTTTATCCTATTCTTATTCATAATCAGCTTAGCTATCATTTATTGGCTGATTAAACAGTCTCGTAAACGAGTAAAACAAAAAGGCTCGAATCATAAGTCCATTTACAGAATAGTAAGAATAGGAGTATGGCTGTTATCCAGTGGTTTGCTGGCCTATGTTTATGGATTTAACGATTCTGGAAACCTAGTTAAAGCAGCTTATANNGATAACGATTATGCTTATTGGATTCCTTACAGCCAAGAAATGAACTATTATAATAATGGTTTTGTCGGCGGCTTTCTATACAACTTAAATGTTACACCAATGGAGCAGCCAGCTGATTACTCGAAAAAAAGAATAGAACAACTCGTTACTAAATATCAAAAACAAGCAGAGCAGATCAATCAAACGAGAATGGGTAAGTTGGATGATGTAAATATCGTCTACGTTATGAACGAAAGTTTTTCAGATCCTACTCAATTAAACGGTGTTGACGTATCTGATGACCCCTTGCCTCAAATCAGACAACTGATGAGTCAAGAGACAAGTGGGGAAATGTTGTCTCAGGGGTATGGCGGCGGAACGGCAAATATTGAATTTGAAGCCTTAACAGGTTTGTCGATGGAGCCTTTTGCATCTAATTTAAGCACCCCTTATACTCAGATGGCGACTCGTATGAAAGAATTGCCNNACTACTGCTATCCATCCATATAACACTTCAATGTACAAACGCAAACAAGTCTACAGTGAGATGGGATTTGATACATTTTTGTACGATCAAACGATGACGTATCATCAGACAATTGAAAATAATCCTTATATTTCTGATCGATCGGCTTATCAAGAAGTGATCAAACAGTTAAACCAAACAAAAGAAGCAGATTTTATTCATCTAGTGACCATGCAAAATCATATGCCGTATGGCCAAAATTATCCTTCTACAACGTTTTCTGCACAAGGAACAGCTGATAATAATGAAGCAGCTCATTACTATCAAGGGATAGCTTATAGTGATACTGCATTAGCAGATTTTTTGAAAGATCTGAAAAAACTTAACCAAGAAACAATTGTTGTCTTTTGGGGCGATCACTTGCCTGGTTTTTATGGCGAAGAAGTTTTAGGCGCAAACAGTGAATTAACGATGCATCAGACGCCTTTGCTGATTGCTTCTTCCAGAAAGACCGAAAAAGAAGCACTTGGAACCATCAGCCCTATTTATTTTATGAACCATGTGTTAAAAGCAGCGAACGCTCCAGTATCGCCTTATCATGCACTGTTAATGACTTTAGAACAAACATTACCAGCTTTTGAAAAAGGGATTTATCTAGAAGATAATAATCAAGAGCCAAAACAAGAACGTCTGGACTTGTCTGCAAAAACGCAGCAAATTTTAGCAGAATATGATTTGTTGCAATATGATGTTACGGTCGGGAAAAACTACAGCAAAGAGCAAAATTTTTTCTCAAACTGAAGAAACGATATTCTTCTTGACTTATGGTCTAGACCATTTATAATAAAAAGTGATTAAATAAAGGAGGGCTTACATGGGAACAACTGTATGGATAAATGCAACTCTTTATACGGGAACAGAAAAGATAGAAAAAGGTTTTGTCCGTTGTGCAAAAACTATTTTGGACATTGGTGAAATGGNNACAGTCACGGCGGTTATGGCTGGGACAGTATGGATGGCAACCCAGAAGAAATCGATCAAATGGTACACAAAATGCAGCAAGAAGGCATCACTTCCTATTTTGCAACTACAATGACTCAATCGTATCAAAATATTGAAAAAGCAATGGTAGCTATTAAAGAAGCAGCTAAACGCAATCCGGTCATCCAAGGAATCCATCTTGAAGGCCCATTTGTTTCGGTTGATTTTAAAGGAGCACAACCAGAAGAGTATATTAAAACCCCAGATGCTGCAATGATGCGTAAATGGAATGACTTAAGCGGCGGCTTGATTCGCTTAGTCACTTATGCTCCAGAGACTAGTGATGCAACTGAGTTCGAAAAATATTGTACGGATCACAATATCGTCCTTTCAGTGGGCCACAGCAATGCAACACGTGCACAGTTAATGGATTCAAAAGCTTCTCATGTTACACATTTGTATAACGCTCAAAGAGGATTGCATCATCGCGAGCCGGGTGTGACAGGACATGCCTTTTTAGAAAAGCTTTATTCTGAAATGATCGTTGACGGTTACCATATTGCTCCGGATATGGTAAACATTGCTTATCAAATCCTTGGTCCAGATCATATTGAATTGATTACAGATTCGATGCGGGCTAAGGGCATGCCAGATGGAGAGAGTGAGCTTGGTGGACAAAAAGTTTTCGTAAAAGACAAACAAGCTCGATTGGCAGATGGAACATTAGCCGGCAGTGTATTGCAATTCAAAGATGCTTTTAAAAATATGATGGCCTTTACAGGCTGCAGGATTGAAGATGCGGTCAAAATGAGTTCAGTTAACCAAGCAAAAGAATTTGNNCAAAAAGGAACATTAGAAGTCGGAAAAGATGCAGATATGGTAGTATTTGATCAGGATCTAAATCTTGAACACACAATTAGTTTTGGAGAAATGGTTTAAAAAAATTGAAAAGCGAAGGATGGGAAAATAATGGAAACAATTATTGTAAAAGATAACATCGAAGGCGGAAAAAAAGCATTTGAATTAATCAAAGAAGGCATGGAACAAGATGCTAAAGTATTGGGTTTGGCAACCGGCAGCACACCTGTGACTTTATATAAAGAAATGGTAGCCAGCGACCTTGATTTTACCGATATGACTTCTATCAATTTAGACGAATATTTTGGCTTGTCGCCAGAAAACCCTCAAAGTTATCATTACTTTATGCAAGAACAACTTTTTTCACATAAACCATTTAAAGAAACTTACGTGCCAGACGGGTTAGCGGATGAAAACAGCGAACCTGCCCGTTACAATCAAATTATTGAAAATCACCCGATTGATATTCAAATTTTAGGAATTGGAACGAATGCTCATATTGGATTTAATGAACCAGGAACTTCATTTGATTCAACCACACGTAAAGTAGCTTTAACCGATTCGACTATTGAATCGAATAAACGTAACTTTGATACGGTTGAAGAAGTTCCGCGTTTTGCTTATTCAATGGGGATCAAAAATATTCTTTCTGCTAAAAAAATTATTTTAATGGCATTTGGTGAGGATAAAGCTGAAGCTATTAAAAATACAATTGAAGGCCCTGTTACAACAGAAGTACCGGCTAGTGTTTTGCAACAACACCCAAATGTAGTTATTATTGTAGATGAAGCAGCTGCTAAATTAATCCAACACTAGGAGGAGGAAGATGGGGAAGGAAACACCAATTTACATTCAAATTCATAACCAAATGCGTAAAGACATAGAAGAAGGTGTTTGGAAAGTTGGCGAACGCATTCCTTCTGAAAGAGACCTCGCTCTCCAGTTTAAGGTTAGCCGGATGACGTTAAGACAAGCCGTTCAAACTTTAGTGGATGAAGGAATCTTGGAACGGAAAGTAGGATCCGGGACATATGTATCAAGCAAGAAGGTGCAGGAAAGTATGGTGGGAATTGCGAGTTTTACTGATATCATGCTGTCTCAAGGGAAAAAACCTACTAGTAAAACGATTTCGTATCATGTGAAGTCGGCAAGTGTAAGCGAAGCCGAGAAATTAAAGTTGACTGAAGAAACGCTTGTTTTAAGAATGGAACGGATTCGGTATGCAGATGGTATTCCAATCTGTTTTGAAGTAGCCACTATTCCATTCAATTTAGTAGAACATTTAAGTAAATTAGAAATCACGCGCTCTCTGTATAAGGCTTTAGAAAATGATNNAGAACAGACCGTTTCAGCTATGCTGGCTTCGGAAAGAATCGCTGAATATTTAGAAATCAAACGAGGAGAAGCAATATTACGGTTGAAACAAATCAGTTATTCAACAGAAGGTCTGCCCTTTGAATATGTTCGATCTCAATATGTCGGCGAACGGTTTGAATTTTACCTTGAAAAAAACAAATAAACTCTTCTTTCATATAAAAAAACAGTTCAACGATAAGAATATGATCTTATCGTTGAACTGTTTTTAGTTAGGTCTTATTCTGAAAGAACAGCTGAGCTTGAAGAAAATCCTGAAAATTCACTAGAATCTGTTTGATCCAGATTTAAATGCTGTCTAAGGTTTTGTTGCAGCTCAACTAATTTTTCTTCATCTGGTTTCCAGAGGAAGACATCTTGTCCATAACTTGGAAAGTATTCATACTCTTCTACGCCTTCTAATTGCAAGGTTTCAATGTGTTGGGCAGCACTAGTGTAGTTGGTTGCGATAGCCCATAAGTCACGTCCTTTGAAATTGGTTTTGATATTAGGGCCAACAGCATTAAAAATTTTACTGAAATTAGTCAAACTTTTAATTGAAATGGTTTCATTAATAATTTCAGTGACTACTTCTCGTTGTCTTTTTTGTCTGCCCCAATCGCCTTCTGGGTCATCATAACGCATCCGTGCATAACCTAAAGCTTGATCTCCATTCAATTTTTGAATGCCTTTGTCGATGTGGATCTCGCCTTCTTTATCATCAATATCTTGGACATCAAATTCTAAGGGTGAATCAACTGTTACGCCCCCAAGTGCATCAACAAGCGTAACTAAACCTTGCATATTGATTTGAGCATAATAGTGAATAGGAATCTGCAACAGACTTTCAACTGTTTCGACTGTCATTGGTATTCCACCATAAGCATAACTTGCATTGATTTTATCCACTTCGCCATTAGGCAACGTTACGCGAGTATCGCGGGGAATAGAAAGCAGCCGTACATCTTCTGTTTCCGGGTTGATTGTAGCAACCATAATGGAATCAGCGCGACCGATGTCTCCCGGTCGTTTGTCAACTCCTAATAATAAAACAGAAAAAGGATCTTTATTAGATAAAACAATTTTTTCATCAGCATTCATAGCAGTTTCTGGCAAATCGTTTCCTTGGATCGTATCCAAAAAGTCGCCAGTAGATAAGGCTAAGTAAGTAACATAGACTGCTCCAGCTAAGATGAGGACAGCAAGTGCAATCAGAAAAGTATAAGTTCGTTTCTTTTTTTTCTTTTCTTTCATTCGGCTTAAACGCATTATTTTACTCCTCTATCTTTATCATTTTCTATCAGTGTAGATGATTACTTATCAGAATGCAATTGTAATATTGGAATTAAGTTTGTATAATTAGACTAAAATAGGAATTAAAGGTAGGTTATTTCTGAATGTATGATATGTTTTTAGTTATCGTTACGTGTGTAGCGACTGCCATTTTATCCTTGATACTGACACCTTTGATTCGTAAATTTGCTTTAAGAATAGGGGCTGTCGACCTGCCTGGTGAAAGGCGGATCAATTTAAAGGAAGTCCCGACGATGGGTGGTTTAGCCATTTATCTCTCTTTCTTTTTTGCTCTGTTTGTCTTATTGCCAATCCCGCTTTGGCAAATAGTGCCAACCTTTTTAGCAGCTACCGTCGTATTATTGACTGGTATTGTGGATGATTTGATCGAATTGACACCTAGAATGAAGATGTTGGGCATCACCATTGCTGCATTAGTTACTTATTTTGGTGCAGATATTCGTATCGATGTGGTCACCTTACCCATCATTGGTTCTTTTTCCATTGGTATGTTTAGTTTGCCGTTTACCATTCTTTGGATTTTAGCTATTACCAATGCAGTTAATTTGATTGATGGATTGGATGGTTTAGCAACAGGGGTTTCGATTATTGCGTTGTCAACAATGGGAGNNGAAAATGCAGTTGTTTCTATTATGATCTTCGTATTGGTTGGGGCATTAGCCGGATTTTTGCCGTATAATTTTTTCCCGGCCCGGATTTTTCTTGGAGATACAGGTGCTTTGTTTTTAGGGTTTATGATTGCAGTCATGTCATTGCAAGGATTAAAAAACGCTACATTGATCTCATTGATCATTCCAGTCGTGATTTTAGGAATTCCAATTACAGACACGATTTATGCGATGTTAAGACGGTATTTAAACAAAAAACCCATATCAAGCGCAGATAAGATGCATTTGCACCATCAATTAATGGCGTTAGGATTGACTCACCGGCAAACTGTGCTGGCCATTTACTGCCTTGCCGCTATCTTTTCAGTGATTGCTTTAATGTATCCAATCTCTACTCTGTGGGGTTCAGTTCTTTTGACGATCGGATTGATTTTTGGATTAGAGTTGTTTGTGGAATCTATTGGATTAGTTGGACACAACAGCAAGCCGTTGTTAAACCGTTTAAGAAAATTTGCAAAAAATCTAAATAAAAAAGAATAAAAAACCACTAAATTCTCAATAGAGAGAGAATTTAGTGGTTTTTTTATCAGCATCAATAATCTCCATAATAATTTGATAAGCCATTTGTTTGAAATTCGTAATCTGATGCATCCCGTTCGTCAGCTATATCTAAGCCCAATGCCACTCGCAAACGATGGCTGATAAAATCAACACTGTCCGGGTAAAGCTCGACCATACTGGCTCCGCCCAACATAAAGTCCGTCCAGTCGAATACATAACTTTCAAATTCGTATTTTCCATCTAAGCCGGTTTGAGCGATACCTAGCATATCATCAAAACGCAAATCAGTTCTCATGTTTTTACCAACAGCAGTAATGGCATTAGAGTATTTTGAAATAGAGCCGACAGATAGAGCCTTGTCGACAATTGCCTGAATAAGCAATTGTTGTCTTTCGCCACGTTTGACATCATTATCGATTTTCCGAGTTCTGGCCAAAGCTAATGCTTGTTCACCATTTAATGTTTGCAATCCTTTTTCAAGATGGATTTGGTCTAAGATACCAGCAGCATTTTGTTCAGAAAAAGTAATCGGTACATCGACTTCGATTCCGCCCAAAGCGTCAATAATCTCTAAAAATGCATCAAAATTAAAGGTAACATAATAATGAATAGGAACATTTAACAGGTGCTCAACAGATTCAATCGTAGCCTGTTCTTCTCCTTTGACATAAGCTGCATTGATTTTATCTTTATTGTAAACCGTATCTTGGTAAACAATATCTGTATACGTATCTCGCGGAATACTGATCATATTGACTTTGTGTTTAGTTGGGTCAATGGTTAAATAAATTAACGAGTCTGTCCGTGCACTTCCAAGATCTCGGCTGTCATTGTCATCTATCCCCATAATCAAAATAGAAGTTGTTTCTGTTAAAGGATTTACTTCAATCGTCTTTTCACGTTCAAGCGTATGATAAGATGAATCGACAGCATTTTGAGCAGTAGCGTATAGTTTAGCGAAATAAACAGCTCCTGCTAAAATAATCAGCATAATAGGCAATAAAAAGCAGAATAGTAGAATCGCTTTTTTCTTTTTTTGTTTAGGTTGCCGCATAGGTGCAGTAGATTGCGTAGTCTTCTTTTGTCTTCTCAAAATCATTCTCCTCTGTTTAGAGCACTGTACTAAAAATAGTCTTAATCATTTTATCACAACAAAAAAAATTGTGGAAGTTTCTTCAAAAAAATAACAGTTTCTTAAACTTTATAATGGAGAGCCAGAGAAATACCCATATACAAAAACGCTAAAGTACCAAACTTTTAATCGGATCTTCTTTAGTAATAGCTTCTTTTTTACTGAGCAGGGGTTCTTTTTAAGTCGTGGTAGCTTTTTTCGCCTTTGGAAAAAGCTACTTGTCCATTTGTCCAATCGATTACTTCTTTTTGAAAGACGTTGATTTCAGCTTCATCTACAAAACAAACAAAAGTAACTTGGTCTGTATAAAGAATTTCTTTGATCCGATAAGCAGATTCTCTTAAATCATTTTCTAATTTTCCAGAAGCAGGATACTGAACCGTCGCTTTCATTTCGGTTTGTAGCTTTCGTTCTACTACGCCAACTTCTTCAAGAGCCGTACTGACTGCTTTTCCATAAGCTCGGATAAGGCCGCCTGCTCCTAGTTTTGTTCCGCCAAAATAGCGTGTTACAACAGCCACAACATTTTTCAATTCTTGTTTCTTTAAAACTTCCAACATAGGAACGCCAGCCGTTCCGCTAGGCTCACCATCGTCGTAAGCGCGTTGGATTTCATTATGGTCTCCAATTAAATAAGCAACACAATTATGATTAGCTTTCACATGTTCTTTTTTTAGGATTTGGATATAAACTTGAGCTTCGGCTTCCGTTGTAACACGTTTTAAATGGCAAATAAAACGTGATTTTTTTATTTCAATTTCAACTATCCCATCTTTTTCAATAGTATAATAGCTATTCAGCAACCTAAACACTCCTTTTTATAAATAAACGACTTATGAACGTCTTCTTCTCCAGTTTACCTTGAGGAATAGAAATGAACAAGCGAAGAGAGAAAGTGGCAATCAACTTTCATAAACGATTAAGCTAGTCATAGAAACCAGTTATTGTGAACAAACTCTTAAGAAAACAAACTTCTTCTTTTTTGGTACACAAGATGTGGTATAATCTTTATTTGAACGTTGAAGACAAAAAGAAAAAGGCGCGTGGTGTAAAATTGAAAATTGCAATAGTTACCGATAGTACAGCTTATTTAACTAAAGAGCAGTATGAACAAAATTCAATTTATAAATTGCCACTTTCTGTTGTAATAGATAATACTGTTTATTTAGAAGAAGTGGATATCCAAAGTAAAGAATTTTTTAAAAAAGTAAAAACAATGGAATCTTTACCGACCAGTTCGCAACCTACAACTGGGCAAATTATTACCTTATTCACTGAACTTGCTGAAGAATATGATGCCATTATTAGTATCCACTTGTCTAGTGGAATCAGCGGAACTTATCAAAACGTAGTAAGTGTAGCCAACATGATGGAAAAAATTGCTATTTATCCCTTTGATTCGGAAATCAGTTCTTCTGCTCAAGGTTATTACGTTTTAGAAGCTGCTCGCATGGCAAAAGCAGGAGCAAGTGTTGAAGAAATTTTCCAAGCATTTGCAGAAATGCAAGAAACCATGAAAGCTTATTTTTTAGTGGATGATTTGAACCATTTAGTACGCGGCGGACGCTTGTCAAACGGAGCAGCCATGATTGGATCATTACTAAAAATAAAGCCGATTCTATATTTTGAAAATAAACAAATCGTAGTATTTGAAAAAATTCGAACATCGAAAAAAGCTTTA
>DIDU01000140.1:5920-6232 GCA_002418295.1 Carnobacterium sp. UBA5792 | reverse complement strand
TTCATTGCAACGCGGAAGACCATGCTAAGGCTTGGAAAGAACAGTTGGAAACAGCTTTTCCAGATGTTCGCTTTGAATTAAGCCATTTCGGCCCGGTAATCGGCACTCATTTGGGCGAAGGAGCATTAGGCATGACGTGGGTAGCAGACCGAACAAAATAGGATCTAAAAAAAACAGAGTAGTTTAACTACTTTGTTTTTTTTTGCGTACTTTTACTTTGAGAGCAGAAAGGTGGGAAGGTTTGGTGTTGATGTTAAGCGGACGAGAAGTACTTTTAGAAGAAATAAACGAGCCGTTAGCAGGGTTGAGATC
>DIDU01000140.1:3496-5840 GCA_002418295.1 Carnobacterium sp. UBA5792 | reverse complement strand
AGAAGATGCGGCACGAGCGAGCGAAGTAAAAGACAAGCCGCGCCTTGTTCCTGCGGGCCAGACTGTTATTACTGTACAAATTGCTTACAGATGGGAAAAATCAAACGCTGCAGTATTTTGTATACTGAAAAAGAACAAAACCAGTTTCCTCCATTAGAAGAACCGATTCTTACTTGGGATGGAACGTTATCCCGACAACAGCAAGAAGCATCAAAAGAACTTGTTGCTACGATCGAAAAGGACGGAAAAAGACTGGTCTGGGCAACTACGGGAGCGGGAAAGACAGAAATGATTTTTAAAGGAATTGAAGTGGCGTTACGATCTAAAAAAAGAATTTGTATTGCTTCTCCGCGAGTCGATGTTTGTCTGGAATTGGCCCCCAGATTAAAAAGTGCTTTNNGAGCCTTATCGCTATACACAGTTAGTTCTAGCCACAACGCATCAATTGATGCGGTTTAAACAAGCTTTTGATGTATTGATCATAGATGAAATAGATGCTTTTCCTTTTCACATAGACGAGACGCTTCAGTTTGCCGCTCAAAAAGCTAAAAAAGACAAGGGCTCCCTCATTTATTTATCAGCAACCCCTGACAAAAAAATGCAGCACGAAATCAAGCAAGGCACCTTAGCAGCTTCGATTTTACCAGCTCGCTATCATGGTTTTCCTTTACCGGTTCCTCAATTGATTTGGAATGGCGACTGGCAGAAAAGAATCAGGCAGAAAAAAACAACAGGAAAGTTTTTTTATTGCATCCAGCAATTAGTCGCAAAAAAACGGCGTTTCCTTATTTTCCTGCCCAATATTGCCTTGATGCAGAAATTAGCTGAACAATTAAGAGAACTTTATCCGGATAAGCAGTTTGCAACTGTATATGCTGAAGATCCTGAGCGCAAAGAAAAAGTATTGGCGATGCGCCAAGAAAGTTATGACTGGTTGCTTACAACGTCAATTCTTGAACGCGGAGTGACCTTTAAAGATATTGATGTGTTAGTTTTAGGAGCGGANNATTTTCCAACCGGTACGGTCTTATTTTTTTATTATGGACAGACAAAAGCGATCAAAAGAGCAGTGAAACAAATCAAGCAGATGAACCGTTTAGCCTTTGAAAGAGGGTTGGTAGAGAAATGCTGACCTGTATGTGGTGTGGAAAAAAGGAAACCGAAAAATTGCTATTAAGGGAAATAGTGAGACTAAAGAAATTGAAAACAACTATGCTATGCCGAACCTGTAAACAAAAATTAAACCATTTAGCTGGCGCAACTGTGTGTCCAGGCTGCTGCCGGGAGTGGGAAGAGACTGGAAATTTTTGTTCCGATTGTCTAAAATGGCAACTGATGTATCCAAATTATACTTTTAAAAATACTGCTCTCTATCAATATAATCCGTTTTTAAAAGAATGGATCGAAGCATTTAAATATAAAGGGGATTACCGATTAGCAAAAGTGTTTGCTCCAGAAGTAAACGCGTATTTTTGTTCTTATCCTCAAAAAGGCAAATTATACATTCCTATCCCAGTCAGTAAAAAAAGCATGGAGTTGCGCGGGTTTAATCAAGTAGAAGCTGTCTTGCAAGCAGCAAGTGTAACGTATGCGCCGCTTTTAAAGCATATTGGCAGAGGAGAAAAACAGTCAAGCAAAGACCGCAAAGGGCGGATGATGAGCAAACAACCTTTTGAACTGGCTTCAAGAGATGCAAAACGAATCAGAAACAAAAAAATTATTCTGATAGATGATGTGTACACAACGGGACGCACGTTGTTTCACGCAGCAGAGTTGATGCTGGACGCTCAAGCCGAGTCAGTTGAAACCTTCACGATCGCACGATAAAATTCGGGAAGTGGATATTTTGTTTGTCAATTAAAGCGCTATCCTATATAATTGATTTAAGCAAATCATCAGTTGAGTGGTCCAGCTGGTGTTGCTGATTCTGATACACAATCAGATGAAAGGGGAGAGTGTTTATGTTTAAATATAATATCCGTGGCGAAAATATTGAGGTAACTGCAGCAATTCGTAGTTATGTTGAAAAAAAAGTCAGTAAAATCGAACGCTATTTTACTGATGTGCCAGAATCGACAGCACATGTAAACCTAAAAACTTATTCTGACAAAACTGCGAAAGTGGAGGTAACCATTCCTCTTCCTTATTTAGTTTTACGTGCGGAAGAAACCTCGCCTGATTTATATGGAAGTGTAGATCTTGTAGTTGATAAGCTAGAAAGACAAATGCGCAAATACAAAACCAAAATTAACCGTAAATCGCGTGAAAAAGGTTTTGAAATGCAAGTTCCAGCGGAAGAAGTACTGGATGAAGAACTTGAAAATGACGTGGACATTGTTAGAAC
>DIDU01000140.1:0-3462 GCA_002418295.1 Carnobacterium sp. UBA5792 | reverse complement strand
CGGAAAATATGGTTTAATCGAAACAGATTAAAAATTGGAATCAAGAGTAATGTTAAAGAAAGAGTGCAGTTAGCCCTAAAAGCTAGCTGCACTCTTTCTTTATTTCTTTTTCACTTAAAAAGCAGGATTGTCCACTAACTTTGACTATAAAAAGGTTTCATTTGTGAATAAGTAATGATAGAATTAATAAGGATATTGACAACAGACAAAATAAAAGTCAATATATAAGTTAAAAATTAAAAAAGCAGCTACCCAAAAAAACGAACCTTTATGAAATAGACTCAACTACTACCTATAGAATAGCAACAACAGAGGAGAAGAATGAATGGCTAATTTTTTACGTAATTTAATTGAAAATGATAAAAAAGAACTAAAGAGTTTAGGAAAAGTAGCAGATCGTATTGAAGCGTTTGCAGATCAAATGGCTGCCTTGTCAGATGAAGACCTAAAAGCAAAAACACCTGAATTCAAAAAACGTTACCAAGCAGGAGAAACACTGGATGATTTGTTACCGGAAGCATTTGCAGTTGTACGTGAAGCTGCTAAGCGGGTATTAGGGTTATATCCTTACCGTGTTCAATTAATGGGAGGTGTGACTTTGCACCGTGGAAATATCCCTGAAATGAAGACGGGGGAAGGAAAAACCTTAACGGCTACTATGCCGGTTTACCTTAATGCTTTAACAAGTGAAGGAGTCCACGTTGTAACCGTCAATGAGTATTTGGCCAGCCGTGATGCTGTAGAAATGGGAGAACTATACCAATGGCTAGGCTTAACTGTCGGCTTGAATTTGAATTCCAAATCAGCTGAAGAAAAGCGCGAAGCTTATTTAGCAGATGTGATGTACAGTACCAACAATGAAATGGGTTTTGACTATCTAAGAGATAATATGGTTGTTTATAAAGAACAGATGGTTCAACGTCCGTTAAATTACGCGATTGTCGATGAAGTAGACTCGATTTTGATCGATGAAGCGAGAACTCCGTTGATTATTTCAGGACAAGCTGAAAAATCCACCACCCTTTATACACGAACGGACTTTTTTGTTAAAGGACTAAAAGAAGAAGAAGACTATACGATAGATGTTCAATCAAAAACAGTTGCCTTAACAGAAACTGGAATGGAAAAAGCTGAAAAAACATTCCGGGTAGAAAATCTATATGATGTAGAAAACCAAGCATTGACTCATCATTTAGACCAGGCGTTGCGTGCCAACTATATTATGCTGTTTGATATTGATTATGTGGTTCAAGATGATAAAGTAATGATCGTTGACCAATTTACTGGACGGATCATGGAAGGACGCCGTTATTCAGATGGTTTGCACCAAGCCATTGAAGCAAAAGAGGGCGTAACGATCCAAAATGAATCAAAAACAATGGCTAACATTACATTCCAAAATTTCTTTAGAATGTATAAGAAACTAGCTGGGATGACAGGAACAGCAAAAACAGAAGAAGAAGAGTTCCGGGAAATTTATAACATCAATGTCGTTTCTATTCCAACCAATCGACCATTGATTCGTGATGACCGGCCGGATCTGTTGTATCCTTCTTTAATCAGCAAGTTTGAAGCAGTAGTAGAAGAAATTAAAGAACGCCATGCTACTGGGCAACCGATTTTGGTTGGTACGGTGGCAGTTGAAACTTCTGAATTGCTTTCCGGCTTATTAAGACAAGCTCGGATCCCACATGAAGTGCTAAATGCTAAAAATCACTTTAAAGAGGCAGAGATCATCACAAATGCTGGACAAAAAGGTTCTATTACTATTGCAACCAACATGGCTGGACGGGGAACTGACATCAAGTTAGGTGCAGGTGTCCGTGAAGTAGGTGGGCTTTGTGTTATCGGGACAGAACGGCATGAATCACGCCGGATCGATAATCAATTACGTGGTCGTGCTGGTCGTCAAGGAGATCCTGGTGTGACCCAATTTTATCTTTCTTTAGAAGATGATTTGATGAGACGTTTCGGATCTGAACGAATCCAAGCCGTTTTAGAGCGGCTAAAAGTTCAAGATGAAGATGCAGTCATTCAAAGCAAAATGATCTCACGTCAAGTAGAATCTGCTCAAAAACGAGTAGAAGGGAACAACTACGATACGCGTAAAAACGTCTTGCAATATGATGATGTGATGCGAGAACAACGTGAAATTATGTATAAACAAAGACTAGAAGTCATTATGGAACAGGAGTCATTGAAAAAGGTAACAATACCAATGATTCAACGTGCCATTGAACGCATGGTCCAATTGCATACACAAGGTCCTAAAGAAGAGTGGAACCTGCAAAGCATTTTAGACTTTGCTCATTCAGCGGTTGTACATCCGGATGATTTAAGTTTAAGTGATTTAGAAGGCAAATCAGCAGCTGAAATTCAAACACTTTTAATGGAAGTAGCTGAAAAAATCTATGCTGAAAAAGAACAACAATTGAATGGTACAGAACAAGTGCTGGAATTTGAAAAAGTCGTTATTTTGCGAGTGGTCGACAGCAAATGGACAGATCATATCGATACGATGGATCAATTACGTCAAGGTATCGGCTTAGTGGCGTATGGCCAGTCTAACCCATTAGTAGAATATCAAACAGAAGGTTTTAGATTGTTTGAGGAAATGATTGCTGCGATTGATTATGACGTTACGCGTTTGCTGATGAAATCACAAATTCGTCAAAACTTGCAAAGAGAACAAGTAGCTAAAGGAACAGCTGCTCACTCTACGGGTGATGGACAAGTAGTGAAAGAAGCAAAGAAAAAACCAATCAAAATTGATAGCTCAAAGGTAGGACGGAACGATCCCTGCCCATGCGGCAGCGGAAAAAAATACAAAAATTGTCATGGTAAAGCTTAAAAAAATGTTAAAAACACGATTTGTTCAACGAATCGTGTTTTTCTCACTAACCATTAACAACTAGTAAAGACGAGGAGCAATTAAAATGGAAATAAGTGAAATTAGAAATAAGATAGAAACAGCTAAAGAAAAAATCGCCGGTTACAGGAGGTCTCTTTGACTTAGAGAATCTGGAACAGACCATTGCTGAATACGACCACCAAATGACAGATCCTGCGTTTTGGAATGATGCACAAAAAGCCCAAACGTTAATTAATGAAGCGAATGTTGAGAAGGAAAAATATTCTCATTTTAAACAACTAGAAGAAAAACAAGAAGAGTTAGAACTGATGCTGGAAATGGTTAAAGAAGAAAACGACCCGGAACTAGAAAAGGAATTATCCCAAGAAGCGGAGACTTTTTTTGAAACCTTAGATCAATATGAACTAGATATGCTGTTGAGTGGTCCTTATGATAAAAATAATGCGATCATTGAATTGCATCCAGGAGCCGGCGGAACCGAATCACAAGACTGGGGCAGCATGCTATTACGCATGTATACACGCTGGGCAGAAAAAAAAGGATTTAAAATTGAAGTATTGGATTACCAAAGCGGAGATGAAGCAGGTATT
>DIDU01000139.1:5251-5482 GCA_002418295.1 Carnobacterium sp. UBA5792 | reverse complement strand
TTCCGTGAAATCGCAGATGAAGTAGGTGCGTATTTAATGGTCGATATGGCTCATATTGCTGGCCTTATTGCTGCCGGAGTACATCAAAGTCCAGTTCCATATGCAGATGTTGTCACAACAACGACTCATAAGACTTTAAGAGGTCCACGCGGGGGTATGATTTTAGCGAAAGAACAGTATGGCAAAGCTTTAAACAGTGCCATTTTTCCAGGCATTCAAGGAGGTCCGCTG
>DIDU01000139.1:4794-5131 GCA_002418295.1 Carnobacterium sp. UBA5792 | reverse complement strand
CCTGGAAAAGCTGTTGCATTAAAAGAAGCGATGACACCTGAATTTAAAGAATATGCTGCCCAAGTCATCAAAAACGCTAAAGCGATGGAAGCTGTTTTTAATGCATCGCCGGGTCATTTGATCAGTGGCGGAACAGATAATCACTTATTGTTGTTTGAAGTTACTCAATTTGGATTGAACGGGAAAGAAGCAGAAGCTTTATTGGATGAAGTAGGTATAACAGTCAATAAAAATACTATACCGTTTGAAACACTGAGCCCATTTAAAACAAGCGGAATTCGCATTGGTACGCCGGCAATTACAACGCGAGGTTTTGATGAAGCCGATTCTAAAAAGG
>DIDU01000139.1:4502-4721 GCA_002418295.1 Carnobacterium sp. UBA5792 | reverse complement strand
CTTAAAAAAGCAGTTTTAGCCTTAACGAAACAAAATCCGTTGTACGTGAAAAAATAGCATAAGAGAACAGAAAAGCAGTTTCAGATAACAGCAGAATGCCTGTATTTATCTGAAGCTGCTTTTTGCAAGAGTATTTTTTTAGAAAAGATAGGAAACTGCTAGCCTTTAATTTGATTCTCCTTTACAATGGAAGTGTTTGAAATCTATAGAAAATGAGGG
>DIDU01000139.1:4081-4320 GCA_002418295.1 Carnobacterium sp. UBA5792 | reverse complement strand
CTAATGGCATACGAAGTTTCAAGAGATATGCCTTTACAAGATGTTGAAATCGAAACGCCTTTAATTAAAACAACACAGAAACAATTAGCAGGTAAAAAAGTTGCGATTATTCCAATTTTAAGAGCCGGTTTAGGTATGGTCGACGGAACTTTAGATTTGATTCCTGCAGCAAAAGTTGGGCACGTAGGGATGTACCGTGATCACGAAACACTGGAAGCAGTTGAATATTTTGTTAAATT
>DIDU01000139.1:1833-4038 GCA_002418295.1 Carnobacterium sp. UBA5792 | reverse complement strand
ATTACTAGTAGTTGATCCAATGTTAGCAACAGGAGGTTCAGCTATTGCTGCAATTGATGCATTAAAAAAACGTGGTGCAAGTTCAATCAAATTTGTTTGTATCGTAGCTGCTCCAGAAGGTGTAAAGGCTTTAGAAGAAGCACACCCGGATGTTGATATTTACACTGCAGCTTTAGATGAAAAATTAGATGAAAATGGGTATATTTTACCAGGTTTAGGCGATGCTGGTGACCGTTTATTCGGAACACTTTAAAATAAGAAAATCTCAAAAAAGAAAAAATTCTTTTTTGAGATTTTTTTATTTTTTATATTGAAAACAGAATTTAAGTAAAAAAACTGCGGTTTAATAAGGAATATAAAAAGTGGCGAACTCAAAGAAATCATTCTCGAAATAGCAGGATAAAAAAGATAAAAAAACACGCCCATGAAACTTTCATGAAAATAGAAAATTTTTTCACAATGTTTTGTATTTTGATCTAAATGGTGGTAAGATAACATTTGTCAACAAGGCTGCAAGAAAAAACCAAACTCTTTTCATTTTCCTATTTAAAGGTTTTAAAAGGTACTGATCGGAGGGGCTTTATATAGGAAAGAAAATAAGAAGTATGGTAAAATTAGTTTTAAGCTTGAAAAATGTATAAGAAAATTACATACACCCTTTGATGGCTTACGAAGCTTTGTTGAAGCATGGAAACAGTTTAATTATGGAAAAGAGGTGAACGTTGTGGAACATGAATCTCCAATACTGCATTTATTTGGTTTAAGTTTTAATGTAACCAATCTANNGCATGCGTTATTGTTTTTTTAGTCGCTTTTATTTGTACGAGAAACATGCAGCTTAAACCAACCGGTAAGCAAAATTTTATTGAATGGGTAGTCGATTTTGTTCGAAATATTATTTCTAGTTCAATGTCGAAAGAACAAGGAGATAAATTTGGCCTTCTAGGATTTACTTTGATTATGTTTGTATTTGTTTCAAATATGATGGGGTTACCTTTGGTACTAAATCTTAACGGGCAACAGCTTTGGAAGAGTCCAACAGCTGATCCAATCGTCACCTTGTCTTTAGCGTTTATGATTATTGTTCTTTCCAACTACTTTGGCGTAAGAGAACAAGGTTTTAAAGAATATTTCATGAATAGTTTCGTAAGACCAGTACCTTTCTTATTGCCGATCAAGTTATTTGAAGAGTTTACAAACACTCTGACACTAGCTTTGCGGCTCTATGGAAATATTTATGCAGGTGAAATCTTATTAGGTTTAATTGCAACATTAGCACAAAGTTTTGGTGTCTTTACTTGGATTGTAGGAGTTCCGTTAGAGATGGTATGGCAAGGTTTTTCTATCTTCATTGGAAGTATTCAAGCCTTTGTCTTTACAACTTTGACAATGGTTTATATTTCACACAAAGTCGAACACGAAGCACAGTAAGAATAATAAGAAAAAATGATTTGAAAATTAGGAGGAAATTATTATGGGTTTAATTGGAGCAGCAATCGCAATCGCAGGTGCAGCGATCGGAGCCGCATTTGGTTCAAGTAGAGTTATTTCAAAAACAATCGAATCTATTGCTCGTCAACCAGAAATGAAAGGTCAACTTCAAACGTTAATGTATATCGGTGTTGGTCTAGTAGAGGCTATTCCAATCATGGCAGTTGTTATCGCATTTATTCTTGTATTTAGTTAATAAGGCGAAATAAGTTACCGGCTGACATCAATCAAATGAATTTTAGGTAAGGGTGGAGCTGGCAAGGGGATCTCTACCTTTTTCGCAGATAGTCAAACTGAATACGAGAAGGAAGTGAAAATTAATGTTCAAACAGTTAGTTTTAGGAGCAACAACTGCAGGGGATACAATTGTTGTACTAGTATCGTTTTTACTCTTGATGGTTTTATTAAAGAAATTTGCATGGAAACCGTTGATGAATATTATGGAACAACGGGAACAAAACATTGCAAGTAACATAGAAAATGCTGAAATTGCCAAAAACGAAGCTGAACGCCTAGCTGCAGAACGTCAAGAAAAATTAGATAAGACACGGGCAGAAGCAGCCACAGTGTTAAACAAAGCTAGAGAATCTGCTGAAAGCGCAGAAAAAGACTTATTGGCCGCAGCCAGAGCAGAAGCCTCTCGATTAAAAATGGATGCAAAAAAAGAAATTGAAAATGAACGGCAAATGGCGTTAGCCAGTGTACGTAATGATG
>DIDU01000139.1:0-1812 GCA_002418295.1 Carnobacterium sp. UBA5792 | reverse complement strand
ACAACTGAAGGTCACGCTGAATTGATCAATGAATACATTGAAAGGCTGGCGGATGTAGATGAGACTAAATAGAGATATGGATTCCGGCCAATTAGCCAAAGCTTTTTATTACGATTCAATTGAAAAAGGAACAGAAGATGTTGTTTTCGACAATCTAATGGACGTTCGCCAGATTTATTCTGGCAACCCTAATATAAGTGATTTTTTTAACAATCGAGACGTTGCACAAGTTGACAAAGAAAAAATTTTAACAGATTTGACTAAAGATTTTACACCAGATGTAAAAGGCTTTGTTCAGACGATTTATGATTTTCGGCGAATGGGAGATATGTTAACCATTATTCACGAGTACGAATTGTTATATGACCATGAAAATCGTACAGTCGTAGCGAAAGTTACAACAGCTGTTCCTTTAGAAAAAGAGCAGGAAGAACGAATCAAAGAAGTATTTTCTAAAAAATTTAATGCAAAAAAAATTTTATTGAATAAGGTAAAAGATGAAAAGATTTTAGGCGGAGTGGTCATCGAAATTGAAAACAAAATTTTTGATGGCAGCATTCGTTCAAATATAGAAAATCTAAAGAAACAATTAATTAAATAATGAAGGAAAGAAATAGCTGAAGAGGTGAAAATTTATGGGGTTAAAAGCTGAAGAAATCAGTTCGCTCATTAAGCAACAAATTGAAGGTTTTCGTAATGAGTTGGTTGTTGACGAAGTTGGAACAGTCAGTTATGTCGGAGATGGTATTGCTCGAGCTTACGGATTAGAGAATGCGATGTCCGGAGAACTACTTGAATTTTCTAATGGCGTTTTTGGAATGGCTCAGAACTTAGAAACAAATGATGTTGGGATCATTATCCTAGGTCAATTTGAAGGAATCGTTGAAGGGGATACCGTTAAACGAACTGGGCGGATTATGGAAGTACCAGTAGGAGAGGCAATGATTGGACGGGTAGTAAACTCGTTAGGCCAACCAGTTGATGGATTGGGCGAAATTAATACGACAAAAATGCGTCCTGTTGAAAATGCTGCTCCTGGTGTAATGGAACGTCAATCTGTTTATGAACCTCTACAAACAGGTATTAAAGCAATCGATGCTCTTGTGCCAATTGGACGTGGACAACGTGAATTGGTGATTGGAGACCGAAAAACTGGTAAGACCAGTTTGGCCATCGATGCGATCATTAATCAAAAAGGTAAAGATACAATTTGTATTTACGTAGCAATCGGCCAAAAAGAATCAACTGTCCGTGCACAAGCTGAGACACTGAAACGATACGGTGCTATGGAATATACAACAATCGTGACGGCAAGTGCTTCACAGCCAGCACCGTTGTTGTATCTTGCTCCTTATTCAGGCTTAGCCATGGCTGAAGAATTTATGTACAACGGCAAGCACGTTTTAATCGTTTTTGACGATTTAACTAAACAAGCGGCAGCTTACCGTGAACTGTCTTTGCTGCTACGTCGTCCACCAGGTCGTGAAGCTTATCCGGGGGATGTATTTTACTTGCATTCACGGATGCTAGAAAGAGCTGCCAAGTTAAATAAAGAATTAGGCGGCGGTTCAATTACAGCTCTTCCATTTGTTGAAACACAAGCTGGAGATATTTCTGCTTATATTCCGACAAACGTGATTTCCATTACAGATGGGCAGATTTTCTTAGAAAGTGATCTATTCTATTCTGGTATCAGACCCGCTATTGCAGCCGGTTTGTCGGTTTCACGTGTAGGGGGAGCAGCTCAAATAAAAGCAATGAAAAAAGTTTCGGGCACGCTTCGGTTAGATTTAGCCAGTTTCCGTGAATTAG
>DIDU01000138.1:3467-12668 GCA_002418295.1 Carnobacterium sp. UBA5792 | reverse complement strand
GACAAAATCATATGTTTTTCCACTAAAATTGACTGGAGAACCATGGGTTAAATGCCCACCATGCGTCAAATCCATTCCTAACACTTTATCGCCCGGTTCTAAAAATGCATTAAAAACAGCCATATTTGCACTGGAACCTGAATGCGGTTGTACGTTGGCGTATTCTGCTCCAAAGAGTTCTTTTGCACGGTCAATCGCTAAATTTTCCACTACATCAATGTACTCACAACCGCCGTAATATCGTTTTCCTGGATAACCTTCAGCATATTTATTTGTTAAAATACTGCCTTGAGCCGCAAGTACACCTTCTGAAACAAAATTTTCAGAAGCAATCAACTCAATATTATTTTCTTGGCGATTTTTTTCCTGATCTATCGCATCAAATAAATCTTTATCAAATTCTCTAAAATCCATCTTCAACTCACACCCTTAATTTAATAAATAGAATAACTTTAGTATAGCATTTCTGTCTTATTTTTACTTTATCAAAAATAATGGTTCCCAGCTGCTTTTTCCAACCGATTCATATAGGCATCCCCTAATCCTTCCGCTTCATGCGCTTCAGCCAAGATTACTGTTGCTTCTGTTGTTTCAAAATAACGCAGACCGGCATACAATAATTTGGCTGCATCAGCAACTTCGTCTTTTTTCCCTAGAGAAAATGTATCGGCTACTTTTGACTCAAACAAACGAATGCAGTCTTCATTAGCTAACAGCCCAATTTTCTCACCTTGCAGTTGATAGTGGTCAATGGCTTTTTGCCACTGATCATTTGACCCCTTAACGATAATTACCGGTTCGTTTGGTGAATAGTGTTTGTATTTCATCCCTGGTGCCTTAGGTTGTTCTTCCTTAGAAACCTGATGATGATCCGTATCTATCGGGCCAATAACGGCTTCTATTAACTCCCTTGTCATCGTGCCTGGTCTTAAAATAATGGGCTTTTCAGGATCTGTCATATCTAAAACAGTNNAATCCAACTCCTGTTTTACCGCCATCCAGTACACCGGCAATTTTTCCATGCAAATCATGGTAAACATGCTGAGCGGTTGTCGGACTTGGTTTTCCTGAAGTATTCGCACTCGGTCCTACTAGCGGTTTTCCTGTTGCTTTGATTAGCGCAAGTGTTGCTGCATTATCCGGCATACGCATAGCTACGCTGTCTAAACCGCCAGTTACGGTTTTAGAAAAGGCTCCCGGTTTTGTACGGAAAATAATGGTTAACGGTCCCGGCCAAAATTTTTCCATCAATTTTTGTGCAGCAAACGGAACTTCTGCTACGTATTTTTTTACTTCTGCTATTGAAGCGACATGGACAATCAATGGATTATCGCTAGGCCGTCCTTTAGCAGCATAAACTTTTTTTACGGCTGTTTCATTTTGTGCATTAGCTCCCAACCCATAGACTGTTTCAGTAGGAAAGGCTATTAATTCTCCTTGTTTCAACAATTGTGCAGCTTTTTCAATTTCATTCAATTGAAATATCTTAGTTTCCACAGGCTCACCTCCATTTTATTTAAATCAAACTTGTTTTACTGTTATCAACCGGTCATGTCCGCTCATATCTTTTTCTACTTCTACTTTTGCGTTTGGAAATGCAGCTTGAAAAATAGCTTTGACTGCTTCTCCTTGACGAAATCCAATCTCTAAAAAGATTTGTCCGTCTGGTTTCAAAATTGCCGGTATTTCTTCCGCTAATCGTTGGTAAATGGCCAAACCATTATTATCGGCAAATAAGGCCATTTGCGGCTCATAGTTCAAAACAGACTCATCCATATCTATCTTTTCATTTTCACCAATATAAGGCGGATTAGAAATAACCACATCGAATTGCTCTGCTGTTACCGGAGCTGTCAAATCACCAGCTAAAAAGCGAACATTTGCTTGTAATTGCTCTGCATTTTCTTTAGCAACTGCTAATGCTGCACTTGATAAATCAATTCCCGTCACTTCATCTTGCGGCCGTTCTTTTTTTATGGCGATAGCAATCGCACCAGTTCCTGTACCAATATCTAAAACAGTTAACGGACGGTTAGACGCTTGCTTTAAGAACTTATCTACAATTTCTTCTGTTTCAGGACGTGGGATCAATGTATCTTTAGTCACTTTAAAACGATAATCATGAAACCATTCATAGCCTAATATGTGCTGAGTGGGAGTTCCTTTACTGTGCTGCTTAACGTCCTCAATAAACTGTTGTCTTGTTTCAATAGGAACCGGATCTTCTAAATGTAAGATAAAATCCGTTTTAGACCAATTCAACCGTCCTCTTAACAAGAACTCCGCTGCTGACTCTTCTTGACCAGCAGCTTCTAAAAAAGAAGAAGCCCATTTCAGGACTTCACGATACGTTTCATCAATTTTCATCTTTTAACTGCTCCATTTTGGCTGTTTGATCATGCAAAATCAATGCATCAATGATTTCATCGAGTTTACCATTTAAAATTTGTTCTAATTTTTGAATCGTTAAGCCGATTCTATGATCGGTTACGCGGCTTTGCGGAAAGTTATAGGTCCGAATTCTCTCTGAACGATCTCCAGTACCTACTGCTGATTTACGTTCCATATCGATCGCGCTTTGCGCTTCATGTTGAATATGGTCATAGACGCGGGCTCGGCAGACTTTCATCGCCTTTTCACGATTTTGAATTTGTGAACGAGCATCTTGCATGGCAACAGCTATTCCTGTCGGTAAATGGGTTAAGCGAACGGCCGAAGCTGTTTTATTAACGTGCTGTCCACCTGCTCCGCTGGCATGGTAAATATCTGTCCGAATGTCTTTATCAGCAATATCCAGTTCTACTTCTTCAGCTTCCGGCATTACCATAACGGTGGCTGTTGAAGTATGGATCCGTCCTTGTGATTCCGTTGATGGAACACGTTGAACACGATGCGCTCCGTTTTCGTATTTTAATTTTGAATATACATTTTCTCCGGTGATCATTAAAGTAACTTCTTTGTATCCGCCGATTCCTGTAATATTGGCATCTAGTACTTCTGTTTTCCAGCCTTGTGCATCAGCGTATTTTTGGTACATGCCGAATAAATCGCCTGCGAATAGCGCTGCTTCGTCTCCGCCGGCTGCTCCTCGAATTTCCATAATGATATTACGATCATCATTTTCATCTTTAGGCAGCATCAAGATTTTCATTTTTTCTTCAATTTCAGTTTTTCCATTTTTTAGTTCTGCTAATTCTTCTTTAGCCATTTCCGTCATTTCAGGATCAGAAGTTTCTCCTAAGACTTCTTCTGTATCTGCAATATCTTGCTCAACCGCTTTATAACGGCGATAAGTGGCCACTGTTTCACGTAGTCCAGNNGCTTCTTCTTTCGTCAGTTTCATTAAGCGTTTTGTGTCACTGACTACTTCAGGGTCACTTAACAATTCATTCAGTTCTTCGTAACGTCCTTCAACGCTAGCTAATCTATCAAACATACTGAAATTCTCCTTTTTTTTTCATGGTTTACTGCTGCTGTTTTTTTATTTAAGAAACTNNCCAGACACTTGGCAATTTAGATAACTTTCAGCAATGCGCAGGATGCTCTTGCTTAGAAAGTTCCTAAAATCGCTGTGTGTCTACCAGGGTCACTCCGCATCCTTGTTTTTCCGCATCTTTGCTAAAGTGGGGGGTGGATATAGTGTTTACGGCAAACGGGGAAGTAACTTTCATTTCCACCGATTTGAATTTGTTCACCTGCATAGACAGGCTTGCCATCGATCATCCGCATGTTCATAATGGCTTTTCTGTGACAATACCAGCAGATTGTTTTCATCTCTTCAATCTTATCTGCATAAAGCAACAGGTATTTAGAACCTTCAAACAACTCATTTTTAAAATCATTTTTCAGACCAAAAGCCATAACTGGAATATCAAGATCATCCACGATTTGAGCTAATTGAAAAATATGTGTTTTCATTAAAAACTGTGCTTCATCAATTAATACACAAGCAGGCTTGAAATCAAGTTCTTGGATAGTTTCAAAAATATTGGTATCATCAAAAATCGAAATCCCTTCACGCCGCAAACCGATCCGGCTAGAAATAATGCCCACTTCATCTCGATTATCCAAACCGCTCGTCATAAGAACAACGGGCTTGTCTTGTTCTTCATAGTTATATGCCACTTTAAGAATCTCAATGGTTTTTCCGCTGTTCATTGCACCGTATTTGAAAAAAAGTTGAGCCATAATTTTACATCCTCTTTTCTTTCATAGGAATCTCTTAGAATTATACGGTAATTTTGTGAATTTTGCATTAAATTTGTAAAAGAAAAATGGAAAGAGGCTTATTTACAACAGAACGGCTCCCATATTTTCTGTTTTTCAAGACAAAGAAATTCTCAGCCCTACTTATCAATTCCCTTCCCTTAACATCAGATTCTCCGTTTTTTGGCTATCAAATTCATTAAATTTATCTATAGAATCAAACAAGTTAAGTAATTTTAATATTCTTTCAAAAAAATTGTGCTAAAATGACAAAGTAGCAGCAAATTATTTGTTCTCATTATTTTATTTATTGGAGGAAACTCAATTGAGTATACGTAACGCATTTGCCATTATGGTAGGAAAAACAACTAGATGGGGACTCCATACCTTTTTTAAAGGAGGCAGCAGTTATCCAGGTATGTTAACACAAAAGCTGGATCCTACTGTTTTAGGCGCATTGTCTAAAGATTACGAAGTCGTAATCGTGACTGGCACAAATGGAAAAACATTAACAACAGCTTTGACTTATCAAGTGTTGAAACAAAAATACCCAGATATCATTACCAATCCAACAGGTGCAAATATGCAGCAAGGGATTGTTTCTACTTTCTTGACACACCACACTTATACAACTAATAAAAAAAATAAAGTAGCCATCTTAGAAGTCGATGAAGCTAGTTTGGTTCACGTTACTAAATATGTCAAACCAAAAGCAATTATTTTTACCAATGTTTTCCGCGATCAAATGGATCGTTATGGTGAAATCTATACCACTTATCAATTGATGTTGGACGGTGCTGCGCTAGCCCCTGAGGCTTTGATCGTCAGCAACGGTGATGCTCCGATCTTTAATTCAAAAGAAACGGTCAATAAACGAGTTTATTTTGGCTTTGATCATTTGCCTGACGGGGAAATGCAAGCTCATTATAATACTGATGGAGTCCTTTGCCCGCAATGTCATCATATTCTACATTACAAATTCATCTCTTACAGCAACCTTGGAAAATATTATTGTCCGCATTGTGGATTTAAACGTCCTGAACTGACTTACCGTATGACAGATATTCTAGAGATGGATCACCAATCTTCGCGCTTTATCATTGATGGTGAACCTTTTGAAATCAACATTGGCGGCCAATACAACATTTATAATGCTTTAGCTGCTTACAGCATTGGCCGGATTTTTGATGTAACGCCTGATCAGATAAGAAGCGGATTTCAGTCTGCTAAACGAGTATTTGGCCGGCAAGANNCAAGAAATCATTAATATTGAAGATAAAGAAATTACGGTCAATTTAGTGAAAAATCCAGTTGGGTTAAACCAAGTTTTAGATATGATTGCCCGCGATCCTGAACCATTTTCTTTTGTCTCTATTCTAAACGCGAATGCTGCAGATGGAACGGATATCAGTTGGATTTGGGATGCAAATTACGAAAGTATCACCGATATGAATATCAAACAATTTACAGTGAGCGGTGAGCGAGTGGAAGATATCAAAACTCGGATAGAAGTTGCCGGTGTACCAGCAGAAGAACTGCAAGTCATTCCTGAATTGACTGACTTGATCAAGAGTTTCAAAGATGCGCCCACTAAGAAAATTCACGTTTTAGCAACTTATACAGCTGTCTTGCAATTGCGCAAAGAGCTTGCCAATCAACATTATATTGAAGGAGGCATGTAAGATGGTTGAATTGAAAGTTTGTCATCTTTATGNNATATGGTGATAACGGCAATTTATTAATGCTGCAGCACCGTGCAAAACAGTACGGCATTACCTTTGATACGGAAATCATCAGTTTAGATCAAGCTTTTGATCCAACTAAATATGATTTAGTTTTCTTTGGCGGCGGTCAAGATTTTGAGCAACGCATTGTTTCAAAAGATTTGCAAAATAAAAAAGAAGACATCGCCACTTATATTGAAAACGATGGTGTAATGGTCGGTATTTGCGGCGGTTTCCAACTACTAGGCCATTATTATGTGGATGCTGCCGGCAATAAAATTGAAGGCGCTGGTGCTCTAGATCACTACACGCTCAATCAAGAAAATAACCGTTTCATCGGCGATATCATTATTAAAAATGACGAATTTGATGAAACTTATAAAGGCTTTGAAAACCACAACGGTCGGACTTTCTTAGGCGAAAATGTCAAACCGTTAGGCATCGTTGAAATCGGTCAAGGCAACAATGGCGAGGATAAAACGGAAGGCGCCCATTACAAACAAACTTATTGTTCTTATCTTCACGGGCCTATCTTAGTGCGCAATGTGTCTTTAACTGATCGTATTTTAAAAGAAGCCGTTAAGAAACGTTTTCCTCAAGAGGCTGAAGCCTTATTCGCGTAACCAAAAACCACCGACCTGAACGAAAATCGTTTAGGTCGGTGGTTTTTTAGCTTCTCTTAAAGTTTCGTTCCTGGTGTGGATGCGATAATTTGCAATGTGCCGTCAATTGTCCAGTTTTTGATTTCATTTGGCAAAATGAAATGTGTTCCTTTGTGCAATGGATAATCGCCCGCTTCAACAGATAGCGTTCCTTCGCCTTCTAAAACACTCACTAGAGTATAGGGCGCTGTAGCTTCAAATGCTGCTTTTCCTGTAATATCCCATTGGTATACATCAAAGAAATCAGTTTTTACATACGTTGTGATTTCGACATTTTCCCGCTTTTCTGTTTGAATATCTGTGGCTGCATCCACATGCGGAACGGTTGTCACATCAACAGATTGTTGAATGTGCAGTTCTCTTGGCTTTCCATCATCGCCTTTACGGTCATAGTCATAGACCCGGTAAGTTGTATCACTGGATTGTTGCGTTTCTAGGATCATGATCCCTGCTCCTATCGCATGGATCGTTCCACTTGGAACAAAGAAGAAATCGCCTTTTTTTACTTTGATACGGCGCAATAAATCATCCCATTTGCCTTCACGAATCATGGTTTCTAATTCTTCTTTTGATTGAGCATGGTGTCCGTAAATGATTTCTGCTTCTTCGTCGGCATCGATCACATACCAACATTCTGTTTTTCCTAACTCGCCTTCATGTTCCATTCCATAAGCATCATCTGGATGCACTTGGACCGATAAGTCATCGTTCGCATCTAATATTTTAGTTAATAATGGGAAGACGTCTCCTTTGGCATTGCCGAAAGCATCACTGTGTTCTTTCCACACTTCTGCTAATGTCATTCCTTGATAAGGACCATTCAATACTGTGCTGGGTCCGTTTGGATGAGCACTGATAGCCCAACACTCGCCTACCTTGTCACTGGGTAAATCATATCCAAAGACATCTCTTAATTTGGTGCCGCCCCAAATTTTTTCTTGTAAAACAGCTTTTAAAAATAATGGTTCGTTCATTTTTACGTTCCTCCCATATGCATACTTCTTTCTTATCTTACCACAGTTGAAAACGATTTTACATTGCTTTCATTTAAAAGTTACAGCCATTCTACTTCTTTTTCTGAAAAATACGTTTCGATTAATTGATCTCTTTTCTTAAGATAGGTTGGTGTATCACTTGTTGGATGTACCCGGTTAGACAAAAAAACAAAAGCTGTTTGCTTTTTTATATCGAATAATATAAACGTTCCTGTAAATCCGGTATGGAATAGATAACGACCTTGCTTTCTGATTGTTAAATCCCAGCCTAAAGAACGTTCTAATTTCCCGCTCGGTGTCCAATCCCGTGTTAATTGTTCAACAGTTGATTCTTGCAAGATGCGAACACCTTCTAACTGACCTTTTTGAAGAAGCATCTGACTAAAACGTAAAACATCGTTCAATGTAGAAAACAATCCGGCACTACCGCAATGATCGCCTAATACTAATGCTTTAGGATCGTGAACTTCTCCTCTGATCACACCACGGTCCGGCTGGCTTTCTGTTGGAGCGCACTGTGCCGGATCTGCTGGATGAAAGGTTGAATCAAGCAAATTCAAAGGAACCATAATGCGTTTTTCAAAAACAACACTTAGCGTTTCATTTTCAATGCTTTCAATGATATAACCCAATAAGATCATATTTGTATCCGTATATTTCACTTTTGTGCCGCATATGTCTTCCACGGGCAAATTCAATAGAGCAGCTTTTAATTCACTAGCTGATAACGCATTGCGATTGGGAATAAATCCATTTAACCCAGAAGTGTGCGTCAGTAAATGACGAAGTGTTACTTGGCTGGCACTGAAATCCGGTAAATAAGTTTGAACGGAGGCATCTAGAGCCAATATCCTGTTCTCCAATAATTGCAAAATAAGNNTTGCTGGTTTTCTTTAATGGGCTCTTTGCGAGGAATCATCGCTGCTAGACCCTCACGGTATTGCCTGATTTCCTGTTGGTTGATAAAAGCATAACTTGCTCCAGGCAATGTGCCGTCTTCGGTAAAGTGTCGGATCAATTTCCTAGTGTTGTCGTACATGGCTCTCTTCCTTTCTTCGACTTCTGCTTAACATTTTTAAAAGAAAAACGCTCATGGGTGGTTTATCCATCAGCACTATTTCATTTTTTAAATTTACTTATTGATATTAGCTACTTTTTAAGACCAGCTTTTTAGCTTGATCATAGCATAGACATTTCGGTTAAAGAAATAAAAGCCGCAACTTTTCGTTAGTTTTTTACTGATAAAACCAAAAGTAAACGACCAGAAAAAGCAAAAGCCTTTTCTGGTCGTTAAAATGAATTATTTTTGTAGGATTTTTACTACAATTCCATTAGGGTCTTCCAATGAAAGAACACCACTCTCTTCATCTAACTGGTATTCATATTGTTTGTCCGTTAAAGATGTTTGAATGCGGGCGAAGTCCTCTTTAACTGGAACTACGATCGTATAATAAGCCAAACCGCGAATTCCTTTTTCAGCTGCTGGGATTCCTTTTCCCGCCCAAGTATTTGCTCCGATTTGGTGATGGTATTCACCAGCTGCAAAAAACTTTGCTTGTGCGCCAAAATCAAATTTCAATTCGAAGCCCAATAAACCCTTGTAAAAAGCTTCAG
>DIDU01000138.1:0-3376 GCA_002418295.1 Carnobacterium sp. UBA5792 | reverse complement strand
AGTCAGCGGGTATCCCGAAATGAGGAGGTGGTACAATATCTCACCTAAATCTTGTCGAGTAGGCAACAAAAGAGCCAAATGATACAATCCTGTCGAACGAACGTTAGGCCCTCCTGCTTGAACGGCTTTCAGTGTCAACAGTATCGTTTTATCTCCTTTTGCTCCAAAAGAAACTACTGATGGTGTTTCAGCTTTTATGTCCATGCCCATAACAGTTTGATAGAACTGTTTCATCTCCTGTAGATTTTCAACATTTAAAACAACTTCTCCAATATGCGTCTTTTCATTTAAGCTAAGCATTTGTTTCATTCCTTTCTCAATTCGCTTTATGCGTTTAACTTACTTTTAATAAGTGTATAAGAAAAAGGAATAATTTGCAAGAAGAAGAAGGAGTAAACTGCTTCAACTAAAAATAATCATATAAAACCGGCGTTCCTTCTGGAATTCGTTTTGCAAAATCAGCCAATGTTTGCTCATCTCCTTGAATCCGTTCAAAGAAGTGCAATTCTTCAATCGTCCGATAGTTCATAAAAACTTGCGTCCAAGCTTGAATGGTACCGGATAAAAGAGAAACTTGAGAAAGCTCTTGTTCATCGGTTACCCGAGAAACTTTTCTATCAGTCAAATATAATTCTAACTTCCAAACTCCTGCATTCCAAGGGGCTACTAGATCTTCAACTTTCAAATAAACAGTTTGAGGAGCTCTTTCTTTAAATGGATAAGCTAACAAAAATTGTTCCATATTCACAATTCGCGCCATCATTGAAGGAACTAATTCTTGTTTAACTCTTGGATTCTCTAACAGGTAAGCTATTTTTTCGGATTCACCCGTTTTATAAAGATAGGTATAGAAAGTGGCTTTATGTGAAGCCACAAAATTCCATAACCCACTAAAGGCTGTATGAGACAAATAAACCATTTCTTGCAAGACAAACGTTTTAGCATCTTGTCCTTTGAAAGAATAGATTAAATAGCCTTGGGCTTCGCCTTTTTCATCCAAATATAACGCAATCTTAGACTCTTCTCGTGACGTCATTAAAAATTCCCAATCCCATTCACTGCGTTTAAGCGGACCAATACTGGTTTGATAGCGATTTTTATAAAGTGATTTTATTGTTGCTTTTGTATCTTCCCATTGGACACGCCGAATTGTTCCCAATGTTTTTTGCATTTTCGGCAATTCACTGACATCAATCGTATATTGGATATCATCAAAACTTTGTTCATAGCCGTATTTGCGATAAAACGGATAAGAAAAAGGCGATAAGTAAGAGAGCAACTGGCCTTGTTCGTTCATCTTTTCTAATGACAACTTCATTAACTGAGCGATATCTCCTCCACCCCTATTTTCAGGGTAACTTGATGNNGATCCCTCCCATTGGAAAGATTTTTCCGTGTAGGTAAACTTCCATTGGCCGAACAATGAGTTGGCTCATCAATGTTTCATCTTGAAAAGCTCCATAGCATACCGAAACAGAGCAAAGCTCTTTAAATGCATTTTCGCGTTTTTCTGTTTTCTCTATATTAAAGGCATAACTTGCTAAGTCTAACATTTCTTTGTATTGATCAAGCGGCATTATTTTGTATTCAGTCATTTTACTCTCCCTCATTTTCTTTTTCTTTTAGTTTAACACGTTGGTTATTTATTTACCTATTTTTATTTCTTCTTGCATTTTGACTAGTTTCACGAAATAACTTATCTTTCATCACAAGTTCTTCACATTTTCTTTCTATACTAAAGACATACCAAAAACAACCAACTTTTTTATTTTTTTCTTTTACCTCCTCCAGGTTTAAAAGAACCCAACCCTTTCCATCTTAGCTACTCCTGCTAAGATGGTTTTTTTGTGTAGAAAATAAAAGACTGGCCTTAAGCAGCGTTTAATTATGAATGATTTACTGTTAAAGCTTCTGAATTTCAAATTAAGCAATCCACTTATTTAAATACTAATTCGTCTAAATAGGAAGAGTCCATAATCAAACAAAAAAAGTAGAAAGCGGCCAAATAATTTTGGCACTTTCTACTTTTTTCTAACTAACTGATACTTTTAAGTCAGTCTCTTATTTTATCTTATTAGATAGCTGGTTGTTCGGCGAATTGGCTGTTATACAAATCGGCATAGAAACCGCCTTTTGCCATTAATTCATCATGGGTACCAGTTTCNNTCCGCATCACGGATAGTGGACAAACGGTGAGCAACAACAAAGCTTGTTCTGCCTTGTAATAACTTGCGCATGGCTTTTTGGATCAAAATTTCTGTCCGTGTATCTACGCTTGATGTAGCTTCATCTAGGATCAAGACTTCAGGATCAACTAGGAAAGCACGAGCAATAGTGATCAATTGGCGTTGCCCAAGCGAAATATTGCTGGCTTCTTCGTTTAGAATCGTATCGTAACCATCAGGCAATGTATGAACAAAATCATCCACATGAGCCGCTGCTGATGCTGCAGCCACACGTTCTTCGTCTTGTCCATATTTTTCACTACCGTATTTGATATTATCAAGAATGGTCCCATTAAATAACCAAGTATCTTGCAATACCATACTAAAATGCGAACGCAATTCGTCACGAGTCATATCTCTGGTATCTACACCATCAAATTTGATGCTTCCGCCTTTCACATCATAAAAACGTTCCAACAGATTGATCAAGGTCGATTTACCTGCTCCAGTTGGCCCAACGATAGCAACCATTTGACCTTCTTTAACATTTAAGTTAAAGTCTTTCATCAACAATTCTTCATTGTCATCGCCATAACCAAATTGAACATGATCAAATGAGATTTTATATGGTGAATTTGGAATAGGTGTGACATTCGATTTTTCTTCTGTCATTTCTTCTTCGTCCAATACTTCAAATACCCGTTCAGCTGAAGCAACAGTTGCTTGAATAGTGTTGATCAAGTTGGCCATTTGGCTCATTGGCTGACTAAATTGGTTGGTATATTGTAGAAAAGCTTGAACGTCCCCTAAGGTCATTCCACCATTTGCTACTTTAATACCCCCTACTACAGCTACTAGTAAATAGCCGATATTTTTAACAAAATTCATCATAGGCATAATGAAGCCAGAAAAGAATTGAGCTTTCCATGAAGATTGATACAATTCTTCATTTTGTTTTTCAAAGTTTTCTNNTCGCAAATAGCTTTTGTGAACGTGGAGCAATCAAACTAATCACAATTACACTCAACGGAACTGTTACAAAAGCAATCAAGGTCATTTGCCAGCTGATACTGAGCATCATGTATAATACGGCAAAAAACAAGACGAAACTGTTAACAAATTGAGTCAAGGTTTGTTGCAATGTATTGGCAATATTGTCCATGTCATTAACAGCACGCGACATAATATCTCCGTTTGAGTGAGTGTCGTAA
>DIDU01000007.1:39212-40349 GCA_002418295.1 Carnobacterium sp. UBA5792 | reverse complement strand
TCGAAAAAGAGTCAATTATGGAAATCTTCTTTAAAGTACTTTATAATTACTCTATTGGTCCTAGGCATTATTATTGGGTTAGGCCTATACAAACAATTAAAATAAGATTCATCAAGAACAGTCTTGTAAATTAAGTGATTTTTCGTTAAAATAATACAGGTAGTAAAAAATACTGAACAGATAATTTTGTCTAATCAAAGATTAGAAATTAAGGTAGAATAGCTTTAAATAAAGAAAAGAGGTTGCATCCATTGTCTCAAAAAGAGATTGAGAGTTTATTTTCAACATTAGATACCTCCGTTCAATTGCTACAGAAAGAACTAGGTGTTTCATATTTAGAAGGGCTTTCCGAAACAGGTGAAAACATCCTTGACGGAAAAAAAGCTCGACGAGAAAATAATCTGCCTTCCGAGGAAACAGCTGAGGCGTTGAATACATTATACCAAGACCTACCATTAGCTGAAATGGAGCCAGAAGAGATTAGAAAAAGTTTTCAACTAGCCTTGTTAAAAGGTGCAAAAGAAGATAAGCTGCAAGCAAATCATCAAATGACACCGGATGCCATTGGTTTTGTNNAATGGATCCAACTTTAAAAACGATTCGGTTACTTGATCCGGCAGTAGGAACAGGAAACTTATTATCGACCGTTTACAATGGATTAAGTGTTCGAAACATCGAAGTAGTCGCCGAAGGAATTGATAATGATGATTTGTTATTAGTGCTGGCTTTAATTAGTACAGAACTGCAAGGGCAAAAGATTAAACTGACTCATCAAGATGCGCTTACTGGCTTGCTGGTGGATCCAGTAGATATTGTTGTGAGTGATTTGCCAGTTGGATTCTACCCAGTAGATAAACAAGCCAAGCAATTTAAAACCAGTTCAGAAAAAGGTCATTCCTTTGCACATCACTTATTCATTGAACAAAGCATTCATTATTTAAAAAAAGGCGGTTACGGAGTATTTTTAGTTCCTTCTCAGCTATTTGAAACAGAAGAGGCAGCTGCGTTGACTAAAATGATTCAAGAAGAAGCTTATCTTCAAGGTATGCTGCATTTACCAAAAGAATTATTTCGAACAAAAAATTCACGGAAATCTATTCTTTTGCTTCAGAAAAAAGGAAACTACGCCCAACAAGT
>DIDU01000007.1:31840-39146 GCA_002418295.1 Carnobacterium sp. UBA5792 | reverse complement strand
GCTCCATTTTATGCAGGAAGTTGAAACTTGGAATAAAAAAAATAATTAAAACAAAGGAGATTCACCCACTATGTCAAAAACAATCGCAATTAACGCAGGAAGTTCAAGTTTAAAATTTACATTATACGAAATGCCGGCAGAAGAAGAAATCGTTTCAGGAATTGTGGAACGAGTAGGATTAACAAATTCCGTGTTCACTACTAAATATAATGGTGAAAAATACAAAGTAGTAGAAGATATTAAAAACCATGAAATTGCTATCCAAATGGTTTTAGATAAACTGATTGAATTAAACGTTATTGAAAGTTATGACGAAATCACAGGAGTAGGACACCGTGTTGTAGCAGGTGGTGAAATATTTAAAGACTCTGCTTTAGTGACTGATGAAGTCGTAGCACAAATTGAAAGTTTAGCAGAATTTGCACCTTTGCACAATCCAGCAAATGCAACAGGAATCAAAGCGTTTAAAAAGTTGTTGCCAAATATCACAAGTGTAGCTGTATTCGATACCTCTTTCCATACTTCTATGCCAAAAGAAAACTACTTATACAGTGTTCCAATGAGTTATTACGAAGATTTTGCCGCTCGTAAATATGGTGCTCACGGAACTTCTCATAAATATGTATCCGAGCGTGCAGCAGAAATGCTAGGAAAACCGCTTGAAGAAACAAAATTGATTACTTGTCACCTAGGTAACGGCGGTTCAATTACAGCTGTTGAAGGTGGAAAATCAGTTGATACATCAATGGGCTTCACACCACTAGCTGGTATTACTATGGGAACACGTTCTGGGGATATTGATGCATCATTATTGCCGTTCTTAATGAATAAATTAAACATCACAGATATTAACGAAATGATTTATATTTTGAATAACAAATCAGGACTATTAGGACTTTCTGACGTATCTAGCGATATGCGCGATGTAGAAGAAGCTGCTGAAGCAGGCAATGAACAAGCACAGACAGCATTAGATATTTTTTATAACCGTGTACAAAAGTACATCGGTCAATATTTTGCAGTCTTAAATGGTGCAGATGCAATTGTCTTTACAGCAGGTATTGGAGAAAATTCTCCAGAAACTCGTCAAATTATTATTGATGGAATGGATTGGTTTGGAGCAAAAATTGACGAAGAAGCCAATAAAGTGCGTGGCGAAGAACGCGTTATTTCAACAGCTGATTCGAAAGTTAAAGTGTTATTGATTCCAACGAACGAAGAAATCGCTATTGCTCGTGATGTTGAAAGATTGCGTGTTAAATAATTAAACCGCTATGTACGGACTTGAAATAAAGTTTGATGAAAAAAACCTTGTACTTTAGAATATAAAGCACAAGGTGTTTTTTTGTGAGATAAAAATCAGCATGGTGCAATAGTACACTTCTGATTTTGCGCATAACTGGTTCATAGAAATGGACACTATAAGTGAGGGGACATGTGGATGGTCAGTATAGAATTAAATAAAGAAAAACAATACCTTCAAATCGTTTATGAAAAGCTTTTGCAAACAGAGAAAGAATTAACCGATATGCTCAAAAAGACGAGGAGTGAAGGGCTTTCCACCTTGAAGGATATGTCCGGTGATGTACGTTTGGATTTTAGTAATGTATCAGACAATCTTGATACATTTTCAGTGTTGGAAATGAAAAATCGAGAGATTGATCAGATGAACATCAAAATGAAAACAGCTGATCTTTCGTTACAAAAGGTCAAACGCCTCTTAGAAACTCCATATTTTGGAAAGATAAACGTCGACTTTCTTGATGAGGAGCCAGAAGAAGCTTTCTATATTGGCATTAACAACTTTGCTGATAAAGAAGGAAATAATTTAGTATACGATTGGCGCTCACCTATTTCAGAACTATTTTACAATAATGTGATAGGCAGCTCGTTTTATATGGCCAATCGTCAGNNTCTATCGCAATCCAAGATGATGTACTGTTAGAAGCATTAGAACAAGACTCGACAAAACAAATGAAAGACATCACTTCTACCATTCAGCAGGAACAGAATAGGATTATTCGTGATATGAAAAATTCTAATATTTTAGTGAACGGTGTAGCAGGTAGTGGGAAGACTTCAACAATCATGCAACGGATTGCATATTTATTGTATTCTTTGCGACAAGAAATTACATCAGATAATATTTTGATTTTATCACCCAATAATAAATTTATTGATTACCTATCAAAAATTTTGCCTTCACTGGGAGAACGCAATCCATTAAATATGACGCTCTTGCAACTAGTTGAGCGCTATTTATCTTTACCTTTAGAAAGTGAAGAGAGCTACTTTTCAAGAATTAGCCAAGAAGCAGTTGATTCTCAAACGGATGTATTAAGAAGTCTTAATTTTATAGAATATCTCAAAAAAGCTGATAGGCTTTTGTTATCTGTCACTACCTTTTTCAAAGATATCACTCATAATAATAAAGTGATCATTTCAAAAGAGAAGATCATAGAAATTTACCAATCAACTCCAGATCACGTTTCTATGATCCATAAAATTCAAGCCACAAAAAAACAATTAAGTCGTTATTGGGAAAAACGTATCAGGGTCCAAGCTAAAAACCGGTCTACACAAAATCAGATTTTGTCTTTATCTGAAGAGTTACAGCAAAAATATTTTGGAGAACTGATTACAGATGATTCGGAGGAGAGTGTATTTAAATATGGCAAAAAATTGCTAACAAAGAAGTACCATCGTGTGACAAAGAGTATTGATTCGACTACATGGATTGATACCAAAGCTCTTTTTGATCTTTTATATTTTGACTATCAAAAAGAAAGCTATATACATTCGAAAGAACATTTAAATTTAGATGAAGCGATTATTTGGCTTACTATTCAAAACACATTCATTGAAAAAATTGAGTGGCCACAAATGCGGTTTATCCTAATTGATGAAGCGCAAGATTATACACCAGCGCAAGTTAGTTTGCTTTCAGATTTATTCGTCAAAAGTGACTTTACGATGGTGGGCGATGAAAACCAAGCTATTTTTAATTCAGCGATTACCTTCCAAGAGATCAACGAAATTTTTGAAACTCATCAAAAGCAAGTTCAACGATATGATTTACTTAATAGTTATCGTTCCAGCGGAGCGATAACAAAACTATTCAGCCAACTTTCGAATTCCAATCAACAGATGGAGATTGCGGCGGTACGTCCAAAAGGAAATGATCCTCAATTTTTTGAAATGGGCAATAACCAAAACAGTATGAATTTATTTAGTCTCCTTTTAAATCAGCTAAAAGGAGAGAGACTGACGATTATTACTAAGACTGAAACAGAAGCGGAAAGGCTAAGAGTTCTGCTAGAAGACTCTCCTATTATTGATGTGTTTCCGATTAGTTTATCCAAAGGATTGGAATTTGATAATGTACTCCTTTATAACGTTTCGGATGATCACTATTCAACCGAAAGGGACCAAAAAATTCTATACACCGCTATTTCAAGAGGAATGAAGAATCTTTTTATCACCTATGAATGTAAATTGAGCAGATTGTTAACCATATAAATAACGGATCAAGTATTTTTTAGTATTATAGTTGCCTTTTTAATCTTCAACAATGATAAAAAATTAGTTGATTTTGAATGCTAAAAAAAGACCTTGAAAAATATAATCAAGGTCTTTTTTGGATTAAATAATTATGATTCCTTTTTATTTTCTAAATCAGTTCTGACAATCAATACGTCACAAGAAGCATGGCGGATAACATACTCAGAAACAGAGCCGATGAAAATACGTTCTACAGCATTTAATCCAGTTGCACCTAAAAGGATCAAATCAATGTTTTTATCTTCAGGGATTTGTTTGGCAATCAGAACTTTTGGAGAACCGTATTCAATAGAATAGCTGATATCTGCAACACGATGATTTTTAGCATAGCGCACATATTCCTCTAGAGTTGTAGTCGCTTGGTCTTTAGCTTTTTCAGCCATTGAACCATCAAAAGTAGAAATGCTTTGGAAAGCTCGTGTATCAATAACATGTACTAATACCAAAGTTGAGTTATTTCGTACAGCTACTTGCACAGCTTTTTTAAAAGCTAATTCCGCTTCTTTTGAACCGTCAATCGCTACTAAAATTCGATTGTATTGTTGTAACATATAAACCACTCCATCCTAATAAGATTTTATTAACTTTTCTGCCAACTTATTTCTATTTCTATTGTACCCTAAATAAATCCGTTTTCATAGAGATTACATTTCAGAAAGAACATAAAAATTTTGCTTACATACATGTCACATAAAATAATTCAAGCCAAATACAAAGGCAAGCACAATCAAACAAACGAGTCCAAGTAGTATCAAAGCAAGCCAAATTGGATGGTAAAAGATTAAAAAGAGCGCGAAGAATCCATTGATCGCTAATAAAATTCCGATAACTGAAAAAAAAGATTGGGCAAGGCGATTTTTTTCATCTTGCTTTTTAGTGATAAAAACAGCAGCTTTTCCGCTGAATAAAAAATAAGCCAAATAAAATATCAAAAAAGAAAAAATGCCAAATAAAATAGATAGCAGCATTTATTTCACTCCTTTCTCTAGTACTAGAAACTACCGTATGTATGAGAAGAGCCTAACATAAGAAAAAAGCCATTCAATGAAGAATGGCTTTCAAAGTTTTTCAACTTTAGTTAAGAAATCCGGTGATGCCGTTGATACGTCCAGGTTGTATTGAACCCGCAATTAGCAGGTGGGCTCCGCTGTCAAACAGCTAACTACCAAGTGAAAAGGCTTGTTATTTGTTTGAATTCAGTTAGGATCCCAAGGTATTATTAATTGTTCGGTCAACACATGTTGGACATGACGAACATCTCAGAAATCTTATCCTTATAGTAGCACACGCCTATAAAGCTGTCAATAAATTAGGTTAGGTTTAAGCACCGTTATCGCAGTAGAATAAGAAAGAAAACGTAATTTCTTTTGCTTTTTTATTTGATTTATTTTATCGTATTGCTGAGCTAATGCATCTTCATATTTGCCTGTATGATTCGGATGGTAATACACTGCTTTTGTTAATTTATCAGGAAGGTACTGTTGATTTACCCATGCACCTGGAAAATCATGAGGGTATTTATAATTTAGTCCTCTTCCTAAATTTTTTGCACCACTATAATGAGAGTCCCTTAAATGATCAGGCACATCTCCGCTTTTGCCTGCCCGAATATCTTCTAAGGCAGCATCAATCGCTACATAAGATGAATTCGATTTTGGCGAAAGACACAGATCCACTACAGTATTAGCCAAAGGGATCCTAGCTTCTGGAAAACCCAATTTTTCAGCTGCTTGGACTGCTGTTACTGTTCGTTGAGCAGCAGCGGGATTCGCCAATCCGATATCTTCGTAAGCAATGACCATTAATCTTCTTGAAATGCTTGGAAGATCACCTGCTTCGATTAACCGCCCTAAATAATGAAGTGCAGCATTTACATCACTGCCGCGAATAGATTTTTGTAAAGCTGAAATCACATCATAATGAGCATCACCATCTTTATCATGCGTTAAGGCTTTACGCTGAATGCATTCTTCAACGATATCTAATGTAATATGAATAACTCCATTTTCATCAGGTTCTGTAGATTTAACGGCCAATTCCAATCCATTCAATGCGCTTCTTAAGTCTCCATTAGTTGCACGAGAAAGATGCAATAAAGCTTTTTCTTGCAAGGCCACTGATTCGTTACCTAAGCCGCGTTCTTTATCTTTCAAGGCCCGGAGCAGAGCAGATTGAATGTCTTCAATAGAAAGAGGTTTTAATTCAAAAATTTGGGTCCTACTCCGAATTGCAGGATTAATAGTAATATAAGGGTTTTCAGTGGTTGCACCAATCATAATAATACGTCCGCTTTCTAAATGCGGCAATAAAAAATCTTGTTTGGGTTTATCAAGACGATGCACTTCATCTAGTAACAGAATAACTGAACCACTCATTTTTGCTTCTTCTGCGACAATCTGTAAATCTTTTTTAGTATCGGTAGCCGCATTCAAAATACGAAAAGCATATTGGGTAGAGCCAGCAATTGCGCTGGCGATACTAGTTTTGCCAATTCCTGGCGGACCGTATAAGATCATAGAGGAAAGCATCTTGGCATCTACCATTCGCTGAATGATTTTCCCAGGGCCAACCAAATGAGATTGTCCGACGATTTGATCTATGCGAGTCGGCCGCATGCGAAACGCTAAGGGCTTATTCAAAAAAGGACCTCCTTAAAAACTCTTTCTACCTAGTATATCATTTTAAAAGCTCAGCTTCTACTCATAAGGAACGTTTGTTTGCTTTATTTTAATTGCTTTTTTGTAAGTAGAATAGTCTGGAATTCTCCCTATTAGCTAGAAATTATGCTATCATAAATGAGTATAAATGCAGGAATAATTGCAAAATGCTTTTATCTGTAGTTTAACCGAATGTTTTTTTCTGAAGCCAACAGTTTTATGCAAAGGTTTGGCAACATAATCATGATACTATTTCTAGATATACTGAAGGAGTGAAGTAGATGAGAGAGAAGTTAAAGTTAAAAGAGCAGAGCAAGTCAGCTTCTGATACTTCTCAAGAAACAGCCCTTTATTTAACTAAATTGCAAGCTGAGGAGATCTTAAATGAGGCTTATCAGCAAACAGAAGGCATCTACTGTGATATTCAATATCAATTGACAGAATTAAAAAAAGCAATTAAAGAATATAAAGTGGTGCTTAAACAAGAGAAAGAGAAAAAAAGCCGAAATTTAAAAGAGTATATAGCTGTACTAGAACTTACTTATGTTTTAAAACAACAAGCATTGAAAAAAACTTTTGCAGAAAGCAAAAGGAACTTAATGGAGGAAGCAGCTAAAGAAGAAAAAACAATAAAAGAAGCTGTTCAAAAAAAATCAGCTGCATTAGAAAAAGAAGTTGCTGCGAAAAGAAGGGCATATCAAAAATTAGCAGAAAAAGAATTTGAACAGTTGGAAAAAGAAAAAGAACGTTTTTTGCTGTATCAAGCACAAATTAAAGAACAGCTGGAGAATAAAGAAAAAAATTTGTTTTATGCTATACAAAAAAAACAAGATGAGTATCTTTTACGTGAACAGGAATTACAGAATCAAATGTATTATTACCGTGGTCAAGACAACAAAAGAAAAATAAAGAATTTCAGAACCAGCTTAGTTATTTTTTTATTAGCTAGTTTGGCTATTATTTGGTTGTCTTTTTTACACCCGATTTCATTTCTCCCAATTTTTTTGTTTATTTTGATTGCATGTCTGGCAGCTTATTTGATTTGTACGAACTTACTTGAAGGAAAAACAGGAAAAGAAGCAAACGAA
>DIDU01000007.1:31394-31775 GCA_002418295.1 Carnobacterium sp. UBA5792 | reverse complement strand
TTAAAAGAAGAGATAGCAGGACTTGAAGAAGATTTAAAAAAAGTACTTAGTGAAAAAGCTCATGTTGAAAAAACCGATCGGTCAATCACCGACCACTTTCAATTTTTAAAAATCATGCAACAAGATTTGAAAGAATCAGAAATGAATCGGAAAGTGTTGGAGTCTGAAAATGCAGCTTTACGAAAATATTTAATTTCACAAGACTCGATAAATGAGGACGGTTCACTAAAAGAATCTAGGAATCGTTAAGATAATTAAGGAGAGTTTAAAATGAGTAAACGATCTGCCTATGAACAAACTCAAGAGTTCCATACAGTTTTTCATCCTTCGGAAAATAAAACTCCAACAGCCTTTACACCTGAGGAAGCTTTATCAAGGGCA
>DIDU01000007.1:27642-31358 GCA_002418295.1 Carnobacterium sp. UBA5792 | reverse complement strand
TGCAAGCGTCTCTGGAGATCTCTCTGCTTTTGATAAGCTTTTCTCTCAATGGCAAAAGGAAGTGAACCAAACGCTTACTAAAATAAGAACTGAACAAAAAACAGTGGAATCAAATTTAATTGGACAAGTTGACGCTTTGACAGATGCCAATTATTTTAATTATGGTTCATTTGTTTTGATGGGAGTGGATCCTGAGCCTATTTTTTCAATCGTTCATGAAGCGAATATGGGAAAATTGTTTTCGGATGGCAAACCACATTACCGAGAATCAGATGGCAAAGTAATGAAGCCAGAAAATTGGGAAAGAGATTTTGCTCCTGAACCAAAAATCCGAGCTGAAATCGAACGACAAATCAATGAAAAAAAGAGGGAAGAATTGCATGAAGACAATTAAAGAAAACATTAAAGAAATAAAAATGGAGAATGCATTTTATCAAGCTGTTTATGGGATAGAAAAAGAAGGGTTGCGTACCTTATCCTCTGGGAAACTAGCTTTAACAGAACATCCACGACAATTTGGAAATCGGTCATTTCATCCGTATATTCAAACCGAGTTTAGTGAATCTCAATTGGAGTTTATTACTTCGCCAGTTACTTCAATTCCCGAAACTCATCGTTGGTTAAGCGCTCTTCATGATGTGGCCTTGAGAACAATTCCTGAAGATGAATACATCTGGCCAATGAGTATGCCAGTAACGCTGCCAGAAGAAGAAGCTATTCCAGTGGCTAATCTAGAAAAACGTGAAGATGTTAATTATCGATGTTATTTAGCAGAAAAATATGGTAAAACTAAGCAAATGTTGAGCGGCGTACATTATAACTTTGAATTCGACAAAGAATTTATTGAGCGGTTGTATCAAAATCAAACAGATATTTTAAACCCGATAGAATTTAAATCAGCTGTTTATTTGAAGTTAGCTAAGAATTTTCTGCGCTATCAGTGGCTGCTAACTTACCTTTTAGGGGCTGCTCCTACAGGTGATGAAACTTTTTTTAAAAATGACCAGCAGGGAAACAGCGCACCGCGAGATTATATCAGAAGTATCCGAAGTAGTCATTATGGTTATGCCAATTCAGATGATGTCTCTATTTCGTTTGAAACAGTAGCTAATTATGTTGCTGATTTAGAAGAAGCAGTGAGTGAAGGGAAATTAAGTGAAGAAAGAGAATTCTATTCAGGTGTTCGCTTAAGAGGAACAAAAACAGCTCACGAATTATTGACAGAAGGGATTTCATATGTAGAGTTAAGAATCTTTGACTTAAACCCTTTTGATGCTTTTGGGATGTCAGAACAGGACATGCAATTTGTTCATCTTTTTTGTATGTTGATGGTCTGGAAAGAGGATACAGCAACGATGGCTGAAGTTAGAGAAGGGAAAAAGATGAGCGATGCCATTGCTTTAGAGCACCCTAATGACGTAACCCGCTTTCAAAATGAAGGATTGGATTTAATNNTGCTCAAATGGATGAAATGGTTAGAGAAACGAATGGAACTGAGGTACAGCTTGACTGTATCCAACAAGCAAAAAGCCAACTCATTCATCCAGAAGAAACGATTGCTGCACGAATGATCAAAGGAATTGAAGAAGCTGGATCGTACTTGTCTTTTGGTATGAAGTTAGCTCAACACTACAAAAAAGAGGCCCTTAAGCACCCTTACTCATTAAGAGGCTTTTCGAACATGGAAATGTCGACCCAATTATTGCTTTTTGATGCGCTTCAAAAAGGATTAAAAGTAGATATCTTAGATGAATCTGAACAATTTCTAAAGTTAGATTATCAAAAGCACAGTGAATATGTAAAAAATGCGAATATGACATCCAAAGATACGTATATTGCTCCTTTGATTATGGAAAATAAAACTGTCACAAAAAAAGTTTTAGCTGAAGCTGGATTTAAAGTTCCGGTAGGAGAAGAATACCATACGAAAGCTGAAGCTGAAGAGAACTATTGGCAATATGAGAACAAAGGGATTGTAGTAAAACCTAAATCAACTAATTATGGAGTAGGGATCTCTATCTTTAAAGAAGGAGCAAGTTTTGAAGATTATCAATCAGCAATGGATTTTGCCTTTAAAGAAGATTCTGCTGTGTTAGTTGANNATTTATAGAAGGAACAGAATACCGCTTTTTCGTATTAGATGATCAAGTAGCGGCTATCTTATTACGCGTGCCCGCTAATGTTGTAGGAGACGGGAAACACACCGTGAAAGAGTTAGTCACAGAAAAAAATAAAAATCCTTTACGCGGAACGAATCATCGTGCGCCTTTAGAAGAAATTCAGCTTGGAGAAATTGAACAACTGATGCTAAAAGGACAAGGATTTACAATTGACAGTATCCCAGAAAATGGAAAACGTGTTTATTTACGTGAAAATTCGAATATTAGCACTGGCGGAGATTCCATTGATATGACAGACTTGATCGATGACACGTATAAAGATGCTGCCGTAAAAATGACAAAGACAATTGGTGCCAAGGTTTGTGGAGTGGATTTGATTATACCTGATTACCAAAAACCATCTACAGCGGACTATCCGGGCTATACTGTAATTGAAGCAAATTTTAATCCAGCAATGCATATGCATGCTTTTGTTTCTGAAGGTAAAGGCCGACCGTTAACAATGGGAATCTTGAAAATGCTGTTTCCGGAAATAATAAACTAATTCTTGATGCAGAAGATGGTAGAAATGAAAGGAATCAACCAATAAATACATTATAAAATAACCGATTTGCTTATGCTATTTTGTCTATTGTCGAAGAGAAAAAATAGTGGTAAAATTTTAAGAATCAAAAAATAGTCACGGAGGGGCAATATGGAAAAAATTTATTTAGATCATGCTGCAACTAGTCCGGTACACCCAGAAGTGATAGAAGTCGTCTATGAAACAATGAAAAATCATTATGGAAATGCTTCAAGTATTCATCAATTTGGACGAGACAGTCGGCGGATAATGGATGAGGCTAAGCAGACTTTTGCTGAGAGTATTGGAGCTAAAGCAAACGAAATCGTCATAACAAGCGGCGGAACAGAAAGTGATAATACAGCTATTTTAGAAACAGCATTTTCTCGCCAAACGGAAGGAAAACATTTGATTACAACGGCTGTTGAACACCATGCAGTGTTAAAACCAATGGAATACTTGGAATCAATCGGGTTTGAAGTAACGTATTTGCCGGTAGATCAACAGGGAAAAGTCGATCCAGAACAAGTCAGGGCAGCCTTACGAAGTGACACGATATTAGTTTCCATTATGTATGGAAATAATGAAGTAGGTGCCCTAACGGATATTGCTGCTATTGGAGAGATCATTCATGAAAGTGAGTCGTCAGCATTCTTCCATACAGATGCAGTACAAGCTTATGGGTTAGAAACGATTGATGTTAAGCGCGATCATATTGATCTGCTTTCTACTTCAAGTCACAAAATCAATGGACCTAAAGGGATAGGCTTTTTGTACATTAATGAGAAAATCCATTTGCCTAGTTTTATGCTAGGCGGTGAACAAGAAACAAAACGCAGAGCTGGAACAGAAAATATACCAGCTATTGCAGGATTTCAAAAAGCTGTTGAAATTGCACAGATAGAAAAAGAAGCACGCAAAACAGCTTATCATAATTACCGGAATCAGTTGCTAGGACGATTAGAAGATGCGGGTATCGAATTTGAAGTAAACGGCGATCCAACTGTTCATTTGGCTCATATCATCAGTATTTG
>DIDU01000007.1:18719-27569 GCA_002418295.1 Carnobacterium sp. UBA5792 | reverse complement strand
ATTAGTTTTGGTTTAGGAACAACTTCTAAAAGTATTGACCAATTAGCAGATGAATTGATAAAAGTAATTAACCAGTTAAAAAAGTAGTTAAAATAGGTGAAGAATGGGAAAAGCATCTAGAGTATCATTAGAATGAACATGCTGATGTAAAAAGAATGAAAAATAAAAGATGAGGTGAATGGAAGTGGCATTTACAAAAACAGCGAAACTTCAGGGATCAACAGACACGTATGCTGTTAACCCTGCTGTGAAACGTTATACATTACGAGATAATGGATTTGAAGAAGCAAAAACTGGGAACTTTCAATACATTCGTTCGTTAGATGATAACTCATTAAATAAACAAGGAATAAAATTGAAAGTAATGGTATCAAGTGATTTAACTCAGTTAAAACTTTCAACGACTACTCATAATGGATTGANNTTTGTGGAACAAGGTATTTTTATTAAAGAGTAAATCAGCTGCATAAAAGAGGATGAACCATTGTTGTTTTCTTTTATGCGGTTTTTTATTTTTTAGCTTTCTTATCAAACAGCTGCCTTGCTTTCTTTCAAAAAGTTAGTATAATGATTAAGACTGAAAAAATGCGACCTTCAAATCGTTAAGATTTTCAGAATCTATTTGAAATGATGGTGATAGAATGAAAGACAACAGCAATACTCGTGTCGTAGTCGGCATGAGCGGTGGAGTTGACTCATCCGTTACAGCTTTATTATTGAAACAACAAGGCTATGATGTTGTGGGTATTTTTATGAAAAATTGGGATGATACAGATGAGTTTGGGGTATGTACAGCTACTCAAGACTACAATGATGTAGCTCTTGTAGCGAACCAAATTGGAGTTCCTTATTATTCTGTTAATTTTGAAAAACAATATTGGGATAAAGTGTTTCAATACTTTTTAGATGAATACAAAAAAGGCCGGACACCTAATCCGGATGTCATGTGTAATAAAGAAATTAAATTCAAAGCGTTCTTAGATTATGCAACTGAGTTAGGTGCAGATTATGTTGCAACTGGTCATTATGCCCAAGTTGAACGAGATGAAAATGGCGTGACGCATATGCTCAGAGGCGTGGATAATAATAAAGACCAAACCTATTTTTTAAATCAATTATCTCAAGAACAACTATCAAAAGTTTTATTCCCCTTAGGTGGAATGGAAAAGTCTGAAGTGCGTAAAATTGCTGAAGAAGCGAGCTTGGCTACTGCTAAGAAAAAAGACTCAACCGGAGTTTGTTTTATTGGCGAACGCGATTTCAAAAAATTCTTAATGACTTATTTGCCGGCACAACCCGGGAAAATGGTAACTCCTGATGGAGAAGTAAAAGGACAGCATGATGGATTGATGTACTACACGATTGGACAACGTCAAGGATTAGGTATTGGCGGCGGNNTGGAAAAGATTTAGCAACAAACACGCTTTATGTTGGGCAAGGATTCCATCATGAATGGTTATACGCAACGCACTTAAACGCGTCAGATGTTCATTTTACAGTTAATGAAGACATGCCGAAAATAATTAAATGTACGGCCAAATTCCGTTATCGTCAAGCGGATACAGCAGTTACTGTTCACTTAAATGAAGATGGAACAACCGCAACAGTGGAATTTGATGAACCTGTACGAGCTATCACTCCAGGACAAGCCGTTGTATTTTATAATGGAATGGAATGTTTAGGCGGCGGAACCATTGATGCAGCTTACAATGAAACGAAAGAATTGCAATATGTTTAAAAGTCTTGAGGACGCGCGCGTTTTAGCGTATTGACCTCGAACGACTAACTAGTACTATAAATAGGTTACGTGTAAGCATCTTAATGGGCTTACACGTAATTTTTTTGTTGCTTTTTCTAAAAGGGATTTTTTCCTTGAGTAGAAAAATAGGCTGTTTTGATGTAGAACAGTAAGAGTTGTAAAAGGAGTGAACAAAATGAATCGGAATCACAAAGCTTTTCAATTATGGGAACAAGGAAAATTAAACGAAGCGATCCGATTATTGTTTGAGGAAATTGAAGAACAAACTGAAAATAGTGATAGTTACTGTAATTTAGCCTCTATTTTAATTTTAGCTAAAAAATACGAAGATGCTCAAGCAGTTTTAGAAACGGCTCTTCAAAAATACCCCAATCACCTAGAATTGCTCTATACTTTTGGGAATTTGTATTATTACAAAAATATGCCTGAAAAAAGCCTCGTGTACTTTGAACGTGTTTTTCAGTCAGAAGAAACCAGTTTAAAAAATGATGCTGTGATTATGATAGGTCAATGTTATTTAATGTTAGAAAATCCTAAAAAAGCCCNNAACAGGCCATTTTAAGGAAGCAAAGGATTATTTTGAACAAGCAGTCACAGTAGCCCCAGATAATGATGAAGCATGGTTTAAACGAGGTGTGATTGGGATGACTTTAAATGAATCAGCGACTATTGTAGAAAGCTTTTTTAAAACTTCTCATGAATTAAACCCTGAAGCACATTTAAAACGGCTTCAACAACTGCAAGCGATCGAAAAGTTTGTTCAGCTTCAAGAAGAATAAAGAATGGAAAGGATGGATAGAAATGGTCGAACAAGAAAAATTAGACTTATTTGCAACGGAAGAACTGTATATCGTAGGACAAGTCGTCGCAATATTCTATCAAAATCCAACAAATTTTTATAAAGTTTTATTAATAAGAGTGACCGAAACAAATAGTGATTATGCGGATAAAGAAATTGTCGTTACAGGGAACTTTGGTCAAATTCAAGAGGAAGAGACGTATCGTTTTTATGGCACATTAATCGATCATCCTAAGTTCGGCCTTCAATTTAACAGTAATCGTTACAAACAAGAAAAACCTACGACTATGGCAGGTGTAATAAATTACCTTTCCAGCGACAAGTTTCCTGGAATTGGGAAGAAAACAGCTGAAAATATCGTGCATGTTTTAGGCGAAAACGCTATTGACAAAATCAGCGAAAACCCAGATGCTTTAGCTGAAGTAACAGGATTAAACAGCAAGAAAAAAGAAGTCTTGATTCAAACGATCCACGCTAGTGATGGAATGGAGAAAATTATCATTGGTTTAAACAGCTATGGATTTGGAAGCCAACTCGCTTATAATATCTATCAAACCTATCAAGGAGAAACATTGGAAATCATCCAGGAAAATCCTTATCAATTGGTTCAGGATATTGAAAACATTGGCTTTAAAAAAGCGGATGCTATTGCGGAACAATTGGGCTTTGCTGCTGATTCTCCAGGACGGTTGAGAGCAGCGGTCTTATTTGCTTTGAATGAATTGTGTTTAAGTCAGGGCAACACGTATACATCAGCTGAAGCTTTGTTGGAAGAGAGTTTAACTGTTTTAGAATCTAGCCGTTCGTTTATTATTGAACCAGATGCAGTAGCTGAGGAATTAGTCCATTTGATCGAAGAAAATCAAATTATAGAAGATCAGAAAAAATTGTATATTAAATCATTATATGCAGCTGAATGGGGAATCAATACATCCGTTAAACGTCTATTAAATCGCAAAAAAATTACATATGGTGCCCACGATATTCCTAAAGAAATTCGAAAACTAGAAAAAAGATTGGGAATTTCTTATGGAGCATCACAGGTAAAAGCAATTGAGGAAGCGATGCTGTCTCCGATGTTTATTTTAACGGGTGGTCCAGGAACAGGAAAGACGACGGTTTTAAATGGAATCGTTTCATTATTTGCTGAACTAAATGGGTTATCATTAGATTTAAATGATTACAAAGAACAACCTTTTCCGATATTATTGACAGCGCCAACGGGACGTGCAGCTAAAAGAATGAATGAAACGACGAACTTACCGAGCAGTACGATTCATCGCCTATTAGGATTAAATGGGAGAGAAAACAATAATGAAGATCAACAATCTGACCGTGAGTTAGAAGGAGGTCTGTTGATTGTCGATGAAATGTCGATGGTTGATACTTGGCTGGCCAATCAGTTGCTTCGAGCGGTACCTCAACATATGCAAGTTCTATTCGTAGGCGATAAAAATCAGCTTCCTTCTGTTGGACCAGGACAAGTGCTGCATGATTTGATTGATGCCCATCTAATTCCAAGCATGGAATTGAATGAAATTTACCGTCAAGAAGATGGGTCAACTATTATTCCCTTAGCACATGAAATTAAAGATGGCCGTTTGCCAGTAGATTTTACTCAAAATAAAAAAGATCGTTCGTTTATTTCTTGCAACGCTTATCAGATTGAAGAAGTCATTCGACAAGTTGTAGCGAAAGCAAAAGAAAAAGGTTTTACATCTCAAGACATTCAGGTTCTGGCACCAATGTATCGAGGACCGGCTGGTATTGATGCGTTAAATAAAATGATGCAAGAAATTCTGAATCCTAATGAAACAGGAAAACGCAAAGAAGTAAAATTTAACGACCGAGTTTACCGCATTGGAGACAAAATTCTGCAATTGGTCAATAATCCTGAATTAAATGTTTTTAATGGAGATATGGGAGAAATTACCAGCATTACTTATGCAAAAGAAACAGCTGATAAAGTAGATGAGCTGGTCATTCAATTTGATTCGAATGAAGTAACGTACAAACGAAACGAATGGAATAAAATTACTTTGGCATATTGTTGTTCGATTCATAAATCACAGGGCAGTGAATTTAAAATGGTGATTTTGCCAATGGTTCAAAATTATGGCAGAATGCTGAGACGTGATTTGCTTTATACTGCGATCACCAGGAGTAGCGAATTATTAATTTTATGCGGAGAAAATTCAGCTTTTCAAGAATGTGTCTTGAAATCTTCGGCTACACGATTAACTACATTAAAAGAACGGCTTATGGAAGAAAAAGACGTCTTATCTAATGAAACGATACAAGCCGCTTTTAATGAATCCTCAGAAGAAAAACATAAAACGGCTGTCTCAGAATCGGTCGATAGTGAGAAGACGCTAGAAGAGGGTTCATTGTTTGAAATGCAAGAAGAAGCGCCGACTTCTTATCGATTANNAATTGATCCCATGATCGGTATGGAAGGCATCGCTCCTTAAAGAAAAAAGAGCTAAAAGAAACAGGTGATCTGTTCTTTTAGCTCTTTTGACAGCTGAGAGTTTTTCAACATTAAAACCAGAAATAACGCGAAGATGAAGAGAGCTGTAAATCAATTGTACGGTAACCTAAAAGTTCACCGTCTGCTTGAACTTCTTCTTGTACAGTGGAATACATGCGAAGGTTTTCGCTTTTAATATAATGCACATCTTTATGCTTTAAGTGACGTCCATCAGCTAGCATTAACAAAAAAAGCCAAATAATTTTAAAGACGGAAGATTTTTCAAGCACAATTAAATCAACTTTATTATCATATGGAGAAGCTTTGGGTGAAATCCTCATTCCACCGCCAAAATAAGGATGATTATTCACGGTAACTAAAAAAGCATTAGGAAAAGATAGCTGTTGATGGTCCATTACGACCTCGATGGGGAACGCTTTTTGTTGAGTTAAGACAGTGATGACTGAAACGAGATAAGTTAAGGAGCCAAGGTGGTATCGATTCAAACGTGCTTTCACCGTTGATTGGTTTGCTTGTTTGACGGTTGCTGCATCAAATCCAACACCCACGTTGTTGACAGCATAATGGATTTGTTTCTTGTTGTTTTCTTTAAATTGGATAACATTTACTTCTCTAGGTGTTCTAACAGATAAAATCTGCTTTAGTGCTTTTGAAGTATTTTTTGAAATCCCTAATCCTTTTGCAAAATCATTTCCTGATCCTGCTGGAATATAAGCTAATGGAATGTCTTTATAGGTTTCACCAAGACCTAACAGCGCTTCGTGTAAAGTTCCATCTCCGCCGACAATCAGCAGTATAGCAGTGGCTGAACTAAGTAAAACATGCCGTTCTTGAACTAATTCTGCTACTAGTTTGATAGTATGACCGGCATAACATGATTTATGTAAGTGAAAAGAAAGCTTTTTTTTCTTTACTTCTTTTACTAAAGTTTGACAAACAAGTTGACCTTTCCCAGAACCAGAAAGCTCATTAAAAACAATATGAATTTCTTTTGGCTTCATCATGGAAACTCCTTTAGTTAGTTGATCGTTAGCTAGATAAGTATAAATCAAAATAGATAAAAAAGTAAGAGGAAAAATAGTCTAACAGATAAGAGACGGATGGTTCGTTTATCAGAACAGAATAATGTAAAAAAAGGTTTCAAAGTAGAAAATTAATGATAGAATGAGCAGTGGTTTGAAAAGTTTAAGAAAAAGGAGTTTATAATGAAAAAGAAAATAAAAAAAGACCACTTCCCCTTACAAGTAATCGACATCATTTTCATTGTTGTCGGTTCTTTTATCGCGGCAGTTTCATTTAATGTATTTTTACTGCCCAATTTAATTGTTTCAGGCGGGGTCAGCGGAATCAGCACAATTTTACATCGTTTATTTGAATGGGATCCTTCGCTTGTTCAGTTCGCTTTTAATATTCCTTTATTAGCCCTGTGCTTTATTGCATTAGGGAAAGAAGCTGGATTTAAAACTATTTTAGGAAGTTTGATTCTTCCTGGATTTATTGGACTGCTTAGTTCTTTAGAGCCATGGACCATGAACCCTTTATTAGCGGCACTATTTGGAGGGATTACCACAGGTGTAGGCCTTGGGTTAGTATTTAAAGCAAAAGCCTCAACAGGCGGAACAAGCATTATAGCACAAGTGATTCACGTATACTTAAAGCTGCCTTTAGGTACAAGTGTTGCATTAATAGATGGTTTAGTTATTCTGGCTGCTTTGATTGCATTTGATGGAGAAATCGTCATGTTTTCTATTATCTCCCTATTTGTTATTAGTCGGACAATTGATATGATTCAAGTTGGCTTCAATCGTTCTAAGAACGTCATGGTAATCTCCGAAGCTGCTTCAGAGATCAAAACCGCTATCTATCAAAATATTAATCGGGGTGTTACTAATTTAAGCATTACTGGTGGGTATGGTAATCATGCTAAAGAAATGCTGATGTGTGTGGTAGATGAACAAGAATTTACGTATTTGAGAGAAAACATTTTAGAGGTAGATCCTGATGCTTTTGTTGTCGTGATGAGCGCTAGCGAAGTATGGGGAAAAGGCTTTACACTAGCTAAAGATTCTACTACCGAAAATTTGTAAATGTGTCGAAACACAATAGAAAAATAAAGTACAAGCAAAAAAGAGAATGATATTCCCTTTTTTGCTTAATTTTTTTATTGACATTCAAATAAAGTTCTCCTATACTTTAGTCGATGGTAAAAGGATATGTCTCTTTTAATAATTGCTCAAAGAAAGGTTTTCCTAGGCTGAAAGAAAACTGGCAAAATAAACGAGATGCTCCCTTTTTTATATATAGTAGAAATACTATCGTTTCTCACGTTATCGAGAAGTAAGAGGTAATGAGTATGTCGAATGACATCATTGCAAACAAGGTGGTACCGCGATTAATTCGTCCTTGTCCGGCAATGTTGTGATTGGGCTTTTTTTATACTCTTTTTTTAATAAAAAACAGCTAGTAGATTGAAAGGAAGAACAAGGATGAAACAATTATCAAGTAATCAAGTACGTCAAATGTTTTTAGATTTTTTTGAAAAAAAAGGTCATTCAATTGAACCAAGTGCTTCTCTGGTTCCGGTAGAAGACCCAACATTGTTATGGATCAACTCAGGAGTAGCCACATTAAAAAAATATTTTGATGGTTCAGTTATTCCTGAAAACCGAAGAATAGTAAATGCACAAAAAAGTATTCGAACCAACGATATTGAAAATGTTGGTAAAACGGCTAGACACCATACTTTATTTGAAATGCTGGGGAACTTTTCTATTGGAGATTATTTCAAAGAGGAAGCGATCCTTTGGGCATGGGAATTTTTAACTGATGAAAAGTGGCTGAATTTAGATCCACAAAAGCTTTATGTAACGGTTTATCCAGAAGACAAAGAAGCAGCTCAAATTTGGCGAGAAAAAGTAGGGTTAGCAGAAGATCATATTGTCGAAGTGGCAGATAATTTTTGGGATATCGGAGCTGGTCCAAGTGGCCCTGATTCAGAGATTTTTTATGACCGTGGCGAAGCATTTGATACTTTAGCGAAAGACGATCCTGAAAATTATCCAGGTGGTGAAAATGAACGCTGGCTTGAAATTTGGAACTTAGTTTTTTCTGAATTTAACCACAAAGAAGATGGCACTTACGAACCTCTTCCTAGTAAAAATATTGATACCGGAATGGGATTAGAACGTCTTGTTTCGATTTTGCAAGATGCGCCTACCAATTTTGAAACAGATTTATTTTTGCCGATCATTAAAGAAATTGAGAAAATAAGCAACGGTAAAAAGTACGGAGAAAATAGTCAAGATGATATTTCGTTTAAAGTAATTGCGGATCATTTGCGTGCAGTGAGCTTTGCAATTGGTGATGGAGCTTTACCTTCAAACGAAGGACGCGGATATGTCTTACGCCGTTTATTACGCCGTGCAGTTATGCATGGGAAAAAACTTGGAATAGATGAAGCGTTCATGTATAAATTAGTACCCATTGTTGGAGAAATCATGTTCAGCCATTATCCAGAAATTCTGGAACAACAAACGTTTATTGCAAAAGTTATTCAAACAGAAGAAGAACGTTTCCATGAAACAATTAATGATGGATTAATGATTTTAAACCAGTTAGTGGCTGATTTAAAAGCAGCAGGAGAAACTCGGATCAACGGAAAAGATATCTTTAAACTGTATGATACTTTTGGCTTCCCAGTTGAACTTACAGAAGAATATGCAGAAGACGAAGGATTAACTGTTGACCATGAAGGGTTTATCAAAGAGATGGAAGCACAACGTAACCGTGCTCGTGCAGCGA
>DIDU01000007.1:13802-18668 GCA_002418295.1 Carnobacterium sp. UBA5792 | reverse complement strand
GGAGGACAAGTCGCAGATAAAGGGCTTATCAAAAACACTAAAGGCCAGGTAGTTGGAAAAGTAGTGGATGTGAAAAAAGCTCCTGCCGGCCAGCCTTTGCATACAGTAGAGGTTCTAGAAAAACTGACTGTAGGAGAAACTTATCACTTATCTGTTGATGAAACGTTACGTCGTAAGTTCACACGCAACCATACTGCAACTCATTTATTGCATCAAGCATTAAAAGACAGCCTTGGCCAACACGCTAATCAAGCAGGATCATTAGTTACTGCAGATTATTTGCGCTTTGATTTTACACATTTTGGTCAAGTGACGCAAATGGAACTGGCTGAGATGGAACGCAAAGTAAATGAAAAAATTTGGGAATCTCTTCCGGTCACTACCGTAGAAACGGATATTGAAACAGCACGCGAAATGGGCGCTATGGCCTTATTCGGTGAAAAATATGGGAACGTTGTCCGTGTTGTTAATGTAGGAAATTATTCGATAGAACTGTGTGGAGGTGTGCACGTTAAAAATTCAAGTGAAATCGGCGTCTTTAAGATTATTTCAGAGTCCGGTATAGGGGCAGGTGTGCGTCGTATCGAAGCTGTTACAAGCGAAGCTGCCTATAGATTCTTCCAGACAGAAGAACGTCGATTGAATAAGGTGGCACATTTAGTAAAAGCTCAACAGACTAAAGACGTAGAGGCAAAAATCGAACAATTACAAGTAGAGCTTAAAGAAAAGCAAAAAGAAAATGAAGCATTACAAGCGAAGCTGACTAACGAACAAGCGAATGATATCTTTGGTGAGGTTCAGGAAGTAAATGGTCTTACCATCATAGCAGCAAAAGTAGAAGCCACTGATATGAATCAATTGCGTCAATTTGCAGATCAATGGAAACAAAAAGCTGTTTCAAATATTTTAGCTCTTGGTTTTGCTAAAAATGGAAAAGTTAACTTGTTGACAGCAGTTGATCAAGAAACCATTAAAAAAGGATTGAAAGCTGGAGATTTAATCAAAGAGATTGCTCCGTTAGTCGGTGGCGGCGGTGGTGGACGCCCTGATATGGCTCAAGCAGGAGGAAAGAATCCAGCTGGATTAACTGCTGCATTAGATAGAGTTACGGATTGGGTCCAACAAAATAGTTAGATTAAATCGGTAAAGAGAAGAGATAGACTGAAATCAGTAATTCTAATGGTTTCAGTCTATTTTTTTAAAGGCCGAAAAAGAAAATCAAATCAATGGAATAAAAAAGAAAAATAGAAATTTGGTTACAATTGTTTATAGTTATTGTAGTTTGAAGTGCTTTCTTGTAGAATAAGAGTAGAGTTTACAGAAATCGGGGTGCAGAATATGAGTTCAATAGATGAAACAGTTCGGTTTAATGTCGGTGATAATCATGACAAAGATGTTAGACAGACATTAACACTAGTGTACGAAGCATTAGAAGAGAAAGGATACAATCCAATCAATCAAATTGTCGGTTATTTACTCTCTGGAGACCCAGCGTATATTCCACGTCATAAGGATGCCAGAAACTTAATTAGACGTCACGAGCGTGATGAAATAGTAGAAGAATTGGTTAGNNAAGCTTGATGAGGACAATGGGATTAGATGTCGGTTCAAAAACAGTAGGTGTTGCAATCAGCGACCCATTTGGATGGACTGCTCAAGGAATTGAAATTATAAAAATCAATGAAGCGCAAGAAGAATTTGGAATGGTGAGAATCAGCGAGTTAATAAAAGAATACGAAGTTTCAAAAATCATCGTTGGGTTGCCCAAAAATATGAACAACTCTGTTGGTCCGCGTGCAGAAGCTTCCATTCGCTATGCTCAGCTTTTAAAAGATTTATTCGGAATTCCTGTTTTCTTCCAAGATGAACGGTTATCAACGGTCCAAGCTGAAAGAATGTTGATTGAAGAAGGCAATACCTCACGTGCAAAACGCAAAAAGGTAATAGACAAAGTGGCTGCAGTGATGATCCTCCAAAATTACTTGGACAGCAATCAAAACTAGCTTTTAAAGGAAAGTTACGTTAAAATGAATAAGAAGGATATTTATTTGTAAAGGAGAGTTGAATATGTCAGATGATCACAACCANNCCGATCATGAACATGAAGGACATGAACATATTACAATTATCGATGAACAAGGAAATGAAGAATTGTATGAAATTCTATTTACTTTTGATTCAGATGATTTCGAAAAATCTTATGTTTTAGTTTACCCTGCTGGTTCTGCTGAAGGAGAAGAGGTTGAATTACAAGCTTACTCTTATGTTGAAATGGCAGATGGCAAACAAGGTGATTTAGAACCCATTGAAACAGATCAAGAATGGGATATGATTGAAGAAGTATTGAATACTTTTATGGCTGATGACGAAGAATCATTTTAATTAGAACCGTTCAGCAGAATGAATTGAATAACAGTAAAATTGAGCTAATGAATCTCTTATTAGCTCAATTTTGTTGTCTAGCATTAAAGAATATGTGCTCCACAAAAATGATTAAATTAATGATAAATACATAATAAAATGATTGTTGTCTTTTTTTTATTACATAGAGTATGGTATTATGTATATTAGTGCAAGCTGGGAATTTAAAAGAGTTAGGATTAAGTGAAAAAGAGAGTAGAAAATCCGATGGTTTTCTTGATTTTGATAGGAGGGCCTCTTCTTGGTGAAGAAAGATACGAATAAACAGGCAATGAAAGAAAAAGAAAATAAAAAAGAACCTTATTCAAAAGTAGCTGAAAGACAACAAGAGAAAAAAATGGTCAATAAAATTGTCTTGAGTATTATTACGATTTTATTTTTATTGCTGGTTGTCTTAGGTATTGTAGGATACCATTATGTCACAACTTCTCTAGAACCATTAAATGCATCAAGCAAGGAAGAAATCCAAGTAGAAATTCCTTCTGGAGCCTCTTCAGCAGATATTTCACGTATTTTAGAAAAAGATAAGGTTATAAAGAGCGCTTCTGTATTTAGTTTTTATATTAAACTCAATAACGAAACTGATTTTCAAGCCGGGTATTATCTTTTTTCTCCTTCGATGACATTAGATGAAATTATTCATTCTTTACAGGAGGGAGGCAGTCCTGTAGCTTTTGACGGAACCAAAATTCTAGTTCAAGAAGGAGTAACGGTCGAACAAATTGCCGACTCGATTGAAAAATCAACTGATTTTTCAGCTGCTGAATTTTTGAAGATTGTCCAAGACCCAAAATTTTTAGCTGATTTACAAACTAAGTATCCTGAACTATTGTCTAATGCGATTGATGCTAAAGATACGCGATACGTTTTAGAAGGATATTTATTCCCAGCAACTTATGATTTTACAGAAGAAATGTCGCTTAAAGAAGTTGTTGAAAATATGGTGAAAAAAACGGATGAAGTCATGCAGGATCATTATACTGCTATTAAAGAAAAACATTTAACTGTTCATGAAGTGATGACTCTAGCTTCTTTAATAGAACGCGAAGGCAATACATATGAAGACCGTACAAAAATTGCCAGCGTCTTTTTTAATCGTATAGATGCAGAGATGCCTTTACAATCTGATATTAGTGTGTTGTATGCTTTGAATAAACACAAAGAAGTAGTTACTTACAAGGATTTAGAAGTGGATTCCCCTTATAATTTATATAAAAATACAGGATATGGGCCTGGTCCTTTCGACAGCCCTTCGCAAGATTCAATTAAAGCAGTATTAAATCCTGCTGAAACCAATTATTTATATTTCTTGGCTGATACTAAAACGGGAAAAGTCTATTTTTCGAGAACTTATACAGAACACCAAGAGCTTATAGAAGAGTATATCACTGAGTAAATTAAAAAAGAAAAATTAAACAGAAGCATGAAAAGCATTGAGCCTATGGTTCAATGCTTTTCATAAGGAATGGAGCGAACAAAAGTATGAGTAAGAGCATGAGTAATAGACACAAACCAATTGTTATTGGTGTAACAGGGGGATCTGGAAGTGGAAAGACAAGTGTTAGTCGTGCTGTTTATAATCATTTTTCAGGCCATTCCATTTTAATGTTAGAACAAGATTTTTACTATAAAGATCAAAGTAATTTGTCTTATGAAGAACGGTTAAATACAAACTATGATCATCCTTTTGCTTTTGATACAGATTTATTGATAGAACACTTAAACGATCTGATTCATTATCGTTCAATTGAAAAGCCAGTATATGACTATGAGGCACATACACGAAGCGACAAAGTTATTTTANNGATATATACGTATCATCCGAAGAATCAAACGAGATATTGAGGAGCGAGGACGGACATTGAATTCTGTCATTGAACAATACCTTACAGTTGTTAAACCAATGCATACTCAATTTATTGAGCCGACTAAAAAATTTGCCGATATTATTATTCCTGAAGGCGGCAGTAACCAAGTAGCAATAGACTTAATGACTACGAAAATCAGAAGTATCCTTGAATATCAAATGAAAGCTTAAATTTCAAAAAAATAATGAAGGTATTTCAGTTGTCTTTAAAAGCAAAGATACTATTTTGTTTTTATCTATACCACTTCTCTATATAAATAGCAGTAGTTCAAAAATAAAACTTAAAATTAAATGAAATTAGATTTTAAGTGTTTACAAATGTCTGTCTTCATGGTATCTTGTCTCTATTGAAATTGTAAGTACGCTTTCAATAATAAAATAAATGAGATAAGAACCAATAGATAAGTTTGATTTAAAAAGGAGAATTTAGTTATGATAGAAAAGGTATATCCAATGACTTTAGAAGGTAAAGAAAAATTGGAAGCAGAATTAGAAGAATTAAAAACAGTGAAAAGAAAAGAAATCGTAGAAAGAATAAAAATTGCACGCAGCTTTGGAGATTTATCAGAGAACTCTGA
>DIDU01000007.1:8061-13741 GCA_002418295.1 Carnobacterium sp. UBA5792 | reverse complement strand
TGCGTTTTTCTGAAATTATTGATAATTCCAATAGTGCAGCAGATGAAGTGTCTTTAGGACGCAAAGTAACATTTGTTGAATTGCCTGATGGAGATGTAGAAGAATACACAATTGTCGGAAGTGCAGAAGCAGATCCATTTAGTGGTCGTATTTCAAATGATTCGCCGATTGCAAAAGCGCTAATAGGCAAGAAAATTGGAGACGAAGTAGTCATCTCAACTCCAGGTGGCGATATGACTATTAAGATTTCTAGTATTGAATAATAAATTGACTAAAACAGCAACCTTTTTGTAAAGTGTTGCTGTTTTTATTCATTTTTTGGTTCTTCATTTTCTGGCGTTGGTAAGAAAATTTCCTCCGGACTACGGGATTGCTTGTGGAAAGCCATGGGACCTTTTTGAGCCGAAGAACGTGTCTCAAAACTTACAAGTTCAAACTTAACGTAGAGGCTAAAGCCTAACGCTAAGTAATTCTCCTTGTATCCTTTTCCATGGCTACAAGCAACTCCCTCTTCCTCCAAAAATTTTTGAGATGTATTTCCAAATCATTTTGAATGAGAAGAAAATCAGTTTCATTACTGATCAACGTCAAATGTTATACAACCCATTTTTTTGATAAAATCAGACTTTAGTTGTAGGAGAAATTCATGCTTTAGCTGGCTGCTTGTTTTAAGCGCGTAACCTATACTTGTTGTATCCTCTAGCAATACTGAGAAAGGAAAGAAGCGTAAGATGAATAAAAAATGGCAATTATTTATTTTAATTGAAGCCCTATTGCTCTTGTGGTTAATATATGAAGCGTTCAGTAACATCGGTACTTTAGCTTTTATTATTATAGGTGCTTTCATTTTATTGCGTAGTAAACAAGTAAAAAGAAATTCTAAACAGCAAACTTATTTAGTGATTGGTGGTTTTTTGATTTTAATGGCTCTTTTATCGACAAGTGCGATTTGGTTCATGTTGATTTGTGCTATCTTATTTTTCACAACTACTGGGGGAAATTTATTTTCGAAGTTCCATTCGTTGAATTTTGAAAATGTACCATGGCAAGAAAAAGACATCATTGTCGTAGAAACAACTGATTCTTTACCTAAAGACGGTAAACGATTCAAGCGGAAATGGCTTGGGAATGAACGAATCGGAAATACCGTATACGAATGGGATGATATCAACTTTACTGTATTTATGGGAGATACGATAGTGGATATTGGAAATACGCTTTTACCGAAAAATGAGAGTTATGTGGTGATCCGCAAAGGATTTGGAAAAACGCGCATTCTAGTACCAGCTGGTATTGGAATTATGGTTGAACATAGTGCGTTTAAAGGGAAAGTAAATTTTGAAGGAGAAACATACGCTTTAAATAACGAATCCGTTAAATTATATAGTCAGCAATTTGACGAGAGTTCTCGAAAATTAAAACTGATTACAACTGTTCTAATAGGAGATTTAGAGGTGATTTCAATATGAAAAAAGAAAATATCAAAATGCGGTTTATTCAGATTGCTTTTTTTTCATTTTTGATTTTACTTGGTGTATCCTTATGTTATGGGTATGCATTTTCTCCTGAAACCTGGCATATTGATATTTTTACGGCAAGGTTTCTACATATTCCTTATTTACTTTATCTGATAGGATTAGCTTTATTGATCGGTTTGATTACTACATTGCTGATTTATGTCAATCAGCGCAGAGAGTGGCATCAATTAGAAGAGACGCTTCGATTACTCGCAAGTGGAAACTACCTACCGGAATATTTTGAAGATTTCTTAACGGATACAGAGGGAGAGATCGATTATTTAGAAGATATAAAAGCTTCTTTGTCTGCTATTCGTATGAAGCTGCTTGAATTATCAAAAGAAGTACAAGATCAAAGCAATTTGCCTAAATTAGTTGATGGGCAAACAAAAGAAGAAATACTGGAGATTGAGCGACACCGCCTAGCCAGAGAACTACATGATTCTGTTAGTCAACAATTATTTGCTGCTATGATGATGCTATCAGCTATTAACGAACAAGTAGAGAGTTCCGATACTGGATTACAAAAACAGTTAAAGATGGTAGAAGGTATTATTAACGAGTCACAATCGGAAATGAGAGCGTTGTTACTGCATTTAAGACCTATTAATTTAGAAGGTAAAACGTTGAAAAAAGGAATTGAGCAATTATTAACTGAATTAAAAACAAAAATACAAATCCAACTCACCTGGGAAATTGATGATGTACTGTTGGCTACTGGTATGGAAGACCACCTTTTCCGTATTGTTCAAGAACTCCTTTCAAATACATTACGGCATTCAAAAGCAAAAGAACTAGAAGTTTATTTACATCAATTTCCTGATTCGTTATTATTAAGAGTGATTGATGATGGTATTGGATTTAATCCTGATGATAAAAAAGCAGGGAACTATGGATTAGAAAATATCAAAGAACGAGTAAATGGAATGGGCGGAACCTGTAAAATTATTAGTTTCATTAATAAAGGAACAAGTATAGAAATCAAAATACCTCTCATTAAAAGGAGCGAGGCTGAATGATAAAAGTGTTATTGATCGATGATCATGAAATGGTGCGTTTAGGCGTTTCATCCTATTTATCTATCCAATCAGATATTGAAGTGATTGGGGAAGCAGAAAATGGAAAAATTGGCTATGAAAAAGCGTTAGCATTAAGACCGGATATTATTATGATGGATTTAGTAATGGATGTAATGGATGGTATCGAATCAACTAAAGCTATTATGACTGAATGGCCAGAAGCGAAGATTATTATTGTGACTAGCTTTATTGATGATGAAAAAGTCTATCCAGCTCTTGAAGCAGGGGCTGCTAGTTATATACTAAAAACCTCTACCGCTAGCGAATTAGCTGAAGCTATCCGTTCTACTTATAAGGGAGAAACTATTTTAGAACCAGAAGTTACAGGTAAAATGATGGTGCGATTTTCTCAAAAGCAAACTCATCAGCTGCATGAAGACTTAACTAAACGAGAAAAAGAAATCCTACTTTTGATCGCACAAGGCAATTCAAACCAAGAAATTGCAGACGCTCTATTTATTACATTAAAAACAGTTAAAACGCATGTTTCCAATATATTAGCGAAGTTAGATGTCGATGATCGGACGCAAGCAGCTATCTATGCATTTAAGCACCATTTGATTCAGTAGTCATATTGATTGATTTTGCTTTTAAAGCTAATAGCGTACAAATTCAGTACCTGTTTTCTTGGCTGAGGTATGTTAAACTATTACTAGAAAGTCAGTGGATTGAAAGGAGGATTCATAAGTAAAGAGTACTTATGAAACTAACACATGAAAATAGAATTAACACCAGCAGCTATTGAGTGGTTTGAAAATGAAGTTGGGGTTTCTCCAGAGAGCGGTGTGCGGTTTTTAGGCAAGGTTTATGGAAAAACAAACGTTCATGAAGGTTTTTCTGTAGGAATGGCTGTAGGTCAGCCTGAAGATGCTCTTGTAAAAGAAGAAATTAACGGAGTTTTGTATTTTATTGAAAAAAATGATGAGTGGTTCTTTAGTGGATATGATTTACAAGTTGATTNNAAAAGGATGAACCTATTTATACTTTTGTTGATCAAGAAGACTAAAGAGATAAAAAGAGGAGTTGGGACAAAAGTCCCAACTCCTCTTTTTATTTTATAACTATTTTTCTTAAACAGGCTCGGAAGCCAAATCCTATATCTTTTATACCGGCATAATAACTGGTAAAACCATTGGATGGCGTTCCGTTTTTTCATATAAGAACGGTTTAAGACTTTCAGTAATGGTTGCTTTAACCATTTGTTCAGTAATGGTGTCTTCGCTAGTAGTGAGTAGTTTTCTCAAACCACGAGCAATTACTCGCTGAGCATCATTGATCAATTCGCCAGATTCACGCATATAAANNAAATATCTGGTCCAGCTAAAATTTCTTTCGCTTTGTAATCAATCGTTACCACAACCACAACTAAACCTTCTTCTGAAAGCAAACGGCGGTCACGTAAAACAACATTCCCAATATCTCCGATGCCTTTACCGTCTACATAAACATCGCCAGCATCAAAATGTCCAGCACGTCTTGCAGAATCAGCTGTCAGAGCAAGAACATCGCCATTTTCTAAAATAAAACAATTTTCTTTTGGAATACCTACTTGTTCAGCTAAACCAGCATGAATTTTTTGCATCCGGTACTCTCCGTGAACAGGGACAAAAAACTTAGGTTTTATTAACCGCAGCATTAATTTTTCTTCTTGTTGTCCACCATGACCAGAAGTATGGATGTTGTTGACTTTTCCATGAATCACATTTGCTCCAGCTTCGGATAGCAAGTTAATCACCCGATTGACGCTAGCAGTGTTGCCCGGAATCGGCGAACTAGAAAAGATGACTGTATCACCAGGTTGTACCGAAATTTGTCGATGTGTACCGTTAGCGATTCGGCTTAAAGCTGCCATTGGTTCTCCTTGTGAGCCAGTACATAAAATAATTGTCTCGTTAGCAGGTTGTCGATTTAATTCTTGTGCTTCAATAAATATGTCATCTGGAGCTGTAATATAACCTAGCTGACGGCCTGTTGCGACAGAAGCTTCCATACTTCGACCGAAAACAGCAATTTTTCTGCCCGTTTTAATTGCTGCATTAGCAACTTGTTCCAAGCGGGAAATATTTGAAGCAAAAGTTGCGAATATAATTCGTCCTTCCACTTTTTGCATAATACTTGTGATAGATTCTCCTACTACTTGTTCAGATTTAGTGAAATTTGGAATTTCAGCATTTGTACTATCTGAAAGCAGAGCCAAGACACCTTCATCTCCAATTTTAGCCATTCTATGCAGATCAGCTGGTTCGCCAACGGGAGTAAAATCAAATTTGAAATCGCCTGTTGCTACAATATTGCCAGGCGGTGTCTTAACGACAACCCCATAAGCCTCAGGAATACTATGAGTTGTTCTGAAAAAGCTAACACTCGTTTTACGGAATTTAATGACCGCATCTTCATTGATTTCATGTAATTCAGTATCACGTAATAATCCGTGTTCATTTAACTTATTACGAATTAAGGCACTTGCAAGCGGGCCAGCATAAATAGGAATATTAGCTTGTTTTAAAAGGAACGGGATTCCGCCAATATGATCTTCATGACCATGAGTAATGACTAATGCTTTTACTTTATTTATATTTTGGACAATGTAACTATAATCTGGAATGACATAATCAATTCCTAATAAGTCGTCTTCGGGAAATTTAATACCAGCGTCAATAATGATAATTTCATCTTGAAATTGAACACCATAAGTATTTTTACCAATTTCACCTAAACCCCCAATGGCAAAGACGGCTGCTTCATTGTTTTTTATAGAAAGTTTCATTTAGAAAACTCCGTGATAGTAAAATCCGGATTCTTTTGTTCGTAATCTAAATGTTTTCCTTCAAGCGGCTGAACAAATTCAATATTGAAGGGGGTATTTTGTTCAACAATTGAACGGGCTTCTATACTAGTTTCAGCTTCAAGATAAAGTGTTTTAGTTTCTTCCCGTTTTGGATTTCTTACTTTTGTTTCTTGATAAGTGATTTTAAAAATCATTTTTTTCTCTCCTTTTAACTGTCATCATTCATGATGAGTTGTGTTAGTAATCATTTATTTGGTGATATTTTTGTTGCATAATGAAAAAACCATCGACTTACA
>DIDU01000007.1:5699-8046 GCA_002418295.1 Carnobacterium sp. UBA5792 | reverse complement strand
CCACATCAGTTTTGTCTTATTTTTATATAGGAAAAACAATATAGAAAAAATGGGCAGCATGTTAAAGTAAGCGAACAATAAAATACTTTATAATATTTTTTCCCGAACTGGTGGTTGTGGTAGTCTCACAACAGATAGTATCATTTTACCATAATTCAATAAGTAAGTATAGAAACTACGTTCAATCTTGAAGAAAAGCTGATAAATTTATGTATTCTGATAAAAAATAAAGTAAGAATGTTCCTTTTCCTTAAACTATGCTATATTATTGGAATGATTACACCCTTAATTTTTAAAAGGAGATGAATAGATGAAATTAATGTGGCGTTATTTAAGGAATTATAAAGGGTTATTACTCTTAAACTTTATTTGTGTATTCGGGTTTGTTCTTATTGAATTAGGGTTGCCCACTTTACTAGCTTTGATCATCGATAAAGGAATCGTTATGAATGATTTTTCAGTTGTTACATATTATGGAATATGGATGATTGTGATTGCTGTTATAGGTCTAGCGGGACTCATTGGGCTTGCTTACGCAGGCAGTAGGATCACGACTAATATTGTGAGAGACATTAGAAATCTTATATTTATGTCGGTACAAGCTTTTTCACATAGTGAATTTAATCAAATTGGTGTGTCTTCATTGGTAACAAGAACGACAAATGATGGTTTTCAAATTATGCCCTTTTTACAGATGGTATTAAGACAAGGTATGATGACGCCTATTATGTTTATTTCTAGTTTTATTATGATTGTGCGTACAAGTTCATCACTTTCTTATGTCGTCTTAATCGCTATTCCTTTTCTTTTTGCAATTGTTTGGCTGATCGCTAAGCGTTCAGAACCTTTATCAGAAACTCAACAAGCAAACTTAGATAACATCAATCAGAATTTACGTGAAAATTTAACTGGTTTACGAGTTATTCGAGCATTTGTTAAAGAAGCTTTTCAAGAAAAAAGATTTGTTAAGGTCAATCAAGCATACACAGCTGTTTCAAAAAAGCTGTTTAAATTAATGGCTGTAGCCATGCCGGTTTTTTCCATTATTTTTAATTTGATTCTAGCAANNAAAAAGGCAGTTTACAAGTAGGTAGCTTAATTGCATTTATAGAATATATTTTTCATGCCCTTTTTTCATTTATGCTATTTGCGAATGTATTTATGATGTACCCGCGTGCTGCTGTTTCTGCTGAACGAATAGAAGAAGTGTTGCAAACGAAGCCGTCCATTGATGAAAATGAAGGTGGAGTAACGGAAACAGCTATTCATGGGCATATTGCATTTGAAAATGTTACCTTTGCTTATCCGGGAAATACTGAATCTCCTGTTATCCGAAATGTTAGTTTTACAGCTGAACCAGGAGAAACAGTAGCTTTTATTGGAAGTACTGGGAGTGGAAAATCAACGCTGATTCAATTGATTCCGCGTTTCTATGATGTGACAAAAGGCCGTATTTTGATTGATGGAGTAGATGTAAGGGATTATCAACTTCGCGCCTTAAGAAAAAAAATCGGCTTTATCCCTCAAAAGGCGCTGCTTTTTACCGGAACCATTTCTCAAAATATGCGGTACGGTAAATGGAATGCATCTACAAAAGAAATTGAACAAGCAACAGATATTTCACAAGCAAAAGAATTTATATTATCCAAACCAGATCAATACGAAGAGCTTTTAGCAGAAGGCGGCAGTAATATGTCGGGTGGGCAAAAGCAGCGGTTATCGATCGCTCGAGCGATTATAAAAAAACCAGATATTTATATATTCGATGATAGTTTTTCNNTCTGAAACTCAAGAAGCTTCTGTATTGATTGTTGCTCAGCGTGTGGGTTCTATCCGGCATGCAAATAAAATAATTGTCTTGGATAAAGGAAATGTGGTAGCTCAAGGAACGCACGAAGAGTTATTAAAGACTTCAGATATTTATTATGCGATTGCAGCTTCGCAATTGACGAAGGAGGAGTTAGCATGAGAGGATCGGTAGTGGCCATTCGTCGCTTATGGAATTACATCAAGCCATATAAAGTAGGCTTTTTTGCAGCTATCTGTCTGACGATGCTTTGTATGTTAATGAATGCTTTACAACCGTTTATTATTGGTTTAGCTTTAACGGAAGTAGGTAATAATGTAGCAGATATATTGAAAGGAATACCGGGAGCGAAAGTCAACTTTGCATATGTTCGTCAAATTATTTATGTCATGTTAGGAGTAGCGGGTATTTATCAGATAACGTTGTATACTTCTTCTTATATTATGACTAACGTTGTCCAACATACAATGCGTGACTTGCGGAATGATATAGAAGGAAAAATCAATCGATTACCTGTTGCCTATTTTGACCGTAACCAAT
>DIDU01000007.1:4042-5659 GCA_002418295.1 Carnobacterium sp. UBA5792 | reverse complement strand
TCAGCAATGCTATGCAGCAAAGTTTGATCCAAATCGTAAATTCGATTATGGGGATTATTTTCGCTGTTGCGATGATGTTGTATTTATCTGTACCATTAGCAGCTATTATATTATTGATGATTCCAACGTCTTACGCGATTTCTAAATTTATTATTCGCAAATCACAACCTTATTTTATTGAACAGCAAGATGCGTTAGGAGCGATGAATGGACACGTACAAGAAAGCTTCAGCGGTTTTTCCGAAATAAAATTATATGGAAAAGAAAAAGATAAATTAGAAGAGTTTAAAGTTATTAATCAGCGCTTAAACAAGTTTGGATTTAAAGCAGCTTTTGTATCCGGTATAATGAGCCCTTTAATCGGGCTTGTCACTAATTTGGTCTATTTTGGAGTAGCAGTGATTGGTGGGCTATTTGTTATCCAAGGCACCCTTTCTTTAGGGAACTTACAAGCGTTCACTCAATACATTTGGCAAATCAACCAACCTTTATCACAAATTACACAATTATCGGGTGTGCTACAGAGTGCTGCGGCTGCAGTCGGCAGGATTTTTGAAATATTAGACGAACCAGAAGAAAAACCTGATGCTATTCGGGTTGATTTACCCGAAACAGTAGCTGGCGATGTCAGCTTTGAGCAAGTAACATTTGGCTATACTAAAAACAAGCCTTTGATAAAAGACTTGAATGTTCAAGTGAAAAGCGGACAAATGGTTGCTATTGTCGGACCAACTGGGGCAGGAAAAACAACTTTGATCAACTTATTAATGCGTTTTTATGACGTAGATAGTGGCGCCATCAAAATAGACGGCATTGATACCAAAACAATGTCTCGAAAAGACGTAAGATCGCAATTCGGTATGGTTTTACAAGATGCTTGGCTTTATAATGGTACAATTGCTGATAACATACGATTTGNNGGAAAATTAGACGCTACTGAATACGAAGTAGTTGATGCGGCCAAAACTGCGAATGTTGACCATTTTGTTCGTACATTGCCAGACGGATACAATATGGTATTGAACCAAGAAGCATCCAACATCTCATTGGGGCAAAAACAATTATTGACGATTGCACGTGCAATCATTTCCGATCCCAAAATTTTAATTTTGGATGAGGCAACTAGTTCAGTCGATACCCGATTAGAAGCTTTGATCCAAACAGCAATGAAAAAAGTCATGGAAGGCCGGACAAGTTTTGTCATTGCTCACCGACTGTCAACAATTCGCGATGCTGATTTGATTCTAGTAATGGATCAAGGAGAAATCGTGGAACAAGGCAATCATCAAGAGCTATTGAATAAAGGCGGATTTTATGAGAAGCTGTATAATAGTCAATTTAAACAAGCAGAAGAGTAAAATTAAAGAGTGAGACAAAACGCGTGAAAGCCTGAATCTTCTATCTCGCATACCGAAACTACTGGAGGTATGACAAAGTAGACGTTGAGGCTGCGTTTTGGAGCATGTTTTGGAAAAAGATACAGATGCAGCTTAGAGGGTGTCCCTTTTAGGTTAGTCTCTTAATTGTATGTGATAAGTGTGGAAAGGGTTGGTTACAAGTAATGCAAAAGAAAATGATTTTTTTTGATATTGATGGAACTCTCTTAAATGATGAAAA
>DIDU01000007.1:2995-3977 GCA_002418295.1 Carnobacterium sp. UBA5792 | reverse complement strand
TTGCAATGGCGCAGCAGGTTATTATCATAATGAATTGGTTTTTGAAAACAAACTGGATCTAAAAGAATTTGAACGGTTGCTGCAAGTAGCTGATGCGCAAGAACATGCTATTGTGTATGAATCAGTGGATGCTTTAAAAAGACGTCATGCAGAAAACGATATTAGAATGATGACAGCCATGAAAAGCGTCGGCTCAAGTGTCCCGCCGCATGATGCTGATTATTATTTGCATCATCCGTTATATCAAGGATTGATTTTTTATCCTGATGCAGAAAAAGCAGCTTATGAAAATGGTCAATTTCCTAAATTTAAATTTGTCCGTTGGCATAACACTGGAGTAGATGTTGTTCCGCACGATGGCTCTAAGGCTCGTACAGTTTTAAAGTTTGCTGAAAACCAAGGATTTAAGTTGGAAGATACGATAGCTTTTGGTGACGGGTTAAATGACCTTGAAATGCTGACTGAAGTGGGAATGGGAGTAGCTATGGGGAACGCATTAGAAACGATCAAACTAAAAGCAGATAAAGTAACGGAAAATTGCAACGAAGATGGAATTTACCTTGCATTGAAAGACCTTCATCTGATATAATCAAGGCAGTTATAAATAAGAATTTATTCTTATTTATGGGGGTATAGCTCAGCTGGGAGAGTGTTTGGCTGGCAGCCAAAAGGTCAGGGGTTCGAACCCCCTTATCTCCATATTCATAGTTATTCTGTATAATTCGAAACCACTAGAAACTGTTTACCTGACAGGATTCTTAGTGGTTTTTTGTTTGTTAATGAATATTTGTTTTAGTCTGTATTTAAATACTGCTGCTCCTATTCTGCTCACATTTTTTCATTGATCTGCCTTTTAAAATAGAGTAGTTTGCTCCTCTATAAAGTTCACATATCGTCTGTCATCTTGCTCCATTTTTTAAGAGTGACAAATTGAATATGGCGAATTTCATCAAATTCAACTTTTGTGTTATTTATAAAAATG
>DIDU01000007.1:1423-2967 GCA_002418295.1 Carnobacterium sp. UBA5792 | reverse complement strand
TTCAAGTTGAATAGCGACAGTTTTATTTTTTATAATGGCTTCGTTCAATATTTCTTCAATTTCTTTTTGAGTCATTTGTCTTTTTTGGTGATTTAAACTTTTTCTTTCACTGGTTCCTTTTTCTTGAGCAGCGGTATGCTCTGATAAATAGAAGCCGGCCCATTTTTTAATCCCGCGATCTCGGTACTCTCCATTTAAAAAACTCATTGTATGCCCTCCATTCCGCCAGCGTGTCCCCCAATAAGCGAACTCCGATTAATAGCTGTAGCTCCTTCTAAAAGACTGCTAGCATGTACTAGTGATTGAAACCCATATTTTTCTCTTATTCTATCCACCAACAGATCTAACTTTTCGTTTGCAATTTGTTGAGAAGGATCTTCAAATAAATCTAATTGGATATGACTTGTATAGGTTAAATGTGAATAGGTAATGCCAATATTTCGAACAGCTTGCCCATCATAATATTTAGTAAAGAGTTCAAAGCAATACTGCACTAATTTTTTCGAGTTAGAAGTAACGGGTACTTTCATTTGACGTGAAAAACCGCGTTCTTCTGTATTTCTAGAATAACCAATAGAAAGAGTGACACAACCTGTTTGACAATGGTGTTTTCTAATGCGTGTTGCGACTTGTTCAGCCATTTCCCGAATGACAATTTTAATTTCTTGTCTATTTACGTAATCTTTGGTAAGGATCTGAGAGTTTCCATAACTTTTCTCTAATGGCCGGTATGGCTCTCTAATATTGCTACGATCGATTCCCCAAGAACTAGCATACAGTTGTTCTCCGATAAGTCCTAAAGACTCTCTTAGATGATAGAAGTTTGAATGTGCTAGGTCGTATATTGACTGAATTCCTAAATGACTTAATCGCTTTTCGGTCCGTTCTCCAATGCCCCACATGTCGATCATGTTTTCTATTTTCCAAACCGTTTCTGGAACATCTTTATATCGCCATTCAGCAATGCGGTCTTTAGTGTGTTTTGCTTCATTATCTAAAGCTAATTTAGCNNATATGTAAATCTTCATCAGAAACGTACTTGCGAAAAATGTCATTGATTTCAGTATTTTTCTCAATATAAAAATTCATTCGCGGAGGAACGATCAATAAATCGGGATGAGGGGGGATTTCCCATTTTCTAGAAACATTGCTGATACCCAATATTTTTTTTGCTAGAGGAGAAGCAGCTAAAATTAATCCCCCAGAATTTTCAGCGTTGCTCATTACAACCAGCATTGTTTTTAAAGGCTGTAAACCACGTTCAACGCATTCAACGGAAGCATAGAATGATTTTACATCAATGCAGAGGATGTCTTGACTTAATTCTCTCGAATAATCGAATACCATTGGAACTCCTCCTTTTTGATTTCATTATATCGAACGTATGTTTGTTTTGTAAAGCAAATAGACATAAAAAAACAACTCTTAACCATGAGAGATTAAAAGTTGTTTTACGTGTAAAATCGATTTAATGTGTTTGTGTATAAAAAAGGCAGAGACAAAAGAGTTTAAGTTCTTTTGTCCCTGCTTCTTATCATTCATGA
>DIDU01000007.1:660-1417 GCA_002418295.1 Carnobacterium sp. UBA5792 | reverse complement strand
AACCATTAGTATGATCAATTTCATGTTGTACTACAATAGCTGGATAATTTTTCAAGCGAATCTTTTGTTGTTCGCCATTTAAGTCTAGATAAGTTACAGTTACTCGACTATGACGAGGCACATATCCTGGAACTTCACGATCAACAGAAAGGCATCCTTCACCTTCTGCTAAACAAGCACTTTGGACAGAATGACTGACCACTTTTGGATTAATCATAACAATGCTTAGAATAGGCTCATTGGTTTCATCTTCCATATCAGGGATGTGGACTGCGATGATTCGTTTTGAGATGCCTAGTTGCGGTGCTGCTAAACCAACACCAGCTCGCAATTGATACTTTTCAGCTAACTCTGGATCTTGGCTGTTTTGTAGAAATTCCAGGATGTCTTGACCTAGTTTTTTTGTTTCTTCATCAAGAGGAAAAGTTATCTCTTCAGCGGGTAAACGTAATGTTGGATTTCCTTCCCTAATGATGTCGTTCATTGTAATCATTTTTTATTTCACTCCTGTGTAGTAGTTTTTCTAATATCTGTATAAAGTAAAGGATACGATTAATTATCAACTTAATAATCTTAACAGCAAATATAACAAAATGCACGAAAAAAATGTCTTGTTGTTCTGGTGTCGTAAAGTTTCTGAAAAGAAAAGCTTTTTTTAAAAAAAGAAGTATGAGATAATCATGAGAAAGAAAAAAGCCCTGTGAACCATTGGCCGAAGAAAGAAGGAGACGATATAATGGAAGAAGCAAGAAAATAT
>DIDU01000007.1:246-654 GCA_002418295.1 Carnobacterium sp. UBA5792 | reverse complement strand
AATATATTGAAGAAACCTACTCTAAATTAATGAAGAAAGATCCAAATCAAACTGAATTTTTACAAGCGGTAAAAGAATTTTTAAATAGTATTGAGCCTGTTTTTACTGCTCATCCAGAATTTATTGAACAAAATATTTTGGAGCGTATCATTGAACCAGAACGCATTATTCAATTTAGAGTTCCTTGGACTGATGATCAAGGAAGAGTCCAGGTAAATAGAGGATTTCGTGTTCAATTTAATTCAGCCAATGGTCCATATAAAGGCGGTCTGCGTTTTCATCCAAGCGTAAACCAAAGTATTATAAAGTTTTTAGGGTTTGAGCAAATTTTCAAAAATAGTCTGACCGGGTTGCCCATCGGCGGTGGAAAAGGCGGCAGCGATTTCGATCCTAAAGAAAAATCAGATT
>DIDU01000007.1:0-171 GCA_002418295.1 Carnobacterium sp. UBA5792 | reverse complement strand
CCATATTGGACCGGATCTTGATATTCCTGCAGGAGATATTGGGGTAGGGGGAAGAGAAATAGGTTATCTTTATGGTCAATATAAACGAATCAATGGTTCTCAAGTAGGAGTGTTGACAGGAAAGCCGCTTATGTTAGGGGGCAGTTTAGCGAGAACAGAAGCTACCGGTTA
>DIDU01000055.1:12348-12609 GCA_002418295.1 Carnobacterium sp. UBA5792 | reverse complement strand
TTGCTTCGCCGTAACTTTTAGCTACCCAATTCAAACTAGTCGTTGTGCCGCGCGTAAACAAGATTTCTGCTGTTTCCTTTGCACGAATAAACTGTCGAGCTTTTTCGCGTGCTGCTTCGTATTGAGCTGTGGCTCGTTCGGCTAAGGTATGAACGCCGCGGTGAACATTTGCATTGGCTGTTTTGTAATAGGTTTCGACGGTTTCTAGTACTTGGGTTGGTTTTTGGCTGGTAGCGGCACTGTCCAAATAAATTAGCGGTT
>DIDU01000055.1:10914-12273 GCA_002418295.1 Carnobacterium sp. UBA5792 | reverse complement strand
GCTTCAATCGTTTCCACTAATTCGTCGCGAATGGCTTTCAATGGAATCGCTGCAATCACAGAACCTAAAAAGCCGCGAATCACTAAGCGTTCTGCTTCTTCTTTTGGAATGCCGCGGCTCATCAAATAATACATTTCTTCTGGATCGACTCGTCCCACACTAGCAGCATGTCCTGCCGTTACATCATTTTCATCGATCAGTAGAATCGGATTAGCGTCTCCGCGAGCTTTATCGGACAGCATCAATACGCGGCTTTCTTGCTGCGCATCTGCTCCTTTAGCCCCTTTGATAATGTGGCCAATCCCGTTAAATGTCAGCGTGGCTTTTTCACGAATCACGCCGTGTTGCAAAATATGGCCAATCGAATGTCGGCCGTAATTGGTCACACGTGTATCGATGGCTTGGATTTGCTTGCCCATACTGATGGCCACCACTTTAACTTCGCTATGCGACCCTTCGCCGATCAAATCCGAATCAAAATCAGCAATCACATCGCCTTGATTCATCACACCGATAGCCCATTCGATTTGTGAATNNTAATAAATGGCCACGGCGGTTAAAGTAAGTCGTCGTTTGCTTGCCTAGTTCATCTACTGCTGAAAACTTCACTTTGGCTCCCGGTTTTGTGATCACTTCCACCACAATATTGGCGGCATTGCTGATTTCACCAATGGTTTGGTATTTTTCAACATACGTAAATTCACTGTTCGTATCCGCATAAATCAACACGTGTTTGATAAAACTAGTGGCTTCTTGATTGTTCTGAACAAAAAGAGCTTCTAACGGTTCTTCGATCACCACATTTTTAGGCACATATAAGAACATTCCGCTGTTCATAAAAGCCGCATGAAAAGCGGTCAGCTTGTCTTCATCTGGTTTGACGGCTAGTTGCATATACGCTTCTTCTACTAGTTCCGGGTGTTCTTCCATGGCGGTAAAAATATCGGTAAAAACTACGCCTTGTTCGATCAATTCCNNACTTGAACCAATCGCGGAGCATCGGTATCTGCAGCTAAAAAGTCATTCGCTAGAAAAACCGGTTCTTCCAGCAAGAATAAATCAGGAACTTGCAGCAATGGCCAGCGGTGATAGCGAACTCGTTCGATAACTGGCAATTCCAACTCCTCAATTTTCTCCAAAGCAGCTAAGCGCAGCTGCAGCATCCATTCGGGTTCGCCTTTCATCAGTGAAGCAGTACGGACGGCATCAAGATAGTCCAAATAGTTTGTTTCTTTCATCCTGAATTCCTCCTTTTTAATCTTCATCCAAAGCAAAATCGATTCCCAATTCATCGCGAATCCCTTTATAACCTTCTGCTTCTAATCGTTTCGCTAATTCTGCGCCGCCAGTTTTGACCAC
>DIDU01000055.1:8396-10834 GCA_002418295.1 Carnobacterium sp. UBA5792 | reverse complement strand
AATGATTAAGGCACCAAAATGTTCGTTGCGCATCGCATTGATTCCTTTAGAAACAACTTTTAAGGCATCAATATCCAAGCCAGAATCAATTTCATCCAAAATAGCAAATGCCGGTTCTATCATCATCATTTGTAAGATTTCATTGCGCTTTTTTTCACCGCCTGAAAAGCCTTCGTTTAAATACCGTTCAGCCATTTCTTCCGGCATATCCAGTACGGCCATTTTTTCATCCATTTTTTTAATAAACTGCATGACAGAAATTTTATCGTCTTCAGGCCGGCGTGCATTGATGGCAGCCCGCATAAATTCCGCATTAGTGATCCCAGCTATTTCGCTTGGATATTGCACACCTAAAAATAAACCGGCGCGTGCCCGTTCGTCGACCGCCATTTCCAATACGTTTTGACCGTCCAATAAAATTTCCCCTTCTGTCACTTGGTAACTGGGATGGCCCATGATCGCCGCTGCTAATGTTGATTTCCCTGTACCGTTTGGCCCCATAATGGCGTGGATCTCCCCTGTATTCAGGACTAAATCCACCCCTTTTAAAATCTCTTTGTCTTCGATTGAAACATGCAAATTTTTAATGTCTAAACGAGCCATCATTCCATCTCCTTTTTCGAACGTTTGTCTACTGTCTTTTATTTTAGCCCAACTAAGGAGTTTGCGCAATGCCGAGCAAGGAGCAAATCTACTTACTTTTTCAGTGTAAATAAGGTAAACTAAACAAGAAGTTGTTTAACTATCTCAGAACTCACCTTACTATCGCATTAAAAACGATCAATTTATATTTTTGAAAAAACATTCTGCAACAATGGTTGGTAGGGGTGTCTTATCTAAGACTGTTGCTCTAAAGAACCGCTCTTGATAGACAAGAACAGACAAAAAAGTATTTAAGCACCTTAAAGACAGAGAATGATCATTGTTCCGGTCCTTATAATCTGTTTATGGACCTCAAAAATTCGTTTGTCCAAACGATATGGTCCATAGCCTGCTTTTATGGACCATATCGTTGTCATTCCGCTCTTTTTAAGGCACAACTGATTTTCACCCGTACAAAAAACAAATCCGTTCCCTTCTATCCATTCGTACCTTTCGGCCGCTGCCGAAAAGATTTTTTAATAGCTGCAGTTCTATAAAATCTAGTTGTTTATTTTTAATGCCTCTATAGTAACGTACTTACTAAACAAACGGTACATTAGAAAAATAATTGAAAAAGAAAGTAGGAATACTCAATGAAAAAACCTTTAATTGGAATTGCCGGAAATAGTTTAATTGATTTAAATGTCACCAATGGATTGCCGGTTACGTATACACCTCAAGGATTTGTGGATGGAATCGTTGCGGCGGAAGGAGCGCCCATTGTCTTACCGATCAGTTTGCCAGAAGAAGCAGCTGATTATATTGAACGGATAGACGGCTTATTATTAGCAGGCGGACAAGACGTTTCTCCTCTTTTATATGGTGAAGAACCCAGCTTAAAACTTGGCGCTACCAGCCCGACACGCGACGCTTTTGAATTGGCCTTGATCAAAGAGGCAATTGCTCAACATAAACCAATTTTAGCTGTTTGTCGCGGGTTTCAATTATTAAATGTAGCTTATGGCGGAACGCTTTATCAGGATTTGTCGAATTATGCTGACTTAACAGTCCAACATATTCAGCAAACGTACTTTGATCTAGGAACACATACAATCGATATTGAACCAGACAGCCGGTTGGGAACTATTTTTGGAAAAACCTATTTGGTCAATTCTTATCACCACCAAGCTATCAAAGAATTGGCAAGAGCTTTCAAGCCTGTCGCTTGGAGTAAAGACTTGTTGATCGAAGGCTTTGAAGCCGTTGATTCTACACAAAGTATCGTAGCTGTTCAATGGCATCCTGAATTAATGATGAAGCGTGACAGTAAGATGCAAGATTTGTTTAATGAATTCGTTGAACGGGTAAATTCAGCTATTTTATAATAAAAAGCTTCTCTTTTAAACAGAAATCTGTTTAAAAGAGAAGCGTTTATTCGGTTACAGGAACAACTGCTCCGTCCCATTTATCAAGAATAAAATCTTGTACTTCTTTTGATTTTAATACTTCTACTACTTTTAAAATAGCAGGGTCTTTAGCATCTTCAGAACGAACAGCTATAATATTGGCATAAGGTGAGCTTGTGCTTTCTAAAGCAATCGAATCTTCCAATGGGTTAATATCTTGGTCAACGGCAAAGTTAGAGTTGATCGCAACTAGGTCGCCTTCGTCTTGTTGATACAATGTCGTCATCAACGCTGGGTCATTTTCATATTCAAAGTTCAGCTCTTTAGGATTTTTATCAATATCATCAAATGTGGCAGTTGTTGGATCAACGCCGTCTTTCAAAGTGACTAAATCATTATCTGCTAAAATGCTGATTACACGGCCCCAGTCGGCTTGGCTATTGCTGACTA
>DIDU01000055.1:6048-8246 GCA_002418295.1 Carnobacterium sp. UBA5792 | reverse complement strand
TGACGATGAGTCTGATGATGAATCGTTGCTGCCGCAAGCTGCTAAAGTTAATGACAGTCCTACTGTTAAGAGTGTTCCGAATACTGTTGATTTTTTCATAATAAATCTCCCCTTTTAGTCTTATTTTTTCTATTTTAACTAGTTAATAAATATTTTAACTGCTTGTTCAAGATACTTAACGCTTGTCTATTCGTTTGACGGCGCTGTCTCCAATAAATTGGATAATAAAAACGACCACGAGAATAATTAAAGTGGCAATCAATGTTACAGCTGGCTGGTTACGTTGGAATCCTTCTAAGTAAGCTAGGTTTCCTAATCCACCGGCTCCGATGACACCTGCCATGGCCGTATAACCGACTAATGAAATAGTCGTCACCGTCAGTCCGGAAACGATGGCCGGCAAACTTTCCGGTATGAGAACTTTATAAATAATTTCCCATTTGTTTGCTCCCATCGCTTCTGCTGCTTCGATTACACCTTTATCGATCTCGCGAAAGCCGATTTCTACTAGTCGTCCATAAAAAGGAGCTGAAGAAACAATCAAAGCGGGTAAAGCAGCCATTGGGCCAATCATGGAACCGACTAAACTTTTGGTTATCGGCATCATGAGTACGATTAAAATAATAAATGGAACAGAACGAAAGACATTTACAAGAATGGCTACAATCCCATACAATAACTTAGCAAAAAAAGTATCTTTTCCATTTGTTTCATACAGCAGCAGACCTAGCAACAAACCTAGCAGGAAGACGACGATCACTGAACCGGCTGTCATCCCTAGTGTTTGGATAGCTGCTTTTTGCATTCTGTCCCAATGGATTTCTGAAAAATCAAAGTACTGGCTCACCAATCCTGCTCCAATTTTAAGATTCGACAACATGTTCAATCACCTCTACTCCTACTTTCATTTGATTCAAGCGTTCGATGGCTTGAGTGATTTGCGGTTCGCTGCCGGTCAACTGAACATACAATGAACCGATCGACCCTTCTTTTGCGTGTCGAATATTTCCTTGGATGATGTTCAACTCTACTTCATAGTCACGCACGATTTTAGAAATGACCGGCATTTTGACTTGTTCTTCCTGAAAAGTTAAATGAATAATTTTCCCTTCAGGATAAGCTGTCAGCATTTCTTCCAGAATCTCATCTGTATCCTCACTGTTAGGATTAGCATCTTGCCGGATAAACCGTTTTGTGATTTCCTGTTGAGGATTTTTAAAAACTTCCATTACATCTCCTGATTCGACAACAGTTCCGTTATCCATCACAGCTACCTTATGGCAAATTTTGCGAACCACATGCATTTCATGCGTGATCAAAACAATTGTTAAATCCAACCGTTTATTGATATCCAATAACAAATCCAGAACTTCATCTGTTGTTTGAGGATCTAAAGCACTCGTTGCTTCATCGCACAATAACAATGTAGGTTCATTGGCTAAAGCACGCGCGATTCCGACCCTTTGTTTTTGTCCACCTGATAATTGAGCCGGATAGGTTTCTTCACGCCCTTCCAATCCAACTAACCGAATCAGTTCTTTCGCTTTTTTAATGCTTTTAGCTTTTCCCATCCCAGCAATTTCTAATGGAAATAAAACATTTTCTAATACCGTTCTCGACCATAAAAGATTGAAGTGTTGAAAAATCATTCCGATTTTTTGTCGTTCTTTTCTTAAATCTTTTCCTGTTAATTTTGAAATAATATTGCCGTTGACAGCTACGGTTCCCGATGTAGGAGTCTCAAGCCCATTAAACATCCGGACTAATGTGCTCTTTCCAGCTCCTGAATAACCTACAATGCCGTATATTTCACCGTCTTTAATGGTTAAATTCACATCTTCAACGGCTGTCAGTTGCCCTTGTTTCGTTTGGAAAACTTTTTTGATATTGGCTAATTCAATCATTGGTCATTTCCTTCCTTGGTCATTTTCAAGTCTTATCCATTTTAGGATATCAATTTGTAACTTATATACGTGTTGTCTAGCAGTTCAAGTCTGGCTCTCGGCAAAAAGATAAGAAACAAGGGTCCCAAAGTCTCGCTGCGCTCGCTTTGTACTATTCGACTAACCAGCTAAAGCTGGAAGTCTCCTAGCAATTGCGCAGCATGCTCATTTGCCATGGCTCTTGCCTTTTTAATAGCTTAGAGACACGGTACACTTGAGCTTCGCTCACAGTGCTACTGCTGCTGAACTTGCACA
>DIDU01000055.1:5744-6021 GCA_002418295.1 Carnobacterium sp. UBA5792 | reverse complement strand
ATCCTACAGCCACTAAATATTTTTCTATCGAGCCAGTGCGGCTTGTACTACTTTTTTTATAAATAAAAAAACTTCCGCCCTCATATTAAGTCATTTACCTAATATAAGGACGAAAGTTGTTACTTTTCGTGTTACCACCTTAGTTCACCGATTTATCACTAAATCAGTCTCATCCAGTACTAAAGCTCATTGCAGCTCGTATACTGTGGCACTTTATCGTGTGCTTCCGGAATCAGCTTATGCTACGCATTCACTCATTCTGCTCAAAGACCATCTT
>DIDU01000055.1:2114-5715 GCA_002418295.1 Carnobacterium sp. UBA5792 | reverse complement strand
GCTATAAATGTTTGTAACGAACGTACTCTTCTTATCTACGCATTTATATATGATATTGTCCATATTCTAACAGAAGCTATTTTGTCTGTCAACTAGCAAAATTTGTTATCTTCTACTAGAATTTGCTGGTTAGAATAAAAAAATACTGGTCATTCAGAGAAAATAAGGAGAAATTTAACCTCTTTAGCGTATTCAAAAAAGTTTAAGTGCCGTAAGCTAGGTACTTTTTCAATCATATGTCACGCAAACCAGCTTTGCCTGACATATCGCTATCCATTTAAAGATGTTAAGGTAGGCAACCGGTATTTGCGTGACATATCCTACATCTTTTCTCTCACTTAAGGCAGGTAAAAGAATTCTGAACACAAAAAACCACTAAACGGCTCATTAGAAAGGCAATTTAGTGGTTTTTTCTGTTATATATAAGGTTTTAACAAGAACTATTTTATCTATCAATTGAAAAAATTGTTAAACCTCGTCGGAAAGAGCATTAAATTCGGCTTCATCGACTTCTGTTAAATCCACGATCCAATTTTTATCACGATCGGTTGTATTTAAGTTTTCTGGATTGTCCGCTAATTCCGTATTAAAACTTATAACTTTTCCTGAAAAAGGAGCGGTTAATTCAGTAACAGCTTTCGCTCCTTCAACTCCGATCAAATTATCGTTTTTTTCTACTTGTGCTACGTCAGTCGGAATTTCGACAAACATCACTTCACCTAGGTCATCCTGTCCTTTTTCAGACAAACCGATTCGGTAGTGTTCGCCGTCTTTTAAAATCCATAAGCCATTTTCACTGTATTTTACTTTTGATTGTTCAGTCATTTTTCTTCTCCTTTACTGGTGAGCCATTCTTTTTCAAATCGTTCTTCTTTGAATCCTACCGTAACTTTTTTACCATTTGTTATGAGTGGGCGCTTAATCAGCATCCCATCCGTTGCAAGCAACGCTGCTGCCGTTTCTTTATCCATTGTGGGGACCATTTCTTTTAATCCTAACTCACGGTAACGATTGCCGCTTGTATTAAAAAAACGAGCAATTGGCAAGTCAGACAACGTCATCCATTCCATTAATTGTTCTTTGGAAGGCGGTGCAGCAATCATATCGATGGCTTCATATGCAATTCCTTGCTGATCCAGCCAATTTCTGCCTTTTCGGCAAGTAGAACAAGTCGGGTGTTGATAATAGTACAGCATCTTTATTCTCTCCGTTTCCGTTCAATTGAAGAAATTAAAATCCTTCGCCTTCCTCAGAAAACATGTAACTATGGTAATGGTACCTCATCGACATGATCAAGCCTACTCCCATCATATTCCCCAACAAGGCTGTTCCCCCTTGAGAAATAAACGGAAGTGGAATTCCGGTCAGCGGCAATAAACCAATTCCCATCCCAATATTTTCAAGAACATGGAATAAGATCATCATGATAACTCCTGTAGAGATATACGTATAAAATTCATTTTTTGTATCAAAACAGATACGAATCATTTGATAAATCAATAAAAAATAAATAAAAATCAAAATGCAACTGCCGATAAAGCCGAAGTTTTCACCGATGGTTGCAAAAATCATATCGGACTCTCGAACGGGTACATATACTTCTGAAACTCCGAACCCTTTACCAAATACTTTCCCTGATCCTATAGCTTTCATACTCTGAATCAATTGGTAAGCTGCATCTGCAGCATCATGATAAGGATCGAGCCAAGAATCGACTCTGGCAAACTGATAGGGTTTAAAACCTAGCTTCAATAAGAAACTCCGGTCATATACCACTAGAAAGAGCAAACCGCCTCCGAAAGCGGAAATACTTAAAAAAAGCGGTAAAAGGAGCCGCCACGTTACTCCTGACATTAAAATAACGCCGCCGATGATGGCTAAAAAGACTAAAGTCGTTCCTAAATCTTGTTCTAGTAAAATCAAAATCAACGGCGGTAAAGAAATGGCTATAATCTTCCCCACCAGCAACAGATCAGCTTTTACAAAATGTTCATCGTATTCGCTGTTGTGCCGAGTCACTACTCGCGCTAACATTAGAATAAAGGCAATTTTCATAACTTCAGCGGGCTGGAAAGTAATCGGCCCGATCTTGAACCAGCTTTTTGCACCTGTAAAGGCTGCAGTCGGCCGATCATAAAAAAACAACACTAAGACTAAGAGCAGCAACCCTACTCCATAGGCGATTGGCGCCAACTTCCAGAGCTGCTCTGAGTCGAACTGCATGATTACAACAATGGCTATAATACCCACTATATACCAAATAACTTGCATAATGGTTATTTGCAGTCCTTTGCCCTCAATCATATAGGTAGTTGCAAAGAGCGTGGCTATACTGATGATCGCTAANNTTCTTTGTTCTCATTCATATTTCTAAAAATCTCCTTGTCTCTTCAATTAAGCAATTAAAACCGTTATTGAACTTCATCTATTATATAAGAAACGGCAAACAAAAAAAAGGATGGGATAAAAAAATCCCATCATCTTTACTATTTTATAATAAATCAGCAACTAACTTTATGCAGCTTAGGATAAACTACCAGTAACTTAATTTAACGGTTCTTCTGCTGCTCCGGCTTCTTCCGCCTGATGATCGGCGACTGTTTTAACTTTTGTTAATTTTCCACGTTGTCTCTCTGCTGATTCGATCAAATAATCTTTTTTCGTTTTTCCTGCTTCAACTGGTTCTTTTTCTTGTTTTGTTTGCTCAACAGTTTTATTCATCTTGTATTGATAGTAGACCGTATTGATAAACGCACCCATCAATAAGATCATAGCTGATAAATAAAGCCACAACATCAGCACGATCACCACACCGAACGCTCCGCTTCCTGCTGCTGCCCCACCGGCATATTTAACATAAAGAGAGAAGCCTTGAGACAGAATCAGCCAGCCAATGGTTGCAAATATAGCGCCCGGCACTGCATATTTTATGCCTAATCCATGGTTTGGCAATAGGAAATAAACCAAAGTAAGTACAAGAATCAAAACGACCAGCAAAATCAACCAGCGGAATCCCAGTATGGTCTCAATCAAAGGAAGCTGAAGATGTAGAAATTTCTCCACTAAATGTAGAATCTGCTTACCAAAAACAAAGGCGAACAAAATGAGTCCAACAACACCTACAACAGCTAAATTAATCAGAAAAGAAACTGCCCGTACNNCATAGCATTAAACGCTTTACTGGCTGACCAAAGAGAGGTGATCAGCCCGATTGAAATGATGCCGCCATGCGTATTGTTTAAAAAATCAGCTAACATAGGCTGAATGATTTTGTAGATATCTGGAGGCAATGCCGTTTTTAAATAAGGCAAGATATCCGATGCACTAATTGGTAAAAAAGGAATGATATTAGCCACTACCAATAAAATAGGCGCTATCGAAAGTAAAATAAAGTAAGCTAGTTCAGCTGAATTGGAAGACACTTCAGCCCGCTCCCAATTGGGTTTGATGATTTCTAGCCATTTTTTTGCTTTTTCTTTAAACGAAGCTTCTTTTGGAATTGCTGACATTTATCATCACGTCCTTTACAAGTTATTCAAATATGCGGTCTGTCTGCTCACCACTACATTTGATGTAAATTATAATCCATTAACAAATTGTT
>DIDU01000055.1:1542-2094 GCA_002418295.1 Carnobacterium sp. UBA5792 | reverse complement strand
AAGCCAGTTCCACAAAACCTTCTTTATTTTTTGCTGTTTCTTTTACTTCCACTTGGATTTTTTTGCTACTTTTTGCCATGAATAAACTCCTTTTGTTTAATTTCTCATTTTTAGTATACTCTATTTTTTCTTTTTTATCACTTATCACCTATTATATACCTGATTTTTGAGGAATAGACCTTCTAAGTATTCTGACTGTTCTGGGTTTCAACTCTTTCTTTCATAGGTTTATTTAGCCAAAGTATTCCTTTTTGATAAAAAAAAGCCAGCTCTTTTTACAGAACTGACTTTTTTCTTTACTCTTTATTTATCGAAACAAGTACTTGCTTCAACATAATCGATTTCTAATGATTGAGCAACTTCTTTTTTAGTTAGCTTATAGTCCATTACATTGATCCCGCCGTAGACAGTTGGGTTGTCTTGTGAGGCTTGAACAACGCCTTTATTAGCGATTTCTAAAGCATAAGGTATCGTAACGTTTGTCAACGCCATTGTCGATGTTTTAGCAACAGCTCCCGGCATATTAGCTACAGCATAATGCAGCACACCATG
>DIDU01000055.1:334-1534 GCA_002418295.1 Carnobacterium sp. UBA5792 | reverse complement strand
AACCATTTCTTCTGTAACAAGTGTTGGAGCTTTAGATCCCGGAATCAACACAGCGCCGATTACTAAATCAGCCGTTTTCACTTGTTCCGCAATATTGTATTCATTCGACATCAACGTCGTGACAGAGTTTCCAAAAATGTTGCCTAATTCAGCTAAACGTGCAGGGTTTACATCTAAAATCGTGACATCGGCACCAAGTCCGACAGCCATTTTAGCTGCATGCATTCCTGAGACACCGCCGCCGATAATGACTACATTACCTGTTGAAACTCCTGGCGTACCGCCAAGCAGTAATCCTTTACCACCGTAGTTATTTTCTAAGAATTGAGCACCGATTTGGACAGCCATTCTACCGGCTACTTGACTCATTGGTGTTAATAACGGTAAGACCCCGTCTTTTTCCATTGTTTCATACCCAATTGCTGTTACGCCTGTTTCCATTAATTTTTCTGTTAATTCTTTAGCAGCTGCTAAGTGTAAATAAGTGAAGATGATCAATCCCTCACGGAAATAGCCGTATTCTTCTGGCAATGGTTCTTTAACTTTAATAACCATGTCTGCAGCCCAGACATCGTCTGCATTGTTAACAATTTTTGCACCTGATTCTTCAAACTCAGCGTCCGTAAAGCCTGCTGTTTTTCCAGCTGATGCTTCAACTAAAACTTCGTGTCCGCCTTCTGTAAGACTATAGACACCCNNTCGTTATTTTTGATTTCTTTAGGTATACCGATTTTCATAATAATTTTCCTCCTATTGAAAATTCACTGAACTCAATTCGAACAGCTTACCTTATTATTATACCCCTCAATTCTTCAAATGTGAACCGAAACGCTGTTGCAAAAGAATGCAAAACCCGCTAAAAGCTTGCACTGGCAGTGTTAAAAGGCCCTTAAATTTTTTTAAAANNAAAATTAGATTTGAAAACTATTGCAATTAGATGGCAATACAGCTATTTTTAAGCCGTTATAATTTTTTGTACTCGACCAACTTGATTGTCTTCTTCCAGCATGACTTTTATCCCATGAGGATGCTGGGCACTATTTGTTAGAATGCGTTTTACGTGCCCTCTTGTTAAGGTTCCAGTTCGCTGATCTTTTTTCAAGACAATATCCACTAGCGCACCGATTTTGATATCTGCTCTTTTTTTCCCATTCAATTCACTCATTTTTTCTCCTACTTTCTTTTGTTTTATTGTACCAC
>DIDU01000055.1:0-286 GCA_002418295.1 Carnobacterium sp. UBA5792 | reverse complement strand
TCACTAAAGCTTTCACTATTTTTTTACAGAATAGCTGGTCAATCGCTTTTTGCAACGGTATGATAGTTATAGCGCTGTTTATTACTGCTAGTTTAACATGCAGCAAAAAGATCAGGTAAAGGAGTTTAGTCCATGGGTCCCATTTTAATACAAGCCGTTGGTTTTTTATTGGTTATTCTTGTAGCCTATTTATTTAAAAAGAGAGGGATGTTAAAAGAGCAAGACGGACACATTCTTTCAAAAATTATTGTTTATATTACTTTACCGGCCGCTATTATCGTAGGTT
>DIDU01000199.1:16227-16654 GCA_002418295.1 Carnobacterium sp. UBA5792 | reverse complement strand
TATGAGTTGATCATCAATATACGATAAATGAAGAACAGCCGCTTTTTTTTGCAGCTCCCAGTCATAAAAGTCAACTATGAGGCCATCCGTCAGCTGTTTAGAAATTAACGTTTCTTCCAATTCATTGGCTAAGATTTGATAAGCAGGTTCTTGAAACTGTTCACTTGCTTTTCTCAGAACGGCAATAATTCGAAAATCATCAACCGATGCATTGGTTGTCGTTTGAGCGGTGGCTACCCATTGGATAAACGTTCCATCTGCTTGTTTCACTAAAAAGTTCTTTTTCAAAACAGCTACTTGTTGTTTAAATTCCTTTTCATCTTCTACAAGTAATAAATAATAAAGATATTGGCCAATACTTTCAGATAAGTATTGGACTTTACCATTTTTAGCATAATTTTTAATTAAACCTTTGTTGTTTTCGTAT
>DIDU01000199.1:13341-16185 GCA_002418295.1 Carnobacterium sp. UBA5792 | reverse complement strand
TACCACTTCTTGAACTCCTATCTTCTGATGAAAATTCAAAGCAAGCAAACTGCTGACCAACAGAATAAGAATCAGGATCAAATAGAACCTTTTTTTGTTCATTCTGTTTCCCCTTTTTTAAACCGTTTTGTTTTGTCCCAAGTAATCGTTGTTTTGGTCATTCGGCTCCAAATGTATTGACTGGCACTTCTTAACAGCAACAGCAAAAAGAATTGAGCATAAGTAAAATACATAATCAAGCCGACAAAAAGATTGAACGGCGTAATCGAATTTTCTAAAACCATTGCACTAACGACTTNNGTAAAAACCAAATAAACAGCAACGGAACATCAAAATAAGGAACTGAGAATCCTGCTAATCCTAAGACAAACCAAATATTTGAAATCAACAATAAAACCACAAAAAAGAAATAGGTTAAAATATGTTGCAAACTATAAATAAAGGTTTTCCCTTTCCAAAAACTCCAGTCATGCAGCGACTTTTCCAATAAATACAGATTGCCCGTTAACCATCTAGTACGTTGCTTGATAAAGGTTTTTATACTTTCGGGTTCTTGCTCCCAAGTATGAGATTGGTGAACAACCGGCAATGTTTTTTCCATTGCAGCTATCCGAACGGTTAATTCAGCATCTTCCGCTAAAGCATAAGGATCATATCCGCCGGCTGCTTGAAGAGCTTCTCTTTTAAGCAGCATATTAGTGCCTGCCAGTGAACCAGCTTTAAATAGCTTCCAACGGCCACTTTGCATCAGCAGCTGGAATACCTGAAATTCAATTGCAATCATTCGTGTCAGCAAGTTTTGATCCGCATTGACCGTTTTAACATAACCTACTGCTCCTGCAGCATCTTCTGTTGTTTCTGCTGCATGCACCAGTTCAATTACAGCATCTTTATTCGGCTGATTATCTGCATCAAATACTAGAAAATAATCTGATTCTGTAATAGAAAGACCATAATTCAATACTCTTGATTTTCCTGTTGGTTTACCTGGTGGTACTTTGACGTAACAAATTCTAGCAAACAATTGACTGAACTCTTGGACAATACTCGCCGTATCATCTTCCGAATTATCATCCAATAGGTAAACCGTCAGCTCTCCCGGATATTCTAATTTGACCATTGCATTTAACGTATCTTTAATAACAACACCTTCGTTATGAGCTGGGATTAAAACAACTACAGAAGGATAATCAGTTAACATAATGGGTTCTTTTTTTGTTAACCTCTGAGTTACACCGGCTACTGTCAAAATGGAATAAAAGAGCAACATCGACCAAAAGAAAACCATGATGATCATCATTAATAAATTCATTGTTTAGCTTCTCCATCCTTAGTATTCTCATAATAGTCAAACCCTTTTTCCTGATCAAAAATTTCATATTGGATAGGAATTTGCATCACATTCAATTCAGTTCTTAAAGTTTGAAAGAGCCGATCTACTACCTTTAAACAGCCTTCCTTTTTTGTATTTTGCAAAAAGATTAAATATGAATCATCCGCCAACTTAGTCACTAAATCAAAATCAGACCGCACTGTTTTTAACAATGTCTGCATCAATAAAAAGCTCATTGCTTCTTTGGTTTTATCTGAAGGATCCGACTTGATTGAAACGTAATAATTTTCTTCCCCTCTTCTTTGGGTTCCGGTTGTAATGAACTTTATCCGATTAGTAAATTCCGAATGTGTCAATAAATTAGAAGATCCTACATATTTCTCTAGTTCTTCAGCTTTTTCTTTTAATATTTCCAATTCATCATTCATTTTCTTTATTTCTGAAAATAATAGCCACATAATAACCAGTGATGCGATCAATAGCGCGTATTCCCCAATCAAATACAGTTGAGAAACTATATTCGTATCGGATAAAAATACAAGGGAAAAGCCTACTCCAAAAATAATTGTAAGAATTAAAATAAAATTTTTAGAAGTAGATAAAAAATTCATAGCTACTGCTGCTATTAAGATAACCGAAAAACTGATATAGCGGTAATCACTTGTTGTAAACTGAAAAATTAAGAGAAAAACAATTAGCAATAAAGAAAGAAAGAGCGATAAAAAGGATGTTCTTTTTGACATGTTCACATATACCTCATTTCCGTAATTTAGGCCTTTAGCTTATTAACATGTTATTTTATATCATACCCCTTTTTTAAAAGCTACTATTTTACCAACTGTTAGTTCTTTTATTCTCTGTTTATGGCAATCTCGTTCACACTTTGTACCTATTCGACTACTCTGCCTTTTTAAATCTCTGTATCTAAAGGCACTAACCTCTATAGATCTTTCTTTAGCTCAAGGATGTTTGGAAAAAATATAAAAACCCCATACCTTTTAGGCATGGGGTTTTTCAAGCTTGTCCATTCTTTAGGATGGTACATTCAGCCGGTTTAATAATTTTCAGCGATTCGTTGGAATTGATCGTGTAAGTCATCCATCACAACAAAGCGAGCCTCGCGCAGTACTTCTTTGCCTTCCACAAATAACAACAACGCCGGGACAGTAAATACAGTAAATTGACTGGCTACTTCAGGAACTTGATCGGCACTCACTTGAATGGGTTCAATACGCGGAAACTCTTTCCNNCGTTGAACAGCATGACACACACTACAATTTTCTCTCGAAACATATACAAAAGCCAATGGGTGTTGCTCAATAAACAGCACTACTTCGTCTATTGTTTGTGCCTGAGGAAATGTATTCATCGTTTTAATCCTTCTTTCTATTTAATCGATTGCAGCAAATTTTTCCGTTAAGCCATCTTGAGTGACCGGTCCAACGATTCTTTCATGAATAACTCCGTCTTTTCCGATGATATAGGAGGTCGGCAAAGATTGTACACGATAT
>DIDU01000199.1:12128-13330 GCA_002418295.1 Carnobacterium sp. UBA5792 | reverse complement strand
CTACCGTAAAGATTGGTATAACCGATATCATAGGTATTCAAAAACTCTGTTACATTGTCAAGATTCGTTTCCGAAGTTGTTACATTCACTCCCAAAACAACTACATCTTCTTGTTCTTCAGAAAAAGCCTTTAAATGTGGCATTTCTATTTTACAAGGAGGACACCAACTCGCCCAAAAGTTCAAAAATACTTTTTTTCCGCGGTAATCAGATAATTTAACAGCATTGCCGTCCATATCCTCTGCTTCAAAATCGTAAGCCAGTTGTCCAGCGTTATTTCCTTCTTCCAAATCAGCTTGTTCTTCTTCTTTTATTTGTTGCGTTTGTTCTTCAGCTTGTTTTTGCGCTTGCTTTTCTTGTATAATACCGTAGCTGAAATCTGCGATGATCCAAAGAAGCGCAATACCTAAAACAGCCCAAATAATTTTCTTCATTATAGCCTCCTTTTCTAACCTAATAATTCAAAACGCGTTCCTTCTAATAAGTGTGCAATAAATTCTGATAGGCTCTCTAGCGTTCCTGTCAACAAAAGTACTCCTAGCACGATTAGAACTCCCCCGCCTATCTTCATAATAAGATTGCTGTATTTTACAATGTTTTTTATTTTTCCGATAAAGAAAGAAACCAATAAAAACGGCAATGAGAATCCGATAATGTATAAGACTAGATACCATATCGGTGGCGAACCCACTGCATTTCCTAACAATAATATCGATGAAAAAATTGGACCTATACAAGGTGTCCAGCCGGCAGCAAACCCTAGCCCCACTAAAAACGTCGATGCAAAATTAACTGTTTTATTCATTTTTAAGAGACGGTACTCTCCTAATAAAGCAGGGATTTTAAGTACGCCCATAGTCAAAAGTCCCATGAACACAATCAACAATCCAGCTAGCCGTTGTAGCAATAGACTGATCGATCCTGTCATCAAACCGCTAAACAGATCCCCTAAATAACTCATTCCCAATCCTAAACTGAGNNTATAAACGACAGATACGCCTAATAGAAAGACCAGCGAATGCAGTAAAACATTTTTCCTAAATCCAAACGATTGATTTTCTTTTACTTCTTGAATGTTTTTTCCCGTAATGTACGAAATATATAAAGGCAGCAACGGCAAAGTACATGGAGACAAAAAAGAAACTGTTCCCGCGCCAAAAGCTACCCATAAAGTTAAATCAGTTCCGATATTTTTTCCTCCT
>DIDU01000199.1:11749-12095 GCA_002418295.1 Carnobacterium sp. UBA5792 | reverse complement strand
TCCTCATTCATCCAGTTGAAAATCGTCTCTTATCCCTAACAAGACAATCGCAACCTTTTACAGCCTTAAAAAATCCATAGAAAATAACGGCCCACACGCATTATACGCTATAGGGTATAAGTTGTAAAGTTAACAGCTTTTGAATTGATGCAGTTTTATTCAATTCCCCTACTTACTTGTGTTAAATGAAGTACCAGCATTTCAACACTTCTTCTTGTTCTTTTATCCTATTTACGGTATAGTATGTGATATATTTAACAATCAAATGTATGAGAGATGAGGAGAGCGTATGAAAACGATTAGCTTAGAATCTTCCGTTTATGAGTTGGTTACCGCATACCCAGAA
>DIDU01000199.1:253-11711 GCA_002418295.1 Carnobacterium sp. UBA5792 | reverse complement strand
AAGTTTTATTCGATTTAGGGTTAAAAGATATTCAAACTCCAACTATGTTAAATACTGTAGGGAGATATATGACTATTCCTAAAGGAGCAAAAATGAAAAAAGTTGACTTGAACAACGTTATCTATCAATTAAATCAATTAGGATTTATCATTGAGGAGTGAGCTTATGGAAAACAATACTGTTTACCGGCAGAAAAAAATCATCGAAATTCTAACCTTACTTCATGAAGGCGGTGAGTTTGAAGAAGCAAAACGTCTTTTTGATGAATCTTTTGACGGTGTAGACGTCAGCGAAATTACTGCTGCAGAAAGAGAATTGATTGCCAGTGGTTTAGATCCATCAGAAATACAGCACCTCTGCAATGTACATGCTGCTGTTTTTAAAGGTTCAATTCGGGATATCCACCGTTCCAATTACGAACACGAACAGCCTGGGCACCCTGTCCATACTTTAAAGTTAGAAAACCGAGTGATTCGTTCGCTTTTAGAAGACGAAATTCTTGGAACTTTTGAGCGATTTGCTGACGGCAATTTTTCACAAAAGCAGCGGCTTCAAAATGCGTTGTCAGATTTGATGCAAATCGATAAACATTACACCCGAAAAGAAACGTTGTTTTTTGCTTACATGGAACGGTACGGCATTACTGCGCCGCCAAAAGTAATGTGGGGCGTTGACGATGATATCCGTAAAGCGATCAAAGATGTGAATGCTTATTTAACTAGTGAAAAATTGGTGATGAATCCGCTTCGAGAAAAAATCAATCATCTGGTAACAGAAGTAGAAGAAATGATTTTTAAAGAAGAAGAAATTATGATTCCAATGGTTTTAGATGTTTTTCAACTGATGGATTGGCAAAGAATTGCGGAAGACAGCTTAGATATCGGGTTTGCTTTTATTCCTAAACCACTTACTTGGAAACCAAGCAAAGAGGCTCTGGCACAAGAAAAAGGACAGCAGAAAGAACGAGCTGAAGCAGCAAAAAAAGCGGCAGCTATGACTGAAGCGATCGCGGAAGATTTCCCTGAGAATGAAGCTAGTCCCTATGAGTGGCAAGACGAGCAGCTAAGTGAAGGTAAAATCGTTTTGCCAACGGGTGTACTTCAATTAAAAGAATTAACGGCTGTTTTTGGTGTTTTACCAGTTGATTTAACTTTTGTGGATAAAGACGATCGTGTACGTTTTTATTCAGAAGGAAAGAATCGGATTTTTCCGCGTACCAACTCTGTCATTGGACGTGAAGTTGTCAATTGTCATCCGCACAAAAGTATGCACATGGTTCAGAAAATTCTTGATGATTTTAGAAGCGGAGAACGAAATGAGGCGGATTTTTGGATCAACATGCATGGAAAAGTTATTTATATTCGTTATTTTGCTATTCGCGATACCGAAACCAATGACTATCTTGGCTGTTTAGAAGTTACACAAGACATTACGGAAATACAAAAAATCCAAGGGGAAAACCGGCTATTAAACGAAGAAAACTAACTTATCCTATTCAAAAGCCTAAAAACAGGAGAAAGATTGGAAGCAATTCCAGCTCTTTCTCCTGTTTTTTTGTTTAGCCATTTAATTTAATCTTTTTAAGGTAAAGTATTTATCACGCTTCATCATATGCCGCTTGCAATTCTTTTATGTTTAATTTTTTCATTTTGAACATAGCTTTAGAAACAGCCGTGCGTTTGGCTAGATTATCACCCGCTAAAAGCTGCTCTAAAATAGTAGGAACCACTTGCCAGGAAATACCATATTTATCAGTCAGCCAGCCGCATTCTACAGGCTCGCCCTCAGCCACTAACTTATTCCAAATTTTATCTACTTCTTCTTGTGTTTCACAATTGATATACAACGAAATAGCTGGCGTAAATTGAAAATAAGGACCGCCGTTAATAGCATGGAAGTGTTGACCTGCTAATTGAAAATCGATTGCAAGTACACTACCTTCGTTTCCCTCCCCAGGAGCATCAAAATGCTGCGTGCTTAAAATCTTTGCATCTTCAAAAATACTGACATACAAATCAACTGCTTCTTGTGCTTTATCATCAAACCATAAATGAGTCACAATTTTTTGCATGATATTTCCTCTTTTCTTTTAGTTGAATGGCTTATCGCCCCAAGAAAAATAACTATACCTACAAAGAAAATCTTTTAAATCCATACGCTGTATTTCTTACTTCAAGCATACTTTTTTATGCTTGAGTGTCAATGAAAAAGACTTCTCAAAAAAAGATATCTTTCCATTTACGATATACTTTCTTCATTAAGTTTACGAACAAATTACTTTACCTGTCGTAGTAAATAGAGTATACTTTAATTACTACGATAGATGAAGTAAAAGAGGGGATAAATTTGATATCAAGTGATGTCATGCGCGGCTTTAACAGTTTGATTATTTTATCCATTTTAATGAAAGGGGATTCTTATGGTTATCAAATCTCGAATACTATCAAAGAAATAACCGGCGGAGCTTATGTGATGAAAGAAACAACACTGTATTCTGCTTTTAATCGGTTAGAAAAACAAGAATTGATTCAATCTTATTCCAGTACAGAAACTTATGGCAAACAACGTACCTATTACACCCTTACACCTTTGGGCAAACAAACGTATTATGACAAAGTAACAGAATGGAAGGACACAAAAGAAATTATTGATCAGTTTATCAAGGAGGAGAAGCTCTAATGGATACCATTGTAAATTATGTGGACTCGGTTTTTGTTCATTTGCCAAAAACACCTGAGATGCTCAGGCTTAAAGAAGATATGCTGCTGAATATGGAAGAAAAATACGATCAATTAAAAGCCGAGAACCGAAGTGAGAATGAAGCCATTGGAACGGTTTTAGCTGAATTCGGGAATATTGATGAGATCATTGAAGCGTATAACTTAGAAACGGATGTCCAAGAAGACAATAACGTACTATTTTTATCACATGAAGCAGTTGAAGATTATATGTCTCATCGTGCAAAATTCAGCCTAGGCATTGCAGCTGGAGTCTTTCTCTGCATTTTAGCACCAGCCATTATGCTGCTGGTTCAAGAAGTTTCAAACTTTCTGCCATTCATTAATCAGGCAACAGAAGACATACGTCTGATCGTCTCTCTTGTTCCACTCTTCTTGCTGATTGCACTGGCTGTTGGTTTGTTTATTCTTTTTGGTATAAAAGAACAACAATATGAGCTTGAAGGCCGTGCTATTTCGATTGATTCCACTACTCGTTCAGAATTAACTAGAGAATTGAAAAATTTTAAACCTCAATTTGCCAAAGCAATTGCTGCAGGGGTGATCCTGTGCATCACCGCTCCTATCGTTCTATTGTTGTCACTCGTATTATTAGGCTACGATAATTATTGGGCAGTGATCTTTTTGCTTAGTTTCGTTGCTGTAGGTGTATTCCTATTCGTATTTTTTGGAATTATCCACGCAACATATAATAAAATATTAGCCATTGGATCCTATACTCCTAAAAAAATAGCAGCTGAGAAATTGACTGACACAGTAGCCAGCATTGTTTTCCCAACCGCAGCTGCTGTTTATGTTATCTCCGGTTTCCTTTTTAATACTTGGGGAACAGCTTGGATCATCTTTCCAATTGTCGGTATACTCTTTGCCGTTTTTGCAGCTGCAGCTGAGAGTCTTGGTTCATTAAAACACAGAAAATAACGGTTAAGCTCAAAGTAAATGACGCAAGTGTGAATATGGTTCATTGGAATCTTACAGAAAACAAGAGGTAATCCACTATTAAACAAACCTTGTTCACTGAATAGGATAGACAGGTAGAAAGGTACTCTTAGCAGAGTGCCTTTTCTATTATTTCGCTTTTTATAGAAGCAGATTTAATAATTGTATTTAGAAACGTATAAAGAAAATGATTCAACTGGGAGGTCATGTTAAGATATAAAGAAGCAGTTAAACCAATAAATTTGAAATTTGAGAGGAGAATTGAGCAGTATGGAACTTGATGAACAACGTCAACATATATTAAGTGGTGCTATGTACAATGATGTGACACCAGAATTGATTAAAGCAAGAGAAAATACAGTATTGCTGACTAATGAATATAATAATAGTTTTGGAAAAACATCAGAAGAAAGAGAAACCATTTTAAAACGGTTATTAAAATCGGTAGGACAAGGGATCCACTTTGAGCCGAATTTCAGATGTGAATTTGGATATAATATTTCTATTGGAAACAACTTCTATGCAAACTTTGACTGTATTATGCTTGATGGTGGAGAAAACGAAATAGGTGATAATGTGTTGTTTGGACCAAGGGTTGGGATTTATACTTCCAATCACGCGATTGATTTTCACGAAAGAATCGCAGGAGCTTGTTATGCTAATAATGTAAAAATCGGAAATAATGTATGGTTGGGAGCAGGTGTTCATATCAATCAAGGAGTTACCATTGGAGACAACTCCATCATTGGATCAGGAAGCGTAGTTACTAAAGATGTTCCTCCTAACGTAATAGCAGCAGGCGTACCATGTAACGTAATCCGAAAAATCACAAAAAATGATCGTACAGGTTTTCAGCCCTGATCGTTACAAAATTCCATTTATTGAGTAATTGGCTCTAACAAATGTATTGCTTTTTTTCTATCTGTTAAAATTGCAGGTTCTTTTGTAAAACAGCGCGATCTATCTCTAGATAATACAAAGAAGCGGTATAATACGATTCGTATCTTTCCGCTTCTATAAAACATCCTAGTTGATAGCGCCCTTCTGTTTTTCGATCTATTAACTGCCTCTTTTTTTAATAATTCCAATAGAATGTAGACTTATTCCAAAATAATTAAACCGTTATTTCAATAAGATTTCTTTCTGGATCTTCTATTACGCTTTCATAATAACCGTCACCAGTAAGGCGTGGTTGGCTGGTACACGTGTAGCCATCGCTGATCAATTTATCGGTCAACTCATCCACTTTTTCTTTGCTTCCGACAGAAATTGCGATATGTGCCCAACCTAACATTTCCGTCGAAGAACGTTTAGTCACATCTGCGCGCTGCATGATCTCTAAACGAGCTCCATCTGTAAATGTAAGGAAATAAGATTTAAATTTTTTTGTAGGGTTATGATACAATTCATTTGCTTCTGCTTCAAAATAAGTTTCATAAAATGTTTTTGTTGCTTCTAAATCCTCTACCCATAAAGCAAGGTGTTCTATTTTCATAATTATTTCCCATCCTTTTTTATTTTTAGCTGCATTGCTACAGCTTACTTAGCGTGCATTTTTTCTAGACGCTCAGCTCTTCTTAAAGTCTCTTTAATAAGTGAAGTATACAAATCAAGTTCAAATAAGTCAAACAACTGACAGGACGCTTTTTGCTATCTAGAAATAGGGATAAACAGTTAAAGACCAGCGCTAATGATCTCCGCTGGTCTTAGTAGCTCTTAATGATCCTAAGTTATCTTTTATTCTTACTCACTCTAGTTTGTTTAGTATCATCTGGTTCTATTGTGATACTATCTGTTACTTTTTCACTTTTTAAATCTTGCTTAGCAATATCCGTTTTTCCAATTTTTGTCGTCGAAGTGTCTTGTACGCTTTTTGTGTCTGCAGTTGCTAAGTGTTTATTTAGTTCTTCTTCGAGGCTGCTGACTTGCTTTTTCAACCCTTCAATTTCAGCATTTTTCTGTATCAATTGTGCTTCAGAATCTTGTTTCGCCTGCTCGACGGCTTCTTTTTTTGACAAATCTGCAACCCTCAATTTATCTTCTTGATCCTTCTTTTTTTCTCTATTCTTCGTTCCTTTGGAGAGAGCTAATAGCCAAGCGATCAACAGCCCTAAAACTAAAGCTCCTGCAATGACTATCCAAACTGGCAAATTGACTGATGTAAACCACAAACTGATTGGAACTACTGGATTCATATTTAAAGCAATAACTCCTATGGCCAATACAAGCAATATTACTCCTATAATCGCACCCATTTGTTTTTCTCCTCTCTTAATTACCTTGCTTTATTCATTTCCCTTTTTTTTGCTGTTGAACGTGTCTTGGTTTGGGTTTTACGTAATAGTAATTGGCTTTAGTATCTTCTGAAAGTTAAACAAGCTGCAGTTTTGAAGTTGAATTAGTAAAGCCTCTATGAACCTTTGCCTTTACTAAGCGAATTCTTCTTTTTGTTTTTTGTAAGTTAAGTATACTTTCTTTTTTTCACAGTGCCTAATAATAAGCATGCTAAACTGTCTTTTATTCCCTTACCTCTTTAATTTTTGGACAGTAGTTTTTTAAGAAAAAAAAAGAGAACCGAAGTTTTACTTCTGGTTCTTTTGCTGGGTTGCTTATTTTAGTCAGGTCTTACTTAACAAAGATAAATTGGCCTGGTCTTGTGTCTACAACGCCTTCTTCTTGACTATAAACGGTTTTTCCACGTAAAATCGTCCGTGCTATTTGCGCGCCGATTTCGCGACCAATATAGGGACTGATTTTATTTTTGTATTCTAGATCTTCAGCTTTCAACGTATACGGTGCATTGGGTTTGATCAAGACAAAGTCCGCATCTTTTCCGATAGAAATACGTCCTTTTGTATTTAATTTGTATCGATCTGCTGGATTTGCAGCAATAATATCTGCAAATTGTTTTAATGACATACCGCGTTTTTGAACAGCTTCATCAAATAGAATATCCACGTTATTTTGAAGACCGGCAATACCGCCCCAAGCTTCAAAAGCATTGTCTGTATCTTTTAAATCTGGTGTACATGGAGAATGGTCCGATGTTACAAAATCAATTTCACCAGCCAATAATTTTTCCCACATGCCATTTTGGTTTTCTTTATCACGAATAGGAGGAGAACATTTTACGACTGGTCCAATTGCATCCAGTTCAGAAGTGTCGAAGTACAAGTAATGTGTACAGGTTTCACAGGTTACGTCTACCCCTTCATTACGTGCCTTAGTTACTTCTTCTACGCCTTCTGGACAGGCAATATGACAGATATGAATACGGCATCCCGTTTCTTTAGCGAAAAGAATAGCTCGTCTGATCGGTTCGACTTCTGTAAATACAGGACGAGTAGCAACATAGGCTTTCAGAGTGGTTTCTCCATTTTGATAAGCAATTTCACCTAATTTGTCTGTGATCGTTGCATTCTCAGCATGCAGGGCTAAAACTTTTCCTGTTTTAGCGATTTTTTTCATTCCTTCATATAAAGTGTAATCGTCTGAATTCATGAAGTCTCCTTCAATTGAACGATCTCCGCAGGTTGCCATAAACGCTTTGTAAGCTGCTACGCCGCCCTCATGTAATTCTTGGATTCCTTTTTCTAAATTAAAGGGTACCAAACCGCCAAATGAAGCAACATCAGCTGTTAATCTATTTTCGCCTGCATCTAATTTGACTTGCAATGATTTTGCGTCTACAGTTGCCGGTACTTGATTTAAAGGCATTTCCATAAAAGAGGTTACGCCTCCTTTAGCGCTTGCTTTTGTACCTGTCAGGTAACCTTCCCAATCATCACGATAGCTTCCGCCTGGATCAGTAATGTGAACATGAGCATCCAGCATACCGGGACTGACGATTAATCCTTTAGCATCTACCACTTCAGCTGCTTCACCTAAATCTGTTCCAATAGCAACGATTTTTCCTTCTTTTACAGCTACATCTGTTTCTACTTCACCGTTATCTAAAATCACTAACCCGTTTTTGATGATTAAATCATATTTCATGTTCCAATTCCTCCTACTGCTATTTTTTATTATTTATCAAATAAAACTATTTTTAAATTATTTCTCTACTCTTTTTAGGATCGTATAAATCACAAAAGCTAATCCTGCACCAATCAGCCAAGATAGACTGGAAATCAATTGCAGAGACGGAATGAGCTGACCGCTTAAAGAAACAAGCAGCGCCACGATGGTTGCTATATAAGCTTCTTTATTCACGCCTCGATAAGAATTAGTAGCCTTATCTGCTGTCTTATCCATATACAAAGCATCTAAGTCAATTTTTTGCTTCTTCACAACGTAATAATCAGCAAGCATGACACCTGCAACTGGCCCAAGAACTGCTCCAATAATGTTTAGAAAAGCAAAGATGCTATCTGAGTTTTCCATTAGTTTCCATGGCATAATCAAATAACTGATTACTCCAGCAATGAGTACCCCTTTTTTGTAATTGACCTTTTTAGGGAATAAAGCAGAAAGCTGATAAGCAGCAGGGATAATATTCCCTGTGGCATTCGTCGAGATTGTAGTCATTAACAACACCACAACTGCTAAAGTAGCAGCAGGCAAGCTGTCCCATTTATCGACAATGTTTAATACATTCCACTCTTGCACATTATAATGGATAGAACCTCCGATTAAAATAGCCACACTAGAGAAAGCAAAAATCACATAAGCAACAAGTAAACTAGCTGTTTGTCCAATGGTTTGAGCTTTTGTTGAAGTGGCACTTTGCGTAAAGTCAGAAACACTGGAGCCTGGAGCTGCCCACACAGCTAAAACTGAATTAATAATCATCAAGTACACTAAGATTGGAGGATTATGCTGAACAACTTCGCCAGTTGGAACATAAGAAAGGATATTTCCTATACCTCCAGCCACATTGATTGCCCAAATAGCCATTCCGCCAAAAACAATATAAATAAGCGGATTCAAAATTGCAGTAAATTTGTTAAGCGTTCCGCCGCCGCCAAAACCGATTAGGACATTGATAGCCCAGAAAATGGTGAAGGCGATTAAACCTGGCAGATTGATACCAAAAAAAGAGAAATCTCCACCTAGTGTTAAAAATTCCGGCCAGAAACTGCCAATTAAGATCAGCAAAGCTAATGACCCGGTATAGTTTTGAAGTCCAAACCAAGCTATTGCAGCTACTCCTCCACGAAGGAAACCAGGGAGCTTTGCCCCTATGTCCCCGTATGTAGAACGTAATTGCATTGCAAATGGTATCCCATAACGAGATCCCGCTTTTCCGTTATATACCATGAAGGCTGCAACGGCTAATGCACTAATAATAATAGCCAACATAACGTTTATGGGGGATAACCCTAGAAAAAGAAAACCACCAACTGCTGTATAGTTGGGGATATTATGAACCGATCCCATCCAAAGTGTAAAATAATTTTTAGCACTCATATTTCGTTTTTCAGCTGTTTTAGGAAGAACATCTTCATTGTATCCACGCTGCTTAAATTTTTTCAATTGTTTTTCATCTATCAGCCTATCGCCTTCTTTTTCTTGATAGTTCTCTTTACTCATTTCCATTTTAAAACCTCCTGATTGGAATCGCTATCACTTATTTATATATTCATTTTACCTGTTGTTTAAAACGGTTTCATTGTGAAATATGAACAAAGTATTCTTTTGTTTTAGTCATTCTAGCCATATTCAGGATTGATTCTTTCTTTGTTTATAAAGGTTGGGTAATTTAAGAAGAACGATAAGGAGGTTAGCGTTAATTATCGCTGAATTTAAAAAAGACCATTAACTATAATGATATACTTAATGGTCTTTCACTGTTTTATTTTGCGGTGAGGTAAACGTCAAGTGCAGCTTGGACGGCTTTGCCACAATGGATATCCGCTCCATAATAGAGGAGAGTCGCTTCAAAGGCGCCCAATACTTGTAAAACATTTTCTCTGCGGCTACTAAATCCCATATTTCCGAATCGCCAAACTTTTCCATTCAGCGGTCCGAATGAAGATGCAATTTCAACGCCAAATTGCTCAAGCATCATTGTCTTCACAGCTTCTCCATCAACTCCTTCAGGAATCAAAATCGGAGTAACGGTAGCCATTTTTGTTTCTGCATCGCCATAGATTCCTAGACCCATCGCGTGAATTCCCGCTTGAATAGCTCGGTCATTCAATTGGTGTCTTTCATATCCTGCTTCGATCCCTTCCTGAAGCAGTAAACGCAGCCCTTCATGCAAAGCATAAATCATGCTGGTTGCTTCAGTATGGTGATTGATTCGATTCTCATCCCAATAACGTTGCAGCTGGCTTAAATCTAAGTAGTTGCTGCTGATGTATCTTTCGTTTCTAAAGTCTTTGCTCAACCCTAATTCTTTTTGATAACGAGAAGTTAATACTTTTTCAACACGGTCATTATAGGTGATCAAAGCTAATCCAGCAGGGACACCCACACATTTTTGTGTTCCGGCTACAGCAATGTCAATACCCCACTCATCTACTTTGACGGGTACTCCGCCATAAGTAGCGACTGTATCTACTACTAAGAAAGTTTCGTGTTCTTGACAGTACGCTCCAATTTTATCTAAAGGTTGCATTTGTCCATTCGCTGTTTCGCCATGAACCATCGCAACTATTTTAGGTTGGTGCTCCGCAATAGCTTCGATTATTTCCTTTTGGTCAAAAACACTGTCCCATTCTTTTTCTAAATAAATCGTTGTCGCTTTGGCACGTTCACAAATTTCACCTAAAAGATAAGCAAAACGGCCATAAGCAGGAATCAACACTTTATCTCCTGGCTCGATCAATCCGATCAAGGCTGCTTCTAAGCCTGCTCTGGAAGTGCCGTCAATAGCAAAAGCTTGTTCGTTTTTAGTGCCGAATGGAACTTTGATCATTTGTTTGACTTCATTCATAATTTTAAAAAAAGCAGGATCAAATTGTCCGATAATAGGTGTACTCATGGCTTGACGTACTCGTGGATGCACTTCCACAGGGCCTGGTGTCATGATGGTACGAATAGGTGTATTTAATTCATTATACATACAAGGGCCTCCTCTATTTTTTACTTTTTCTCTATTCTATCATACCAAACTCCACATAAAACGCATTAGCTATTACTGCTAACTTTTTAATTCTATTATCATTTTTGCACAAAGGAATTGCTGTATAAGGTACTTTCAATTAAAATGAAGGAAGAAGAGGTGATTTAGTGACAACCCTAAAAGAACTAATAGCTATTCCGCGTTTTTCTAGTTTAAAGTCTTTAACTGCAGAACATCATTTGGACCATGTCGTAGACAGTATTGAAATCACAGAAACACCAGACGTAGCATTTTATATTCCTAAGAATGTCTTTATCTTAACTACAGCAATGATTTTCAAAGATGATCAAGAAAAAATGATTCCTTTCATTGATTCACTAGTGCGGGTAAATTCAGCAGGTTTAGGTATTAAAGCGGGCCGTTTTATAGATAAGATCGATCAAAAGGTTTTAGACTATGCAAATAAAGTCGGCTTGCCTATTATTCAAGTTCCTAGTACCGCTCCATTAGGTTCTTTATTGCATCAGTTACTGAGTTATTTATGGAATACAAAGACAGAACAGATATCTTATGCCTTAGATATCCAAAAACGTTTTTCTACTCTTTTAATGAACGATGCGAGTACTGCACGTTTTATTGCAGAATTCGGCAAAATGGTTAAGACTCCTGTTATTTTACTCAATCCCTTTCGAAAAGTGATCGCCTATTCTAAACACTTCCACCATTCAAGTAAACCAGCTGAATATTTCGTAGAACAAGTGATGCAGCGCGA
>DIDU01000199.1:0-245 GCA_002418295.1 Carnobacterium sp. UBA5792 | reverse complement strand
AATGGAAAACAGATGAAACAAATGCCTTTTTGATTAAGGACACTGAGAATATCGAAGCACAGATATCCGTTTACCCGGTACAGTCAAACAAACATTTCCCTTACTATTTATTGATTTTAAGACCTGAACAAATTCCTTACCCGATTTCTGAATTTGCCGTTGAACAGGCCTGCCTAGTACTTTCCTTTGTTATTTTCAAAAATGAAAAGGTAGACGAATCTTTCCAAACATTGAAGAGTGATTAC
>DIDU01000025.1:21730-25037 GCA_002418295.1 Carnobacterium sp. UBA5792 | reverse complement strand
ATGACAGCTGATGGTACGATAATGTTTGACAGTGATGTGGAAGCGGTTGTTGGAGCATTGAAAGTTAGGAAAGATAAGATTGAGTCTAAAGGCATCAAATCTATTAGAAGCCGTGTAACCAATATCCGTCCTTATCTATCTGATGATTATCAATATATTACGACTAAAGAATTTCGTGACAAACTATTGTTAAATATTTTTGATGTTAATTCAAGAGAAGAAGTTAAAGAATATAAGTTAACGGATGAGGATTGGAAAAAAATCGAAGAAATTTCTAACGAGTATTATCGAAATTGGGATTGGAATTACGGAAAATCTCCAAAATTTGAATTGGTACGTCGTCATCGGTTCCCGATTGGTTCTGTTGAATTTCAAATGAACGTAGANNGTAAAATTAGAAACATCCGTATTTATGGCGACTTTTTTGGATTAGGCGAGATTTCAGATGTTGAAGAAAAATTAACTGGAATCAAATATGAACCTCAAGCTATCGGAGAAGTTTTTGATAAAATTGATATAAAAAAATACTTTGGAAATATCACCAAAGAAGAGTTAGTTCACCTAATTTATTAATAATAACGTTAGAACAAATTAGTCAGAAACGGTTTCTTTTTTAGAAACCGTTTCTGACTTTGGTTTTTACGGTCTCGTTCGTAGGGAGCTAAACCTGTCCAACACTGTCATTTAAAATAAATAGTACCCTAATAATGTCACTAAACAAATGATCAGCAACCCAAAACCGACTTTTAAGGGAAAAATATACCCTTTTCCTACAGCAGCTGATAAGGGAACCTGTTCAGTTTCTTCAGAAAGTTCTTCTCTTCTTAATTTAGAAGTAACTTTTTTCATACTGAAATGAAAAAAATCAAAAGCTCCTGAATGCAGAACGGCCCAAAAAAGACCGATAATTAAAAAAAGACTCGAAACAATAAAAGTAAAATTTGTGGTTTGTAAAAAACTTATTTTATGGTAGATAAATAATTCGGCTATTAAACATAAGGCTAAAATTAGAATAATAAGGTTCTTAACAGTAAGTTTTNNGCATTTTGTGCCTCCTGAAATGTATACTAAGATTCAATTTACAGTAAAACGAATATAAATACAATAAAAAAATAAAAATAACAAAATAATGAAAAAAAGGCTTAAGAAGTGAGTATTTCCGCCATTGTTTTCTCATTTACAAATGTTATAAACAAAAAGAAATAAAAATTCTTTTGCAATTATCCTTTTGACAAGCTATTCTATATAGTATATTCTCTTTTTGAATAGAAATAAAATTAATCGTTGGAGGTGCTCAAATCGATGAAAAGTTATGCTAAATTTCTTGGTAAACGTATCTTGTATATGTTATTGACATTATTCTTAATTGCATCGATCACATTCTTCTTGATGAAGCTTTTACCCGGTACTCCATACAGTAACCAGGATAAGCTGTCAGAAGAACAAATTTACATCATGAATGAAAAATATGGATTAAATGAACCCATCCCGGTTCAATATCTAGTCTATATAACAGGACTATTGAAAGGGGATTTAGGCGTTTCTTTCCAATTCAATAATACTCCTGTAACGGNNTGGCCTTCCATGCAGCTGGGAATTCAGGCTGTTGCTTTAGGAACAATATTGGGAATCGTCCTAGGTGTAATAGCCGCAATGAATCAAAATACATGGATAGATACTACTGCAACATTTACAGCTATCTTAGGGCGGTCGATTCCTAACTTTGTTATTGCTGTATTATTGCAACTTATTTTTGGGGTTTATTTGAAGTGGTTCCCTATCGCTTTATGGAGTGGATTCCAATCTTCTATTTTACCGACAATAGCCTTAGCGATTTCACCATTGGCTGATTCGGCTCGTTTTATCCGAACAGAAATGGTAGAAGTACTTAGCAGCGATTATGTGGAATTAGCACGTGCTAAAGGGTTAAGTCGTTGGACAGTAGCATTTAAACATGGGGTTCNNTGATTCCATTAGTGACGATTTTAGGACCTATGGCTGTTGGACTGATGACTGGTTCAATGGTAGTAGAAAATATTTTTGCTATTCCCGGAATTGGAGAACAATTCGTTAAATCAATTATGACAAATGATTATCCTACAATTATGGGTGTAACGATTCTTTACTCTGCATTGTTAGTAGGCATTATCTTAGTTGTTGATATTTTATACGGTGTTATCGATCCGCGTATTCGTGTTTCAAATGAAGGAGGGGACAAGTAAAATGAGTGAGTTAGAACAAAAATTTGTTGATGAAACAACAAAATTGTCTCCTGAAATGTTTAAACCGGCTGAAAGTTCAGATACAGAAGACAATGAAAAAATAACGGCGCCTTCATTAAGTTTCTTGCAAGATTCTTGGAGACGACTGAAAAAGAACAAAGCAGCTGTAGTTAGTTTGTTTGTATTGATTGTATTTGTTATCTTAAGTATAGCTGCTCCAGTTATATCACCGCATGAACCGAATGTTCAAATCGTTTCGCAAGCCAATTTGCCGCCGAAAATTCCTGGTGTAAATATTAATGGATTAAATGGTACACAGATGTTGGGCGGAACGCGCGTTGACAAATATCAAGAACAAAATGTACCCAAAGATACGTACTATATCTTAGGGACCGATGGTTTAGGCCGTGATTTACTTTCGCGTATTTTACATGGAACCCGCGTATCTTTATTGATTGCTTTTGTAGCAGCTTTATTTGATTTGACGATTGGAGTTATTTACGGCTTAGTTTCCGGCTGGATGGGTGGCCGAGTGGATAATGCCATGCAACGGTTATTAGAAATTCTCTCTGGAGTGCCCAACTTAGTAGTTGTTATCTTAATGCTGTTAGTGTTGGATCCAGGTATTAAATCGATTATTATCGCTTTAGCTATTACGGGATGGATTTCAATGGCTCGGGTCATCAGAGCACAAACCATGAAATTGAAAAACCAAGAATATATTTTAGCAGCTAAAACATTGGGAGAGTCTCCTGTTAAAATTGCTATCAAGCACATCATTCCAAATCTATCAGGCATTATCATTATCCAAACTATGTTCTCGATTCCAGCAGCTATCTTTTTTGAAGCGTTCTTAAGTTTCATCGGGATCGGTATTCCGGCACCAACAGCTTCATTGGGAACTTTAATTAATGATGGATACAAAACGTTCCGCTTCTTACCTCACTTAATGTGGTACCCAGCAGCAGTTATTTGTATCTTAATGATTTCATTTAACTTATTGGCTGATGGGTTACGTGATGCTTTTGATCCAAAAATGAAAGATTAGCGAGGTGAATCTGAATGAATAACGTATTAGAAGTAAA
>DIDU01000025.1:21115-21710 GCA_002418295.1 Carnobacterium sp. UBA5792 | reverse complement strand
TCACATTCGACACCTACGCTGGTAAAGTAAAAGCCATTCGCGGTGTCAGCTTTAATTTAAAAAAAGGAGAAACGCTCGCAATTGTTGGTGAGTCTGGTTCAGGGAAATCAGTAACAACTCGTAGCATTATGCGTTTGCTTTCTCAAAATGCCAATATTGAAGAGGGCGAAATCTTATTTAACGGAAAAGACTTGATTAAAAAATCTGAAAAAGAAATGCAAGGAATCCGTGGTAAAGACATTGCTATGATTTTCCAAGATCCAATGACTTCATTAAATCCAACGATGACAATTGGAAAACAAGTGGCTGAACCGATTCGTCTCCACCAAAAATTAAACAAAAATGAAGCATTTAAACGTGCTTTGGAATTGTTGAAACTGGTAGGCTTACCACAAGCGGAAAAACGAATGAAACAGTATCCACACCAATTTTCAGGCGGACAACGTCAACGGATCGTCATTGCAATTGCATTAGCTTGTAATCCAGAAGTTTTGATTGCTGACGAACCAACAACAGCACTGGATGTTACGATTCAAGCACAAATTCTTGATTTGCTTAAAGAACTACAAAACCAAATGAATTCAGGAATTATATT
>DIDU01000025.1:14765-21103 GCA_002418295.1 Carnobacterium sp. UBA5792 | reverse complement strand
AGGTAAAATTGTTGAAGTAGGAACAGTAGATGAAATTTTCTATAACCCGCGTCACCCTTATACTTGGGGATTGATCAGTTCAATGCCAACATTGGAGATTAAAGAATCCTTGTATGCGATTCCGGGTACACCTCCTGATCTATTAGACCCGCCTAAAGGCGATGCATTCGCGCCACGTAATGAATATGCAATGAAAATTGATACGGAACTAGAACCGCCTTTATTTAAGATTTCAGATACGCATTATGCAGCTACTTGGCTATTGCATCCAGATGCTCCAGCAGTAGAGCCGCCTGCTGAAATCAAAGCAAGACAAGAAATTTATGAACAAAAATTTTCTAAAACGCAATATAAGAAAGAAACCTCCATTTCTAATGCCGAAAATGAAGTAAAAGGAGGCGTCTAAAATGAAACAAAAAGAGAAAATTTTAGAAGTTAAAGGATTAAAACAATACTTTAATGAAGGTACGAATAACGAAGTCCGCGCAGTAGATGATGTAACTTTTGATATCTATAAAGGAGAAACTTTTGGATTAGTTGGAGAGTCTGGTTCAGGAAAATCAACGACAGGACGTTCGATCATTCGTCTTTATGATCCAACAGCTGGTGAGATTGATTTTGAAGGAACTAAAGTTCATAGTATTAAAGGGAAAAAAGATATGCTGAGTTTCAGAAGAGATATGCAGATGATCTTTCAAGACCCTTATGCTTCATTAAATCCTAAAATGAAAATCCGAGATATTATTGCTGAAGGTATTGATATCCATGGTTTGGCAACTTCAACAGAAGACCGAAACCAACAAGTAGATGAATTACTTAAAACGGTTGGACTGAATCCCGATCATGCGTCTCGTTATCCCCATGAGTTTTCAGGTGGACAACGACAACGCATCGGTATTGCCAGAGCTTTAGCGGTTAAGCCGAAGTTTATTATTGCTGATGAGCCTATTTCTGCATTGGATGTTTCTATTCAAGCCCAAGTAGTAAACTTATTGATGGAATTGCAAAAAACAAAAGATTTAACGTTCTTGTTTATTGCCCACGATTTGTCAATGGTAAAATATATTAGTGATCGTATCGGAGTAATGAATAGTGGGAAATTATTAGAATTAGCGTCGGCTGAAGAAGTTTATAACCGTCCATTACATCCTTATACAGAAAGTTTGCTGTCTGCTGTTCCATTGCCCGATCCTGAATACGAACGGAATCGTGTTAGAACACCATATATTCCAAGAGAATCAAATGGTGAGGCAGAAGAATTAAGGGAAATTACACCTGGACATTTTGTTTATTGCCGCGAATCAGATGTTGCAGCTTTAAAAGCTAAGAAAGCCAGTTACACAGAAAAATAAGAAATTACTGGAAAAAGTAAAGGAAATCCGTTCATCGGATAGTTCCTTTGCTTTTTTTATTCTAAGTTTAGAACAACTTAAAAGATGCATAAAAATGTAATGTATTGTTTATGTATTTATGTTTCTTATTCTTGTTATTTATATTAATGTCTTAATGATAATGTTTATAAATATACATTTTTGTAAAGAAAGATTGATTTTCCAGCATTTATAAGCGATAAATGTGAACGAGAAACAATTAAAAGGAAAAAAAATGAGGAAAAAATCTTAAAAGTGACAAATAATTGACAAAAAGGGTGGCGTTTTCTTTATAAACAGTGTATAATGGTTCTTGTAAGCCAGTTAGTTAAGGATGTCATTAAAATCATTTTATTGGCTAGATCGATCCGCCTAAAAAAGGAGAGAATAACATATGGTTACTTTATACACATCACCTAGTTGTACTTCATGCCGCAAAGCACGTGCTTGGTTGGAAGAAAACAACATTACTTATAAAGAGAGAAATATCTTTTCAGAACCACTATCAGTTTCTGAAATAAAATCTATTTTACGAATGACTGAAGACGGAACAGAAGAAATTATTTCTACTCGTTCAAAAGTTTTTCAAGATTTAGATGTTGATTTAGACAATCTTCCTCTTTTAGACTTGTTTGCTTTAATTCAGGAAAATCCCGGATTGCTGCGTCGACCAATTATGGTAGACGACAAAAGATTACAAGTGGGATATAACGAAGACGAAATACGTCGCTTCTTGCCTAGAGAAGTTCGTGCTCTTGAATTGCAGTTAGCTCAACAAATTGTGGGTTATTAAAAAAGAAAAGTAAGTTAATAAAGTTCAACGTAAATTTCATTAAGAAATTTTACGTTGAACTTTTATTTAACTGTTACTCAATGTAGATAGAAAAGGAAACATTTAGTAAGACGCTAGTTTTTAAGTACTTTTACCTTTACATTTAATATATTTGCTTTAAAATAATTAGTATAAATATTTCTGCTATTGTCAAAAGACAATGCGGAAATGAAGAAGTGAGGTGTAGGACTATGGAAATGGAACATATAAATGAAAATACAATCCGTGTACTCATTGAAAGTACTGATCTAGAAGAAAGAGGCATTACCTTTTTAGATCTTTTAGGCAACCATAAACAAATAGAAAACTTCTTTTACAGTATTTTAGAAGAGGTTGATGTAGATGAACAGTTCCATGAATCCGATGCAATTACGTTTCAAGTGTTGCCGAATGGAAATGGATTAGAATTATTCATTAGCAAGGGTGGACCACTAAGCGAAGATATTGATCTATCTTCTGCCTCCGATAATTTTGATACAGGTAATTTTTCTGATCTCATTAAAAAACAATTGAGTGAAGATGACCAAGTAAATGACATTGAAGAATATTTGAATGCGATAGAAAGACCAACTCAAGAAGTTGTTTTGCGTTTTAATGAATTTGAAGATATGATTTCATTATCTAAACGCTTATATTTAGATAATGCAGCAACTAGTCTTTACTTTTATAAAAATAGTTATTTCCTTTATTTAGTATTTTTTACTGAGGAAACTACTGAGCGAAGTGTAGAAGAAGAAATTTCTTTAGCGTTAGAGTTTGCAGAAAAAACGCCGATCACTCATGGTGTGCTGACTGAACATGGACAATTGATTATGGAAAATAGTGCATTAGAGTTAACACGCTACTATTTTAAATAATAGCTTTTTAAGCAACAGATAAAAAACTTCCGAGAGAGCAATCTTTTCGGAAGTTTTTTTGCAGTTTTAAAAGAAATTCGTGATGGTTTGCGAATAGTATAAACAACTGCAAAAAAAGGAAGTGTGATAAATGCTAATCGCTTTGAACCAAGATAATAAGCATGTCCATGCTGCTAAAATAAAAATAATGAAACAGTTATCAAAACATGACCTCTATAGTTGTCCTGGATGTAAAGCACCGGTTTTTTTGAAAAAAGGAAAAATAAAACAAGCACATTTTTCGCATTATGCTCAATCCAATTGTCAAATGTTTTCAGAAGGAGAAACAGAGGAACATGTATTGGGAAAGCAGCTTTTATTCAATTGGTTTATTCAACAAGGATACCCATGCCAATTAGAAGCCTACTTACCTGAATTAAAGCAACGTCCCGATCTGCTTATATGGTTAAATGAAAAAAGAGCTGTTGCTGTTGAGTTCCAATGTAGTTCGCTATCACAGGAAAGAATGGTCGAAAGAACGGAGGGATATCTAAAGAACAACTATGAAGTATATTGGGTACTCGGGTCACAATTTAAACTCACTTCCAGCATATCTGCCTTTCAGCGAATGTTTATGTACAAATTTAAGAAATCAGGTTATTGTATGTTTTTCTTAGATGTTTACCGTGAACAACTGAACATCTGTACAGATATTCAACAAAATCAATTAGGATCTGCAGTTGCATTCAAAGAGATACTTGTTGAATTAGCTTCATCTAAATTAACCGCTTTAACGGATATCGTTACAAAAACTCCTTGTCAGAACCGCCAATTTAAAAAGATGAAAAATAAAACCATTGCCAAAGAATTATTAGCCAGTCATCATTTCTTAAACCGCAGTAGAATGTATCAGGAAACCGAAATGGTATTATTTCAAAAGTATATTTATCAACGAGGACATTCCTTAGTGTCTCTTCCTCAAGAAGTTTACTTTCCGGTTGAAAATAAACTAATCATTAAAACACTCCCGCATTTTTGGAAATTCATTCTGTTGGAATGGATTACAAAAAAATCTTTAGGAACTGTCATCACAAGATTGGAAATCACTTCTCAGCTTAAACAAATGGTAAAAGATAAACACCTTACTTTTTATTCGACCCCTATGATTCCTTTAACGGAAAAAAGAAAAGCAATCGATCCATTTATTCACTTATTAGTTCAATGTAACATTTTAGCAGAAGTTTTACCTAATCAATGGCTGATTCTATCAGAGCCTCATTTTTACTTAAGTGAGCAAGAAAAGCTAACAGACTTTTCTTGTTTCAAAAAATAAAACAGACAACACTAATTCCTCTGCACTTATCTAAAAGTTATGTTAAAATTAGAAAGTGATGAAATTTTAGGAGGGTTATATTAATGAATGAGTCTAAAAAATTACCAAAACGCGAAGAAGTTCCTCAAGCATTAACTTGGGATTTAGAAATTATTTTTGAATCAGATGAAGCCTTTTATACATCCTATCAAGAATTAGAACAAAAAATTGAGAAAATAGCTGAATTTAAAGGGAAACTTGGTGAAAGCTCAGCTGTTTTTTTACAAAGTATAGAATATATTTTAGAAGTTTCAAATCAGTTGGAGACCATTTACGTTTATGCCCACTTAAAAAATGACCAGGATACTACAAATGCTGATTATCAAGCGATGTATGATCGCGCTTCTTTATTGGCAACTAAAATCGGAGAAGCCATTTCTTGGTTTGAACCGGAAGTGTTAGAAATACCTGAAGAAAAATTAACAGACTTTTTAAAGGAAAATAAAGAGCTGGCATTGTACCAACATTTTATTGACCAATTAACGTTCTCAAGAGAACACGTTTTATCTGCAAATGAAGAAGCACTTTTAGCAGGAGCTGGAGAGATTTTTGGAGCTTCTAGCCGGACGTTCAACGTTTTGAATAATGCTGATCTTCAATTTCCAACCATAAAAGATGAAAATGGAGAAGATATCCAATTGTCTCATGGTGTTTATGGGCAATTAATAGAAAGTACAGATCGTTCTGTTCGTGAAGCTGCATTTAAAAATCTTTACAAAGTCTATCAAGGGTTGAACAATACTTTTGCAAGCACGCTCTCTTCTCATGTTAAATACCATAATTACAATGCAGCGATTCACCATTATCAGTCTGCCCGAGAAGCAGCGTTATCAGCTGGTCATATTCCAGAAAAAGTCTACGATACACTATTAGAAGTGGTTGGAGAACAGTTGCCTTTGCTGCACCGCTATGTCGCATTAAGAAAAGAATTACTTAAAGTGGATACATTGCATATGTATGACCTATATACACCTATCACAGGAGAAGCAAGTATTAAATTTACCTATGAGGAAGCAAAAACAGCTACTTTAGAGGCATTAAAACCATTAGGTGAAGAATATCGTTCTGTACTGGAAAAAGCTTTTGAAGACCGTTGGATTGACGTAGTGGAAAATGTTGGGAAAAGAAGCGGAGCGTACTCTTCCGGCGCTTATGAAACAAATCCTTATATTCTATTAAACTGGCATGATTCTTTAAACCATTTATATACACTTGTACATGAACTGGGACACAGTGTGCATAGTTATTTTACGCGTTCTAATCAACCGTATGTTTATGGCGATTATTCTATCTTCCTAGCTGAAATTGCTTCTACAACTAATGAAAATATTTTGACGGAATATCTATTGGAAACTCAGCATGACCCTAAGGTACGTGCCTATATTTTGAATCATTATTTAGATGGGTTTAAAGGAACGATTTTCCGACAAACACAATTTGCGGAATTTGAACATTTCATTCACGAAGAAGCGGCTAAAGGAACTCCTCTAACTAGTGAATTTTTAAACCAGAACTATGGCACTCTAAATACACGTTATTACGGGCCAGCAGTTGAAGAAGATCCAGAAATTGCTTTAGAGTGGTCGAGAATACCGCATTTTTACTATAACTACTATGTTTATCAGTATGCTACAGGTTTTTCAGCAGCAACAGCTTTAGCTGATAAAATTTTGAAAGATAAAAGCGGCACTGCGTTGACAAATTATTTAACTTATTTGAAATCTGGAAGCAGTGATTACCCAATCGAGGTAATGAAAAAAGCAGGAGTGGATATGACGGAAAAAGCTTATCTCGCTGATGCAATGAAAGTTTTTGAAACAAGGTTAAATGAATTAGAAGCATTGGTAAGCACATTGAAAACTGACGAATAGCCTAAAAAAAGACTTCCTACAGCTCAAACTGCAGGAAGTCTTTTTCATTAGCTAGTA
>DIDU01000025.1:860-14738 GCA_002418295.1 Carnobacterium sp. UBA5792 | reverse complement strand
GAGAGCACGATAAGGCGCTGGTTTGGTAGTATCTGCTTCATTGCATAATTCTTGCAGCAATTCTATTGTGATTTCTTCTTCGACTAAGACGCCATGGTTTTTAGTTTGATCACTGAAAACTACACAAGAAGGTGTACTGAGAACTTGCATTTCTCGAGCAATTTTTTGATCAGATTCAAAGACTGTTTTAGCAAATTCAGATTTTTTGTCTTCTAAAAACATTGGAATATCTAACTTGGCTTTTTGGGCGGTTTCTTGGATTAGTTTTTGTGAAAATGGCTGGTTTTCTACAGTTATTGCTTGTTGTAATTCCATTAAAAATACGCGTCCTTTTTTCTTGCCTTGCATAGAGGCAGCCGCGTAAGCTAAACAAGCGTCATAAATTTGAAAGAAAAGGTCGTTTCTTAAATTCAAATTATTTTTAGGCAATTTTTTGGCTTTCATATAATCAGAAAATGTCTTAAAATTATGAACTGGAATAAAATGAAAGTGAACTTTTTCTTCTCTGGATTCTACGAAGTCTAATAATCCTTTTTCTGCTTCATAACAGGTTGATCCTAAAGGATTAATAAATAAATAAATTTCGATAACTTGTTTAAACTGATTCCCTTTTTTGGAATACTTAGTTGTGAGCATCTCATTTCACCTTAACTTNNATATTTTTGAAGCAATATTACATCTGTCAGCAACATATATACTGTATCAAATAAATTTATAAAAAAGTAATAAAATGTCCTAGAACATACTTTGAAAAAATAAAACTGTAACAAAATTGCCACATATTAAAAAAACTTTTGTTTCTAAAAAGCATCTTCCGTAGAAGCATAGGTCAGCATTCGAGCAATTTTATTTTTTGAAGGGCTTCTTTCTATCTGATGTTCTCTTAAAAAAGCATTAAACGTTTTTTCTCCTACTGTTTCTTCTGTTACTTCAAGTTCTAATTCATAATCTACTTGTTCGCCATAAAAGCTTTGATCTAAAACAAACAAGCCTTTTTCAGTCATTTTTTCAAAACGTTTTGTTTTAAGCGATCCAATTAAATGTACTTCTTTTGGTTGAATCTGTAATTGTTTTAATTTTTCAACAACAGCTCCTTGAAAATCAATTTTATTTTTTGAAAGGAGTTCATGAGCTGTTGCAAGAGATAATGTGTCAGTAGTTTCTAATAAATTATTTTCAATAGGCGTTTTAAGTGTTAATTCTGCTGAGTCCGATAAAATGCGTATTCTTAATCCAGCCCCTAGAAGTTTTAAAGCATTTTCTTCTGTATCAAAATAATGGTTTTCTTGAATGAAAAAGTCTGTTTCTTTAGCTTGGAAATAATGAAGTAAAGTATGGTATTCCGAAGCTGACAAGATATTTTTAAATTCAATTTCGAGTTGCTCACTCATATCATCATCTCCTGATTTCATTTAAATTAGACCAATAGAGCTAGCTCGTTTCTAGCTTTACAAGTTTTTACTTAATTTACTACTACTACGAAAAAGAATAACGATCAGATGTTAAAGCTGATCGAAAATCTAAAAAAGAGGATTTTATATATCAAATTTACGCGCTAATCGATTAAGTTGCAATAAAAATGACCTAAATTTATTTATTATACATGGATTCATTTTTTGAATAAAAATATTTCTGTATCAAACACTGTACATCGTACCGGTGAATAAAAAGAATGAAGGTTCTGCTTAAAAGCAGTTCTGAAAAAATGAAGGAAAGGAATTATTTAGTATAAAGTAGTACAGCTGCATGCTGTTACTATAATGCTATCTTTATTTTAAAATAGACGTTTTGGTCATTTCTTATTTTAAGCGGTATATGTTAAAATGAATTTGTATGCATTCTTTAAATGGAGTGGCATTGAAATGACAAATAAAGAAGGTAGAAGCAATGGATGAAAATCAAAATTGGGATGAATTTTTAGTACCTTATCAACAAGCAGTTGAAGAGTTAAAAGTTAAATTAAAAGGAATCCGAAAACAGTTTGGAAAAGAAAATCTGCATAAACCTGTTGAATTTGTTACGGGACGAGTAAAGCCGGTAGATAGTATTTTAGCAAAAGCAGAATTGCGCAACATCTCTTTAAACCGTCTCGAAACGGATATGCAAGATATTGCCGGATTACGGATCATGTGCCAATTTGTAGAAGATATTCATGAAGTCGTACGTTTATTAAGAAACCGGAAAGATATAAAAATAGTAGAAGAACGTGATTATATTACGAATCAGAAAGAGAGTGGTTATCGCTCGTACCATGTCGTTTTTGAATATCCTGTACAAGTAATCGATGGAGAAAAGATTATTTTAGCTGAAGTACAAATCAGGACATTATCCATGAATTTCTGGGCAACGATTGAACACTCTTTGAATTACAAATATAAAGGTGAATTTCCGGAAGATATTAAAGTACGCCTGAAGCGAGCGGCTGAAGCAGTCTATCAATTAGACGAAGAAATGTCAGAGATTAGGGAAGAAATCCAAGAAGCTCAGCATCTGTTTTCTTATAGTAAGCGAAACAGTCTAGAGGAAACTGATGATAAAAAGAAATTAGAATAGATTTTTATCGTTCAGCATAGGAGGAACTAATTGTGAAAATAGCCATTGTGCATAATAATAATGAAAAATCTCTTGCTGCAACAGAAGAGTTGAAACTATTGCTGATTAAAAACAACTTTTCAATAGATAAGCGTAACCCCGATTTGATTATCACAATTGGTGGAGACGGCACATTATTGTCTGCATTCCATCGATATGCCCATCTGTTGGACTCTGTTCGCTTTGTCGGTATACACACCGGACATTTAGGCTTCTATACAGATTGGCGTGACTATGAATTACCCGAATTAGTGGCTAGCTTAGTCAATGATAAAGGAGAAAGCATTAGTTATCCTTTATTAGATGTCCGGGGAACTTTTCAAGGGCGTAAGGAATCGTCACATTTCTTAGCATTGAATGAGTCAACGATGAAGCGGGTGGATGGTACAATGGTGTGCGATGTATTCGTCAAAGATGAACTCTTTGAACGTTTTAGAGGTGATGGCCTTTGTGTTTCGACTCCTACCGGTTCAACGGGATACAACAAATCAGTCGGCGGAGCCATTATTCATCCACGTTTAGAGGCTATTCAATTAGCAGAAATTGCTTCTATTAATAGCCGTGTTTTCCGGACATTAAGTTCTCCTATGATCGTAGCTCCAGATGAATGGATTCGCATAAAACCAATCACTACAGACGGCTTTATATTAACTGTTGATCAATTGTCTTCATCTGAAAAGAANNATAGCAAACGAACGGATTCACTTTGCCCGGTATCGACACACTCATTTCTGGAGCCGAGTAGAAGACGCATTTATTGGAGCGAAAAATAAATATGAAGTTTAGTTGGGTACACGAGTCTTTCGAAAAAAAACAAGTTAAAGCTTTTTTAGCGGAAAAAGGCATCTCACGCGGTTTATTGGCCAAAATAAAGTTTCAAGGCGGAGAAATCAAAGTTAATCAACAAGTAGAAAATGTTCTTTACCGTTTGCAGGAAAATGATTTAATAGAAGTTACTATCCCGAATGAAGAGGGCCATGATACAACAGTCCCCATCGATATTCCGATTGAAATTGTTTATGAAGATGAACATTTTTTAGTGGTGAATAAGCCTTTTGGAGTAGCTTCTATTCCATCAAGAATCCATCCAAAAGAATCGATGGCAAACCGTGTAAAAGGGTATTATGTAAGACAAGGCTATCAAAATCAAGTCATCCACATCGTTACGCGTCTAGATCGTGATACAACAGGGTTGATGCTTTTTGCTAAGCATGGGTATGCTCATGCTTTATTAGATAAAGAACTAAGAAATAAACAGTTGCATAAAAAATATATGGCTTTACTAACAGGAAAGTTAGTAGGAAGCCAGCACGGAGTGATTGAAGCTCCAATTGCTAGACCAGAAGATTCGATCATCAAGAGGATCGTGCACCCAAGCGGTAAAACGGCTTTAACAGAATACTGGGTAAAAACAGAATTTGATGATGCAACTTTAGTAGATATTCAGCTGCATACAGGGAGAACGCATCAAATCCGAGTACACTTTGCACACATTGGACATCCGCTTATGGGTGATGATCTTTATGGAGGAGTGAAGAATCAATGGATTAAAAGACAAGCCTTACATTGCCGTGAATTGGATTTTATCGATCCATTTACACAAAAGCAGATTGTGTTAACAGCAACCTGTCCTGACGACATGGCTGAATGGCTCAAACAGCAATAAAAACCTTGAAACTGCTAGAAGGGAGAGCTATTTTTGAATGAAGCACAACTAGAAATAGAAGAAAAGTTAAATTTACTAAAAACTTATTTAGCTGAAGAAAAACTCAAAGAATTTCGTTCTGAGTTTCTTACTTTACACGAATATGAACAAGGACAGTATTATCTTTCCTTAACTGAAGAAGAGCGGCAGAGAATGTATTACTATCTTTCCCCGAAAGAAATGGCCGATATGTTCGAAATCCTTGAAGAAGATGAAGAATCTGTTGAGGTGTATTTGAAAGAAATGGATCCACAGTATGCGGCTGATATGCTTAGCGAAATGTTTACAGATAATGCGGTTGATATTTTAAATCAATTAGAAAAAGCAGATTTACGCAAATACCTCAATCTAATGACAGCTGACAGCGCTGCTGAAATCAAAGAACTGCTGCATTATGAAGACGAAACTGCGGGTTCGATCATGACGACTGAATACGTCTCGGTAGCAGCTAATCAAACGATTCATTCTGCTATGCGAATCTTAAAAAACAAGGCTGCAGAAGCAGAAACGATTTATTATATTTATGTAGTGGATACGGCTGAAAAGTTAGTCGGCGTTATTTCTTTAAGAGAATTGATCACTCATGAAGACGATGAATTGATAGCAGATGTAATGGGGGATCGCCCAATTTCAGTCTATGTTACTGATGATCAAAATGACGTAGCTAAAACGATTAGAGACTACAACTTTTTAGCAGTACCTGTTATTGATAAAGATGATTACCTATTAGGGATCATCACAGTTGATGATATTATCGATGTTATTGACGAAGAAGCAGCTAGCGATTATTCAGGGTTGGCCGGGGTCGATGTCGGAGAACAATCAGAAAATCCCTTTATTGCGGCATCTAAACGCTTGCCATGGCTGATTACATTATTATTTTTAGGTATGGGAACAGCAACATTGATTAGTCGTTACGAAATATTAGTAAGTGAAGCCAGTATCCTAGCCGTTTTTATCTCTTTGATAACCGGTACAGCTGGTAATGCGGGTACACAATCATTAGCTGTTGCTGTAAGAAAACTAGCTGATAATGACGACAAAGCTAAAGGATTTGCAAGTTTGATTCTTAGTGAAGTACTGACAGGGATTGTCACTGGTTTAACGACAGGGGTAACGATTTTTGCTGTTATCGGTATTTGGCAACACAATTTTATTTTAGGCTTTGTAATTGGTACTGCTATGCTTTTTGCAATTGTAGTCGCCAATTTAGCCGGGAGTTTAATTCCGATATTAATGGATCGAATTGGTTTTGATCCGGCTGTTGCAAGTGGGCCGTTCATCTCGACATTNNTAAGTGATTTAACTAGTGTTTTAATTTATTTTAATATAGCTGCTTACTTTATGCCATTTTTTATTTAAAGAAGACGGTGACTTTTTCGAACAGTGCAATTATTAGAAAATACAAGGATGGGACTTTTTGTCTCATCCTTTTGACAGTAAAGGATTGAATAGGCGTGGCTTATCGAAAGAAAAAGAAAAAATTAACTAAAAAGCAACAAAAACAGCGGACTCAATTAACGTTAATGAGTTTTATCATTTTGTTTTCATTTGTTTTCGGTCTTGCTTTAGGGAAAAGCGACAACTCAGACTATTCTCTACACGAAAAGTTGGAGCAATTTAAAGAGGAATTCGTGCATATTTTTCAAACAGACAATCAATACCCAAAAGGAGAAACAGCACTTAAAGGAACAAGCCAATTCCACTTCTTAGACGTGGGGCAAGGTTCAGCTACTTTGCTTCAATCAGAAGATGGGACTAATATTTTAATTGATACAGGACGCTATGAAGATAAAGATAAAAAAATCTTAACTTATTTAGACCGCTATATCGGTACAGGTGGAAAAATAGACCTGTTGATTTTTACCCATAACGATTCAGATCACATTGGATATGGCGACTTAGTTTTGCAATATTATGATGTTAAAGAAGTATGGATGAATGGCTATGATGCAACGAGTAAAATATATGAACGTGTACTTGGTGCTATTAGCGACAGTAATGCACGTTATGTGGAGCCGAAAAGCGGTGAGGAACATCAAGTAGGGCCTTTCCTGTTTGAAATACTCAACCCAACGATGGTCTCGAAAAACAACCCTAATGATGACTCGATTGTAGCTAAAATTACATTTGCTAACTTTAGCGGTCTGTTTAGTGGAGATGCTTCAGCAAGAGTTGAAAAAGAAATTATTGAGAGCGGAGCTGATTTAAAAGCGACTCTTCTTTTAATGGGACATCACGGCTCGAAAAGNNCTAGTACGAGCGAAGAATGGATAAAAGCGATTGAACCGAAAATCAGTATTTACTCAGCAGGAGAGTCAAATAGTTACGGGCATCCTAACAGAGAAACGCTAGAGCGGCTCAACCATCAAAATGTTCCAATTTACGGAACGATAGAGGATGGAACCATAACGGTTAATGTAGATTCGAAGGGAACTTACAGCGTTGTTACAGAGAAAGGAGCGCATTAAAATGAAAGCAGTTCTTGAGGAGTTTGAAGGAGAGGTAGCACGGCTCATTCCTGATGATGGCAGTGATCCCATTCATGTAAATCTCCAGTATCTTCCTGATGAATGCACTTTAGGTGATGTTTTTGAATTGGTTTACCAAAAAAAAGACACACTGAGAATCCAAGAACTCATTTTATTATCCAATGAAAAAGAGCAAAGAATGGAACGGATGAAAGCAAAGCGAGAAGCATTGCTTAAACGGACAAAAGAACAACAATAATCATTATTTGAATGGTAGGCAAATCAATTTTATAGAAAACATACTAAAAACCTTAAAATAATTTTTTTAAGGTTTTTTAGTTATTGTTAATTTTTTTTCCATATCATGGTGGGGAATTCCAGCATCTAAGTAGCCTTCGCTAATGATTGAATAATTTAAAGCGGAGTAAAAACCAATAGCATGATCTTGCGCACCTAATATTAAGCGATTCCGGCTATGTTTAGAAGCATACCGTTCAATTTCCAACATTAATTTTTTCCCAAGCTGCTTGCCGCGCTGATCACTTAAAACAGCTACACGTTGTACTTTATAAGTATTCTGCTCAATAGGGAAAAGCCGGGCTGTAGCTACAGGAGTATCGTCTAAATAACCAACTACATAAATAGTTTGATCTTCTAGTTCATCTATTTCCATTTCTGCAGGAACCTGCTGTTCTTTTACGAAAACACGATTCCGAATAGTTAACCCATCTTTATAAACTTTTGAATTTAAATCAGATGACCAGGAAAAATTCATAAAATGTTCCTTCTTTCTATTTTGTTATGCTGTTAAGGGTACCATAGAAAATTAAGTGATTCTAGTGAGAATCTTCTATCCAGTTAATTTCTTTATTTCTGATAGGCAATAGCTTATACTTATACAAGTAATAAAGAATGGAGGAAAAATGATGAATAATAGTACTTTAGAATGGATAAAAAAGCTGACTGCCATTCCTTCTCCAACAGGGAATACAAGCGAAATTATTGGAATGATAAAAAAGGAGTTAACGGCTTTAGGGTATGAAGCAAATACAAACAATAAAGGGAGTTTATTAATCACTGTAAAAGGAAAAAATCATCAAAATCAGCGTTTTGTAACTGCTCATGTAGATACACTTGGAGCAATGGTACGTGCCATTAAACCTGATGGACGCTTAAAAATGGATTTGATTGGCGGATTTCGTTATAACGCGATCGAGGGAGAGTATTGTACTATCCATACAGCTTCAGGAAAAACATACACAGGGACAATACTAATGCATCAAACAAGCGTTCATGTCTATAAAGAAGCAGGGACAGCCGAAAGAAATCAAACAAATATGGAAATACGAATTGATGAAAAAGTGCAATCAAAAGAAGAAACCCAACAATTGGGCATTGAAGTTGGAGATTTTATCAGCTTTGATCCGCGGACAGAAATAACTAAAAGTGGTTTTATTAAATCACGCCATTTAGATGATAAAGTAAGTGTAGCTATTTTACTGAACCTTTTAGAAAAATTAGTTGAAGATCACATAGAATTGCCGTACACTACTCATTTTCTTATCTCAAATAATGAAGAGATCGGATATGGAGGAAATTCTAATATATCAGAAAAAGTTACAGAATACTTAGCTGTTGATATGGGAGCCATAGGAGATGATCAACAGACAGATGAATACTCAGTTTCTATATGTGTAAAAGATGGAAGCGGCCCTTACCATTATCAACTGAGAAAACAACNNTTTATCCTTATTATGGAAGCGATGCTTCAGCTGCTATGAAAGCAGGAGCAGACGTTCGTCATGCTTTGGTCGGAGCAGGCATTGATGCGAGCCATGCATACGAACGTACACACCAATCTTCCATTGAGGCAACTGAGCAATTAGTAGAAATTTATTTACTGCAAGCAATGATTGAATAGAAAAAAGGAGATGAAAAAATGGAATATTTTAAACAATCAAAGCTGATGTTTTGGTCAGTCTGGTTATTGGTCATTGCTACATTGATCTATATGTCGACAAAAATTGATTTTGTCTTTCAGCCTATTACTACATTTGTGTCTACACTGTTTACACCGATATTAGTAGCTGGTTTTCTGTATTATTTGTTAAACNNATTATCATTTTAGTTCTGTTTCTAGCCCTCTTGGTTTTTCTAGGTATTTCGGTCATGCCTACTCTGGTTAAACAAATTGGTCAATTAGTTGCGAGTATACCGAGTCTGATGGAGTCATTAGAAGGCTTTTCTAAAGATATTGTGCAGCAGCCCCTATTGGCTAATTTTAATTTGGAAGAATCAATGAATAAATTAGATTTATCTATTGGTAATATAGCTAATAGTGTTTTTTCAGGAATTACAAATAGTGTAGGTTCAATTTTTGGAGCCGTAGCGAATGCAACTATTGTTGTATTTACTGCTCCACTCATTTTATTTTACATGTTTAAAGATGGACAGCATTTCCGACCTGCAGTAGCTAAATTTTTTCCAAAAGAATACCGCGGACAAATGATTGAGTTGTTAGGACAGATGAACAACACCATTGCTTCTTATATTAGCGGTCAAGCTCTGGTTTGTTTATTAGTAGGAACTTTTACATTTATTGGGTATTTAATCATCGGAATGCCTTATGCACTATTATTAGGAATCATTGCCGGTGTGACAAATATTATACCTTACGTGGGGCCTTACTTGGGGTTAGCACCCGCAGTGATTATCGGGTTGACGATTTCTCCTATGAAAGCTTTACTGGTTGTGGTCGTTGTGCTAGTTGTTCAACAAATAGATGGCAACTTTATCTCTCCCAATGTCATTGGAAAAACACTTGCTATTCATCCTTTAACGATCATTGTTATTTTATTAGTTGCTGGGAATTTAGCAGGACTTTTAGGCATGATATTAGGCGTTCCTTTTTATGCAGTAACCAAGACGATCGTAATTTATTTAAGAGATATGTACAACATTAAAAAGAAGCATCAAAAATTCCAGCTTGAAAAAAAATAGTGAAATCCTTCATAATGTTTTGACATTTTCAGAGTTTGTGATATAGTGTACTAGTAGTTAGTGAAGAAAAGCACCAGCTGCTAGTAAATATTATAAATAAGAGAATCAATCAATAATAAGATTCTAATAGGGGGAAATACAAGATGAAAGTAGTAGTAATTGGCTGTACGCATGCAGGTACATCAGCGGTTAAAACCATCCTAAATGAAAATCCAGAAGCAGAAGTAGCCGTTTTCGAACGTAATGACAATATTTCATTTTTATCATGCGGAATCGCTTTATACGTTGGCGGTGTTGTGAAAGATCCAGCAGGATTGTTTTATTCCAACCCTGAAGAACTAGCATCAATGGGTGCCAAAGTTAAAATGGAACACAATGTGAAAGAAATTGATACAGATGCTAAAAAAGTTATTGTGGAAGATATGAAAACAGGAGAAGTTTTTGAAGAATCGTATGATAAGCTAGTCAACACTACAGGTTCTTGGCCAATCATTCCTCCAATTCCTGGAATTGATTATAAAAAAATCCTTTTGTGTAAAAATTATAACCAAGCAAATGAATTAATTGCTCAAGCAACTGATGCTAAAAAAATCACAATTGTGGGCGGCGGTTATATTGGAATCGAATTAGTAGAAGCTTTTGCTGAATCAGGTAAAGAAGTAACCTTGATCGATGGATTGGATCGGATTTTAAATAAATATTTAGACAAAGAGTTTACAGATGTTCTTGAAAATGACTTGCAAGAACGTGGAGTAAAATTAGCTTTAAACCAATCCGTTAATGGATTTACTGCTAACGAAGCAGGAGAAGTAACATCCGTATTGACTGCCCAAGGGGAGTATGAAGCCGATCTAGTGATTATGTGTGTAGGTTTCCGTCCAAATAATGATTTGTTGAAAGACAAAGTAGATATGTTGCCAAATGGCGCAATCATTGTTGACGATTATATGAGAACGAGCAACCCAGATATCTATGCTGCTGGAGATAGTTGTGCAGTTAATTATAATCCAAATGGCGGACATGCGTACATTCCGTTAGCAACAAATGCGGTTCGTATGGGAACCTTAGTTGGAAAAAACATTGTAGAACCAAAAGTTAAATACAGAGGAACACAATCTACTTCAGGTTTGTATTTGTTTGGATATAATATCGGTTCAACAGGTGTTACAACAAGTGGTGCACCGCACTTTGATTTAGAGGTACGTTCTGTTCTAGTTAAAGATAATTACCGTCCAGAATTTATGCCGACAACTGAAGAAGTATTGATGCAATTAGTTTATGAAGTAGGCACAACACGAATTGTTGGTGGACAAATCATGTCTAAATATGATGTAACACAATCTGCAAATACATTATCTTTGGCTATTCAAAATAAAATGACAATTGAAGATCTAGCTTATGTTGATTTCTTCTTCCAACCTCATTTTGACCGTCCATGGAACTACTTGAATATACTAGCGCAAGCAGCTGTAGAACAAGAAAGAAAATTAGCTGAAAAATAAGTAAGATTTTAGAATAATAAGTAAACCAAAAAAGACGTGCTGTATATTCTAACAGCATGTCTTTTTGGTTTTAGTTTAAGGAAATAAGAAGAGGAATCAAAATCTATCGGATAGAAATAAATTGCAGAAGCAGTGCTGATCCTAGCTTTTTAGACTCTGTCTTTTACTGAGTACCTATGCTAAAATTCAAATTGGCTCTTTATCTTGTTTGAAAAGCATATGAAGAGATAGGATAAAGTACAAATCAAATGTTTTGTGAGCGGGTAATTTTCAGGAATAAAAGATACTGGAACTTGTTAAGAAGAGGTACATATGGCTTTTTTATTCTTAGTCTTTCTGCTCTTAATCTTAATTCTGAAGAGAATCGCTCTGCTAAGAAAGGAACGTTTATGAAACTGAATAAAAAAATGCTTTCAGGGATTGTAGTCATCTTACTTATTCTGACAGGAAATTATGTTGTAATGGATACAGCAAAAGAAACTCCTTCCGAGCAGACAGCAGATGATCGCACTTCTATAGAAGTACAACGGGTAATTGACGGAGATACCATCGTTTTTAAAGAAGCAGGCCAAGAATATAAAATGCGCTTGCTTTTAATTGATACTCCAGAAAGTTCGACTACTAAAACAGGCTCTGTACAACCTTACGGCAAAGAGGCAAAAGACTTTTTAATTAATTATTTAAAAGGGAAAACACTTACGATCGAATATGAACCTACTCAAAAAAGAACAGATAAATATGGAAGAGTATTGGCCTATTTGTTTGCTGATGGCACATTAGTGCAAGAAATATTGGTTCAAGAAGGATTAGCAAGGGTGGGATATGAAGAAGGTCAGGAAGTTTATCTTGATCAATTGCTGGCTGCTGAACAAGTAGCGGCAAGAGAACAACGAAACATTTGGTCTATTAAAAATTACGTTGGAGAATATGGATTTAATGAAAAATNNAAAAAAATAAAAAAAATAAAATTATGTTAATGAATATGTTATAATAACTTGACTAATGATAGAAAAGGGTGTTGACATGTAACGACATGCCATTAAGTATATAGAAGGTTAAATAAATGATTTGAATGAGGGATTAATAATAATGGAACAAACGCTAAAAGAAGAAGTAGCATCGCGAAAAACATTCGCAATTATTTCTCACCCGGATGCCGGAAAGACGACTATCACAGAACAATTATTACTTTTTGGTGGAGCCATTCGTCAAGCTGGGACTGTAAAAGGGAAAAAAACAGGGAAATTTGCAACATCGGACTGGATGGAAATTGAAAAACAACGTGGAATTTCTGTTACGAGTTCAGTTATGCAATTTGATTATAAAGATAAAAGAATCAATATTTTAGATACACCTGGACACGAAGATTTTTCTGAGGATANNATTGATGGCCGTTGATAGTGCAGTGATGGTAATTGATAGCGGTAAAGGAATTGAGCCTCAAACAAAGAAATTGTTTCAAGTTTGTCGAATGCGGGGTATTCCTATCTTTACATTTATCAATAAACTGGATCGTGATGGAAGAGAGCCGTTGGAATTATTGGAAGAATTGGAAGAGGTATTAGAAATTGATTCTTACCCTATGAACTGGCCTATTGGAATGGGAAGAGGTTTATTAGGTTTATATGATAATTACAATAAAAGAATTGAAATCCATCATCCTGAGATAAATGGGAGAAACGGCGAAAAGATAGTTGAATTAAATGCTGCTGGTGAGATAGAAGGCGATCATCCAATCAAAAAATCAACATTGTATGATCAAGCACTGGAGGACATTGAACTATTAAATGAAGCAGGCAATGAATTTTCAGAAGAAAAAATTGCTAAAGGGGAATTGACGCCTGTTTTCTTCGGGTCAGCTTTAACCAATTTTGGAGTGCAGANNGACTTTTTTAGACACATTTATTCAATTTGCTCCTAGTCCGTCAGCTCATAAAGACAGAGATGGAGACATTATAGAAGCTGCTAATGATGAATTTTCTGGTTTTATTTTTAAAATTCAAGCCAATATGAACCCAGCTCACCGAGATCGGATTGCATTTATTCGAATTTGCTCTGGGGAATTTGATCGGGGAATGGACGTTACCCTTGCTCGAACGAAAAAGAAAATCAAGCTTTCCAATTCAACACAATTTATGGCTGAGAGTCGAGAAACGGTGCAAAATGCTGTAGCTGGAGATATTATTGGTCTCTATGATACTGGGAATTTCCAAATCGGCGATACGATTTTTGAAGGTAAACAAGATATTGAATTTGAAAAACTGCCGCAATTTACGCCCGAGATTTTTATGAAAGTTTCGGCAAAAAATGTGATGAAACAAAAATCATTTCATAAAGGTGTACAACAATTAGTTCAAGAAGGTGCTATTCAATTGTATAAAACCTTCCATACGGAAGATTATATTCTTGGTGCAGTAGGTCAATTACAATTTGAAGTTTTTCAATATCGGATGCTGCATGAATACAATTCAGAAGTTATTATGACGCCGATGGGCAATAAAATTGCTCGTTGGATCAAACCGGAAGACTTGAATACCAATATGTCTTCCAGCAGGAATTTATTGGTTCGGGATCGTTATGATCAACCGTTATTTTTATTTGAGAACCG
>DIDU01000025.1:378-845 GCA_002418295.1 Carnobacterium sp. UBA5792 | reverse complement strand
TATCCGGATGTTGAATTGACGGCATTACTATAAGAAATCTAATCCAAAATAAAGAAAAAAGGCTGAAACAATGAATTAAATTCATCGTTTCAGCCTTTTTTTAACTAGTAAGTACAAAAACAATATAAAAAGAGCAAAAAAAAGACAATTATTTTTTAATTGACAGGTATAGAAAGCTCTACAATATTTGGTGCATGTAAGATATCAACCACATCAGGCGCAGTCTCTAAAATATTTTCAATCGCAAATTTTATTTCAGCATTTTTTATATTTCGTTCTTTGTTTACTAAAAGAACATCTTTATGGGTAGGAGCTCCCGAAAAAACAACGGTTGTGGGTCCTAGTGTATAGACTTTAATAAAATTAGCATCAGTATTTCCTAATTGTTCCGTTACTAAATCTATATGGCTATTCGTAACATCGATCAGCTTCATTCTATTCACCTCTTTTTTTTAAGACTATTAGAT
>DIDU01000025.1:0-363 GCA_002418295.1 Carnobacterium sp. UBA5792 | reverse complement strand
AACCTATTATATAATTAAAATTCCATAAACTCAAAGTAAATTAATTGGCTGAATGAATAAAAGAGAGCGTGACTGCTAAATTCCAGTCTCGCTCTCTTAATCATCTTATTTTTTATCGGTATTGTTTTCGTTTTGGTCTGCTGTTACTAAAGAAGCTTCATTTTGTTTAGCGGTAACATGGATTTCTCCATTTTCATCAACAGTAGCACTTAAATTTTTGCTTTCAGGGTGATCAAGATAAAAGTCAGCAATACGGTCTTCTATCTGTTCTTGGATAACACGGCGCAATGGACGTGCTCCCAATTGAGGATCATAACCCAGCTCTACTAGTTTTTCTTTTGCACGTTGATCAGCTTCAATTGT
>DIDU01000022.1:2518-2785 GCA_002418295.1 Carnobacterium sp. UBA5792 | reverse complement strand
AAGCTGTTAAAAATGGAGATATTCAACAATTTGTAGTAATGGCTGGTTGTGACGGAAGACAAAAAGGTAGAAATTACTACGAGGATTTTGCGAAAGCATTGCCTGATGACACTATTATTTTGACTGCTGGTTGTGCAAAATACAGATACAACAAATTAAACTTAGAAGATATCAATGGAATTCCAAGAGTTTTAGACGCAGGTCAATGTAACGATTCTTATTCATTAGTTGTAATAGCACAAGCTTTACAAAAAGCTTTTGGTCTCT
>DIDU01000022.1:0-2261 GCA_002418295.1 Carnobacterium sp. UBA5792 | reverse complement strand
CCATTTAATTAAGAGTCCGAAAGGGCTCTTTTTTGTTTGAAGAAATCTTGTTTTCAAATCGATTGACTTCCAATTTTTAAAGATATATTATTATATAGATTGAAAAAATTTGGAGATATAAATGAAATACGAAGATTTTATTTTAAAATGTGAAGATGTAGAAATAAAAGCGTTGGAAATGAAATATTTGAGAGATTTTTATGAATACGCTATGCAAAATGAGGTGGGACCATCTGCGGGCTGGAAACCACATAAAACAATCGAACAATCCAAGAAAATTCTCAAAGATTTCATCGATTCAAAGTTAGAATATGGTATTTTTCAAGAAGACAAACTGATAGGAATGATTGGAGTATACGAAGACGATTATTTGTACGAAAAACCAGAATTTGAAGATAAGATAGGCGTTGAAATTGGCTACAGTCTGAACAAAAATTATTGGAATCGTGGGATTATGACAAAGGTTGTGAAGTGTTTTGTAAATCATTTGCTTGAGGATTTGGATTACGATTATGTTTCTTGCAGTTGTTTTGTTGAGAATAAAAAGAGTGCAAGAGTTATTGAAAAATGTGGGTTCCAATTTTATGGTGAACATATGTATGAAAACTTTGATGGAACAAGTAAGCTTTGCAACTATTATTACATAAAGAATTTGAAGGAGGGATAGATTGAATTTAGCATTAAAGAAAAGTAAGTTTTTTGGGGATAAAAATTTCTACAAAGGTGTGTTGGTACTAGCAATTCCAATCATTATTCAGCAACTTATTACATCGTTTGTAAATATGTTGGACAATATTATGGTTGGACAGACTGGAACTTTTGCGATGAGTGGAGTTTCTGTTGCTAACCAATTGATTACTGTATTTAACTTGGCAATTTTCGGACTTGTGTCAGCGGCTAGTATTTTTGCGGCACAATTTGCAGGTAAGAAAGATTACAAGAATGTACAAAACTGTTTGTATTTTGATGTGGTGTTATCTTTTATCGTTTCTGTGATTAGTGTGTTAATTTTCTGGGTTTTTGGCGAGAAATTATTGTATTTATTTATGAATCCAGATACAGATACTGTAAAAAATATTAATACGACAATGAAATTTGCACTAGATTATACCAAGATAATGACTATAGGATTTATTCCTTTTGCTTTTTCACAATCCATCTCATCCTCAATGAGAGTGAATGGCGAAACTAGACTTCCGATGATAACGTCGATTATTACTGTTTTAGTAAATTTTGCGTTCAACTTGGTTTTGATTTTCGGACTTTTAGGATTTCCAGCATTGGGACCAAAGGGCGCTGCGATTGCGACTGTTATTTCAAGATTTGTTGAACTTTCATTGTTTATATATTTTGCAAACAAAAACAAACTTAGATTTACATTTTACTCTAATTTTTTCAAGAATTTCCACATAGATACAGGGCTTTTCAAGAATATAAATGTTGCGGGAATTCCTTTGATAATCAATGAAATTTTGTATTCTGTAGGGATTGCTGCGATTACACAATCTTATTCAACAAGAGGAATTGAAGCTTTGGCTGCGTACAATATTTCTCAGACAATTATAGGACTTTTCATCGTTTTTAATTTGGCGATGGGAGATTGTATTTCAATTATGGTAGGAAGACTTTTAGGTAGTGGAAATGTCGATGAAGCTGTGGACACAGACAGGAAATTAATTGTGTTCTCATTGATGTTAGCACTTGTAGTTGGAATTGTGTTGATTATTTTGGCGCCACTTTTTCCAGAATTTTACAAAACAACTGATGATGTAAAATCGATGGCGACAAATATTCTTAGAGTTGGTGGAGCATTTTTGTGGATATCTGCTTTATACAATGCGTCATATTTTACGCTCAGAAGCGGAGGCAAAACTATTCTGACTTTGCTTTTTGATTCTGTAGGAATTGTTTTAATTTCGTATCCAATTTCGTTTTTATTGGCAAAATTTACAGATTTAAATGTCGTGTTGATGTATTTGATAATTTCTGTGATTGATTTGTACAAGGTTATTTTGGGATTGTATTTAGTTGGAAAGAAAATTTGGGTAAAAAACTTGGCGAAATAATCGCTTTGGGTTTATTAATAAATGTTGAATTTGGCTATTTGTGATATAATAAAATAAGTTAAATTTATTTTTTATGGAGGATATTATGAGTGAAGTAAGAGTAAGATTTGCTCCAAGTCCAACAGGATTTTTGCACATTGGTGGACTTAGAACAGCTTTATATAATTATTTGTATGCTAAAAGAAATAACGGAAA
>DIDU01000150.1 GCA_002418295.1 Carnobacterium sp. UBA5792 | reverse complement strand
GACTTCTTCTAATCCTGTTGCTGGCGGCGTAACCATTGGTAGTGGTGTCGGACCATCAAAAATCAATAAAGTTGTCGGCGTCTGTAAAGCTTATACCTCTCGTGTTGGAGATGGTCCTTTTCCGACAGAATTACATGATGAAATCGGGCAGCAAATTCGTGATATTGGTAAAGAATATGGAACTACAACAGGACGTCCGCGCCGGATAGGCTGGTTTGATACGGTTGTCATGCGTCACTCAAAACGCGTTTCCGGTATCACAAATCTAGCTTTAAATTCAATTGATGTACTAAGCGGGTTGGAAACAGTCAAAATTTGTACGGCTTATGAACGCAATGGCGAACACATTCTTCATTATCCAGCAAGTTTAAAAGAATTGGCTGAATGTACACCCGTTTATGAAGAACTGCCTGGCTGGAGTGAAGACATTACCAGCTGTCGAACATTAGAAGAGCTTCCGGAAAATGCACGAAACTATATTNNCCACTTTTTCTGTTGGTCCTGATCGTGAACAAACCAATATTTTGGAAAGTGTTTGGTCGCAAATTTAACTCTTTCTTTATTAGATAAAATAGGCTAGACCAGTATCTCTTTATATTCTAAAGGATAATATTGGTTTAGCTTTTTTAATCGACGCTTTTTAAAACTGCTTCTATCTATTTTACATAAGAAATGCTATCTTATGTCTACCCTACATAAGAAAAATTTGCTATATATAGTGCTTGCTGCATAATGATTATTTGCATAGTGGATTGCGCTCATTCGAATCTTTTACGTGAGGGGAACCAGGCAAGTTTCTGATCAAAACTTCGATAAGAAGTGTGCAGTTTTTACTGATAAAATAGTTTTTTTCTTTATTCAGCAGACATTATCTAACAGATAAACACATGAAACAGACAAAATAAAGTTAAAGGCAGGTTCAAATATGGTTAAACGAATATCTGAAGGACCTTTCATTTTTTTCTTAGTACAGCTTTTTTTATTGATCAGCTTGTTAGTTAATGTAAATACGCCTCAGGAGATAATAGACGTATTAGGAATCACCATAAGCATTATAGGGCTTTTTATCGTTGCATTTTCGATACGGAATATTTCGGCTAGTAAAAGAAGCAAATTCATATTGTTTGGCATCTTTGGTTTGTCGATTATGACTATCCTTCTAGTTTTATTCTTTATTGTGATAAGATATATAAGCACCAGTATGCCTTAAGAACGGTTTGAGTAGAGTAACAATTACTTTAATATGCCGTTTCTAAATAAGCTCTAACTTCAGGCACACTTTTAAAATCTTAAAAATGAAGATCGGAAAGCTATTAATAACGTTCTTTCAACCTTCTAGGTAAACGGGTCAAGCTTACAAAGAAAACTACACTTCTTATTCAATGCAGTATACTTATGCAATTATTTAATAAAGGCGGTATGTTAAATGAATAAAGCGAAGTTTAAACAATTTATTTTTGCGTTTTTAAAGAGATTTGCACTTCTAATCGTCTTCTATTTTATAGCTCTCTGGGTTTCTAATAATGATATTTATGGAGGTTTTGCAAATTATAGTTGGATACTTTTACTGGGAGCATTAATCATCTCAATATTTACAGTATATTTAAAGCCTAACTCCAAACAAAAATAATATTAACGTGTAAAAAAGTCTCTTAAAAGGCTTTTTTTCACGCTTAATATTATCGTGAGGTAAAATCAATTCTCTGGACATATCAAATATTTTTCCTGCGTTTTGAGTATGTAAAATTTGTTCTTGCCCTGCCCGAAAGAAATGAACTTCTAACTGCCAAATTATTTCTTGCTAACAGTTTTGACCTTTTAAACTATTCTTAAAAAGCTTGCGCAGCAAAGGCTAAAAGTTATCTTGCAAAAAGAGTGTTTATTGTGTTAAAATTGTTTTTGTAGTTGAAAATGATCGGTGCCAGGGTTGTTAGCTCAGTTGGCAGAGCAGCTGACTCTTAATCAGCGGGTCGAGGGTTCGAGCCCCCCACAGCCCATCAAGAATCAAGTTCATAATGAGAAGAATTGTTAGTGCGAAAGCATGTTGAAAACAATTCTTCTCTTTTTTTTGCTTAAAAATAGCTGACTATTGGCATAATTCCTACTAGTATATTATTTTATTAGCTATTTAAGTAGTAGAACTATCTACAGAAATTATTTAAACTTTTTTAGTATAAGGAAAAATTTTATAAAGAAAATAATAAAAGAGTTGACAATAGTTAGGTACCGAACTATACTACAAATACACTATAAGTTAGGTACCTAAACAATTAGAAGGGGTGAATTATATGAGTCACTTTACGATGAAACTACTGAAACAGATGGAAGCAGTAAGTGAGGTTGCACGCATCTTATTTTTACAAAAGAATCAACGATTTGATGGTCAACAACAAGTAATCAATATTTTAGGCAGTGAAGATGGTATGACCCAAGGAAATTTGGCAGAGTTGCTAGATATTCGTCCAAGTTCATTAGCAGAATTATTAAAAAAACTCGAAAAAGCTGGTGCAGTTGAACGAATAGAAGATGAAAATGACAAACGGATTAAACGAGTCTTTTTAACAGAAAAAGGTCGCGAACGTATTATAACAAATGCTAATATTCGTGAAGATTTAAGTGCACAATTTTTTGCAGGATTGACATCAGAAGAACAAATTGAATTGAGTAATTATTTGGATAAAATCATGGCAGGGTGGCCACTAGAATTTGCGGCTTATCAAACAAGAACAGGAGATCCAATGGAACGCTTGGCAGAAATGCAACATTTACGCAATGCCATGCTGGATATTGACTGGCAATCACTTTCCCAGCAAGAACAACGTCAAATGAACCATGAATTTCAAAAGCGATTCCGTCATTTTGGTATGGACCATCGGATGTGGAAACGCCGATTTGAACAAAATGTGCACGATCAAGATCAATTAAATCGTCGTGGATTTGGTGGGAGAAGGCCATTTGACCGTTCTTTCCCAAGAGAAGACAAACCGACAGATTCTGATCGTGACTGAACTGATTTTAAACTAGAGGAGAAAACTTATGGAAAGAGAACCAGTGGCAATAAA
>DIDU01000149.1:273-9668 GCA_002418295.1 Carnobacterium sp. UBA5792 | reverse complement strand
CAAAGTCGCTTTTTCAACATTTAAAATTTTACCACGGATCGGTAAAATGGCTTGGAATAAACGAGAACGTCCTTGTTTAGCAGATCCCCCAGCAGAATCTCCTTCAACGATAAACAATTCGCTGATCGAGGGGTCTTTACTTGAACAGTCGGCTAATTTACCCGGCAAGTTGCTGATTTCTAATCCACTCTTTTTACGGGTAACTTCACGGGCACGTTTAGCAGCTAAACGTGCTCTAGAAGCTAATAACNNGAGCTGAAAAAAGGCGATCTGTAATGGTTCTTGCTTCAGAGTTCCCTAACTTTGTCTTAGTTTGTCCTTCAAATTGCGGATCAGGGTGTTTAATCGACACTACAGCGGTCAAACCTTCACGAACATCTTCCCCAGTTAGATTCTCTTCTGATTCTTTTATCAGTTTATTCCGTTTAGCGTAGTCATTAATCACTCGTGTCAGAGCTGTTTTAAATCCTGATTCATGCGTTCCGCCTTCATAGGTATGGATATTATTGGCAAATGTCAATAAGTTGGCGTGGTAGCCGTCCGTATACTGCAAAGCAACTTCTACTGAAATTCCTTGTTGTTCTCCTTCTAAAAAGATAGGGTCTTCAAATAAGACATTTTTATTTTTGTTTAAGAAGGCTACATAGCTTTTAATTCCACCTTCATAATGGTATTCCAATACTTTAGGAGTTTCTTCCCGTTTGTCTTCAATCGTTATTTTTAAGCCACGATTTAAAAAGGCCAATTCTCGTACCCGAACAGCTAAACGTTCAAAATCATAAGTAGTGGTTTCTTTAAAAATTTCAGGATCCGGTAAAAAATGAACGGTTGTCCCATGACGATCCGTATCCCCGATAACTTCCACGTCATTTAAAACAGCCCCTCTAGAATACCCTTGGAAATAAATCTTTCCATTTTTGTGTACACGAACTTCTAAACTAGTGGATAAGGCATTAACGACCGAGCCACCTACACCATGTAAACCACCAGAAACTTTATAGCCTCCGCCACCAAATTTCCCACCGGCATGTAGAATCGTGAAAACCGTCTCAAGAGCAGGACGTCCTGTTTTCTTTTGGATATCTACTGGAATTCCGCGACCGTTATCAATAACTGTTATGCTGTTATCTTCTTCAACGATCACATTGATTTCATTAGCAAATCCAGCTAAAGCTTCATCAATCGAATTATCAACGATCTCCCAAACTAAATGATGCAGTCCTTCACCGCTGGTTGAACCGATGTACATACCTGGACGTTTACGAACAGCTTCCAATCCTTCTAACACTTGAATTTGACTCGCATCATAATCTTGAGCCAAATCGGCTTTGTTTCTCATTTCTTCAGACAAATTCATTCACTCTCCATTTCTACATGACCATTTTCTATATGAAAAATTCTTGGAGCATCAAGCATTTCCTGCTTCACTCCATCTAAACTAGTTGTGGTTAAAAACGTTTGAACTTTATTTTGAATCACTTTTAATAAATGAGTCTGACGTTCATCATCCAATTCGGACAGGACATCATCTAATAGCAAAAGCGGGTATTCTCCTGTCATTTCTTTCATCAAATCAATTTCTGCCAACTTCACGCTTAAAGCTGTAGTTCTTTGTTGCCCTTGAGAGCCAAATGTTTGCACATTGCGCCCGTTGACACTAAATTTCAAGTCGTCACGATGAGGACCAAAAAGCGTAATGCGTTGATCGATTTCGCGTTTTCGTCCTTGTTCATAAGCTTGTAGCAAGTCTGCTTGATTCTGCTTTTTATCTTTCGGATTCGTTAAAACGAGTCCGGAAGCATATTGAATCTCTAAGTGTTCTTTCTGTTGAGAAATTTCTTGATGGATCGGAGCTGCCCAATTACCGAGTTTTTCCACAAATAAAAAGCGCTCCGCCAAGATAGCAGCTCCATGTTCTACTAACTGATCATTTAACACTTCTAAAAAGGTTACATCTTGTTTTTGTTGAAAAGCTAGCTGTTTCAGATACTGATTTCGCTGTTTCAAGACACGTTGATACTGAACAAGATGATGTAAATAAATAGGGCTCATTTGGCCCATTTCCATATCTATAAATTTCCTTCGGATGGAAGGCGAGCCTTTCACTAAAGATAAATCTTCTGGTGCAAAAAGGATTACGTTCAAGTGGCCAATATATTCACTTAATTTTTTTTGCTCTAGATGATTAAATTTAGCTTTTTTGCCTTTAGTAGAAATAATGAGTTCTAACGGAAATTGAGCATTCTTTTTTTGAACTCTTCCGCTTACTCGTGCAACTTCCTCTTCCCAGCGAATGAGTTCTTTATCATTTGCTGTTCGGTGACTTCTCGCCATCGCCAATACATAGATTGCTTCCATCAAACTGGTTTTTCCTTGAGCATTTTCGCCCAGAAAAACATTAATGCCTTCTGAAAAATGAGCTTGCGCACTTTCATAATTACGGTAATTTGAAAGTTGGATATCTTTCAAAAACATTAACGTTCATCCTCAGAAGCCTGACTGAACGAGTCAACAGATTGTATGAAAAAAGTCCCTTCTTCAGGGATTTCTACAACTGTACCTGGATACAGTTTTTTGCCTCTTCGATTTTCTAATTCATTGTTTACTAAAATAGTATGTTCTGCTAAATACCATTTAGCCATTCCGCCGCTGCTGATAATGTCGGCATGCTTTAAAAATTGGCCCAATGTAATGAATTCGTTCTCAATCATGATATTCTTTTTCATAAAATCACCTGCTTTCAATAAAATAAGCGTGGAGTATAAAAAACCCACGCATTTCGCACTTCTTTGTTAATACTATTATACCTCTTTTTTCTCCATATTACAAATAATATTAGAAAATAAACCAGCTTCATTACATTTTGATAAACAAATACAAAAAGACCCTAAAAAGCTAAAAGTTCCTTAAAAGGGTAAAAAAAGGCTTTTTTTGAAGGAGGATAAAAAAATGAGTCGCATTTACTCGAGCTAGTTCTGAAAATAGTAAGTCAGAATAAAAAATAGAACTGCTCTCACATGTTTCCGTTCAGAATCTAATGCAGAGAGGCAGTTCTATTTTAAATTTTTAACTATCTTTAGGTAGGATGTAAAACTATTTTATCCCTTGTTGTTAGGCTGGAATACAAAATTTGACTAATGTTAGCTAATTTTTCTGTCTTTTATTGTGCAGTATAGCCGCCATCAACTGCCAATTCAGTACCTGTCACATATTTAGATTCGTCTGAAGCTAGATATACGCAAGCATAAGCAATATCGTCAGCGTCGCCAACATACTTCAGTGGTATCCCTTGAAGCATCTTATCCAAAATTGTGGGTATGGATAAAGAAGGAGCAGACATTGGCGTTTTAATTGTTCCTGGGTGAATTGAGTTGCAACGGATATGATCTGGTCCATAATTTACTGCAACATTTTTAGTGAGCAAACGAACGCCGCCTTTTGAAGCTGTATAAGAAAAAGGACCGCCAGAACCAACTAATCCGGCAATTGAAGAAATATTTACGATCGATCCGCCGCCATTCTTTTTCATGACTGGAATCACTCGATTAATACCCAAATAAACACTCTTCAAGTTAATATCGATTACTTTTTGCCATTCTTCTTCATCCGTTAATTCAGCAGATTTTGTATAATCTCCAGTAATCCCTGCATTGTTAATCAAAATATCAATTTTTCCAAAAGCTTTCAGTGTTTCTTCTTTGACATGATCCCAATCAGCTCCAGAAGCAACATTTTGTTTAATCGCGATCACTTCTCCGCCTTTTTCTTTGATATCAGAAAGCAATTCTTGCATTTTTTCTTCTTGAAGATCTGTTAGTACAACTTTAGCCCCTTCTTTTATAAACATAACAGCTGTTGCCGCTCCCATTCCATTAGCTGCTCCAGTAATGATTGCTACTTTGTTTTCTAAACGTCCCATTTTAAAATGTTCCTTTCCATAAATAACCTTAATAATTTTATTTTAGCGATTAGTGAAGCTATTTACAAGAAATTAGGAAAGAAATTCTATTATTAAGAAATTTCATTGCTAAATCATAGTGTGTTTGAAAAAGGCCAAAATAAAAGACTGTTTTTCTGTAAAGATAGAAAAACAGTCTTGCTTTTTTAAAATGTTCGAACAGGTGTAATCAATTGAATAAAGTTTTGATCGTTTTCACTTGGAACTAAAATAAATGGCCGAACAGGCGATGTAAATTTTATTTTGATATCTGTTTGCCCAAATGTTCTTAGCGCATCTTTCATGTAGTCTGGGTTGAAAGACAATTCGATTGGTTCGCCTTCAACAGCCAAGTAATCAACTTCTTCTTGCACGTTTCCTACATCAGGAGAGTTTCCGGAAAGTTTCACTAATTCTGGGTTGACCGTAATTTTGACAACATTATTTTTACCTTCATGTGACAATAACGATGCCCGTTCAATTGCTCCTAAAAGCACTGTGGCATTAAATTCAACTTCAGATGATGAGCTGTCAGGAATCAGACGTTTTGTATCGGGATAGTAGCCTTCTAAAAGACGAGAATAGAAATACATATTTTCTGTTTTGAATAGAACTTGGTTTTCAGTAACCATCATTTCTAAGTTCTCAGAATTATCCACTAATGTACGAGCAAGTTCAATCAAACTTTTTCCTGGAATAATGACATTGTATTTCTTGCTTGCTTGTTCTTCTGTCATCTCCAATGGAATAATGCGTTGGCTCAAACGGTGACTATCAGTAGCCACAGCTAAAAGTTGACTATTTTCAATAACCATATTGACACCAGTCAAAATAGGTCGGCTTTCATGAGTTGAAATAGCAATAACAGTTTGACCAATGACTTGTTTGAATAAACCCACTGGTAAAGTAAAAGATTCATTTGTATCAATAACTGGTAAATGAGGGTAATTATTAGCATCTAAGCCATTAATGGTAAAAGATGCTGTTGCTGAAGTGATCAAGGTTTGAAAATGATCCAATACTTCTAATTCCATCGTTTCTTCAGGTAATTTTTTTACAATTTCACTAAAAAAACGAGCTTGTAAGACGATGCTGCCAGTTTTTTCAATGGTTAAAGCATTGGTTTCATCGGTTACTGGAATAAATGTTTCGATGGAAATATCTGAATCACTTCCTGTTAAGGTAAGTCCTTCTTCATTAGCGACGATTTTGATCCCTGTTAAAATCGGAATAGTCGTTCTTGAAGAACNNTGTAAATTTCATTGAGTAAACCTCCAAAATTATAGTTAATTAATTTAATAAGATCTTTAGTAATAGTAGTAGGGCCTGTGGATACTGTGGGTAAGTAATTTGACGCTTAATATTACAAGGTTTTCCACATGTGGATAAACTGTGGAAAACCTCAAGATAACTTTTGTAGTTATACACATGGGCACAGATATCTTTTATCTCTTTAAAATGAGTTTAACGGATAATAGGAAAAAATGTAAATGAATAAGTCCACTACTTAAAAAAATTATTTCAATTTATTTTTTATTTCTTCTATATCTTGTTTTAATTGATGATCTTTTGTAACAGCATGGGTAATTTTTTCATAAGCGTGTATAACAGTTGTATGATCTTTTCCGCCAAATTCAGCTCCGATTTTTGGTAAAGAATTTGCAGTTAATTCTCGTGAAAGGTACATAGCTATTTGTCTAGGAACAACAATAGATTTTACGCGCTTTTTCCCTTTTAGGTCGGTTAACGAGACTTGATAATATTTACAAACCGTATTTTGAATATCGAGAATGGATAACGTACTCGGCTTATTTGTATGCAGCATGCTTTTTAAGGCATCTGCAGCAAGACTAGTAGTGATATCCCGACTTTCAATAGCAGCATAAGCTTGTACGCGTACTAAAGCTCCTTCTAATTCGCGGATATTAGAATCGATTTGTCCTGCGATATAGCTCAACGTATCATCTGGTATTTCCAATCTTTCAGCATTGGCTTTTTTGCGGAGAATGGCAATCCGAGTTTCCAAATCGGGTGGTGTGATATCAACTGACAAGCCCCAAGCAAACCTGGAAATCAACCGTTCTTGTAATTTAGGAATTTCGTTTGGCAAGCGGTCGCTGGTTAAAACGATTTGTTTCCTGTCGTCATATAAGGCATTGAAGGTATGAAAGAATTCTTCTTGTGTTCCTTCTTTATCCGCAAAAAACTGAATATCATCGACTAATAAAAGATCTACGCTCCGATATTCATTCCGAAATTTTTCTTGCGTTTTATTTTGAATAGAATTGATGAAATCATTCGCAAAGGTTTCGCTGCTGACGTACTTTACTTTTGCATCTGGATTTAATAACAACATTTGATGGCCGATTGCATGCATTAAATGGGTTTTCCCAAGACCGACGCCTCCATAGAAAAACAAAGGATTGTAAATAGTACCTGGTTCTTCAGCAACGATTAATGCTGCTGCGTGAGCCATTTGATTGCCTTTTCCGATAACAAAAGTATCAAATGTGTATTTGTCGTTTAATTGAATGTCCTTTTTAAAGGCATTTTTTTGCATGAGCGATTGGCTTTTTTGTTTTCCAGCAGTGTCTGGATTTTCCTGTTCATTTTTAATAACGAATAAGGGAGAAATTTCACGACTGGAGTATTCATAGATATTTTCGACAATGCGAGTGGCTAAGTTATTTTCCCAATATTCTTTATGTAAAGAAGAGGGAACTTCAATAATAATATTGTGTTCAGTGATGCGAATAGGGTGAGCACTTTCGATCCATGTATCGTAACTGACTTTGGAAAGTGACTCTTTAAATTTTTCTTTTAAAAAATTCCACAAAGATTGCAAGTCATCCAAGCAAAGAACCTCCTTTATAAATCTGTCTTTCTTATTTTAGCACGTTCGTCAAAAGTTTTCCACAAGTAGTTTACTCCTGTTGAAAATTCATTCACCCTGTGCATATTTAGTTATCCACAAGACGGAATAGGCAGTGGATAACTTCTTTATTTAATGAGTTGTTCACTTGAAAAGTGGATAAAAATATAAAATGAAAGCTTTAATAAACAGAGTTTCCAACAGTTATCCACAGTTATCACAAAAAAATATCTGTTGCTTACACACAGCTTGTTTGTTTGTGCATAACTTCAAAATAACTTGTTCTTAATAAAAAACTAGAAATAACTTATACCAGAGGTTGTGGATAATAAAAAAAGTTTGTGGATATCTTTATTTGCTGAGAAATAGAGTGAAAACAACCATAAGTTTTTAGTTATAGGTGAAAAAAGAAGAATAGATTTAATGAGAATCAGCGAGGAAAGGGAGGAAGAATAAATATAATTTGCTATCTTTTGTTTGCCTATTTTAATTTAATAAACAAGCAGAAAGAGGAACATAAAATGCAAATTAGAGGAGAATAATGTAAAAGAAAACGATTAAGCTGTAAAAAAATGAAAAAGAAGGTTTCCTATTTCTGAGATTTATGCTATCATACTGAAGTGAATGAATGAAAATAGGTTTGTCTCTTATTTGATTAAACTATTTTTAGTTCGTTATAATAATTGAGACTGTCTTATGCTGAACACGTACAAAATGATGAGAGATAGTTATTGCAGGAGGTGTATTACGAATGAAAAGAACTTACCAACCTAAAAAACGTAAACGTCAAAAATTACATGGCTTCCGTAAACGTATGAGTACAAAAAATGGACGTAATGTATTACAAAGTAGACGCCGTAAAGGCAGAAAATCATTGTCTGCATAGATCACTGAACGTCTCAGTGGTCTTTTTTTTCTTTTTAATTGCAGTTTTTTTATGCAATTTGGAACTGTTCAAAAAAAGTGATGAGAGGTTATTTGAATGAAAAAAGCCTATCGTGTCAAAAAAGAATCAGAATTTCAAAAAGTTTTTCATCATGGAAAATCTACAGCTAATCGGCAATTTGTTCTTTATGTATTGAATAAAAAAGAACAACCTCATTTTCGAGTAGGCTTATCGGTCGGCAAAAAAATAGGAAATGCTGTTACAAGAAATGCGGTTAAACGAAAAATACGTCAAAGTTTAACCGAACTAAAGCCACATTTAAAAACGGAAGCAGATTTTATTGTAATAGCCCGCAAGCCAGCGGCAACTATGTCAGTAAAAGAAACTAAAAAAAGCTTGATTCACGTTTTAAAATTGGCTAAATTGTTAAATTAGCTTATTTTTATTTAAAGAATGTGGAGGGAAAAACGTGAAAAAACGTAAGCGATTACTCCTATTATTAGGAACTGTTTTATTAGCAGTTGTTTTGGCAGGTTGTGGGACAGCACCGATTACTGCTGAAAGTACTGGTTTTTGGGATCGGTATATTGTATTGAACTTCTCGCGTGTGATTATTTGGTTATCTGATTTATTTGGCGGCAGTTATGGTCTGGGGATTATTGTTTTCACTTTGATCATTAGAATTATTTTATTGCCGTTGATGCACGGACAAACTAAAAGCACGCGAAAAATGAGTGAATTGCAGCCACAACTTAAAGCTTTACAAACAAAATATTCTTCTAAAGATGCTGAAACTCAAAGCAAATTAAAAGAAGAAACGTCTAAATTGTATTCAGAAGCTGGGGTTAATCCGGCAGCTGGGTGCTTGCCATTGCTGATCCAAATGCCTGTTTTAATGGGACTATACCAATCGATCAGCCGGACGGAAGTATTAAGTACAGGGAATTTCTTATGGATGAACTTAGGTAAACCAGATCCAATGTTTATCTTGCCTGTCTTAGCAGCTATTTTAACGTATGCGACTACAAAATTATCAAGTATGAGCCAAGCAGAATCAAATGCTACAACGACATCAATGATGTATATGATGCCAGCCTTGATTTTATTTATGGGGATCACTTTACCGAGTGCGTTATCGTTATACTGGGTAGTAGGAAATGCTTTCTCTGTAGGGCAAACACTGTTATTAAATAATCCATTTAAAATCAGAAAAGAACGTGAAGAAAAACTGCAAGCTGAACGCGAACGACAACGTGCATTAGAAAAAGCGTTAAATCCGAAAAAGAAGAAGAAAAAGAAATAAATCTTTACTATCAATCAAGAGGAGATAGAACGGAGGATTAACAGATGAATAAGTACACAGCTCAAGCAGCGACAACAGCAGAAGCGATTCAAAAAGGATTAAAAATTTTGGGTATCAGTGAAAAAGAAGCTTCTATTGAAGTTGTTACTGAAGGAAAAAAAGGCGTATTTGGTTTTGGTCAAAAAGATGCGATTGTGATAGTTGAAAAGAAAAAAATCGAAGCACCTCTAACACGATCAGATGCAAAAGTTGATTCAGCGGCTNNAGTTAAAGAAGAGTTTCAAGAAGAAAAAGAAGTGTCACGCCAATCGGACCAAGAAGTTACAGATACGACTGAAAACGTGCAAAATGATGAAGAAGCAGTGCAGTTAGTTTCAGAATATTTAATTGATATTGC
>DIDU01000149.1:0-242 GCA_002418295.1 Carnobacterium sp. UBA5792 | reverse complement strand
TACCGAAAAAGCTGGTTTGATTATCGGCAAACACGGAAAAGTTTTAAATGCTTTGCAATCACTTGCGCAAGTAGTGTTGTACCACCATGCAAAAACTAAGTTCACTGTTATAGTGAATGTTGGAGATTACAGGGAACGCCGTGAAGCTACGTTAAAACATCTAGCTGAGCGGACTGCAGAAAAAGTTATGACTACTAATCAACCTGTTTTTTTAGAACCGATGCCTGCTTTTGAAAGAAAAC
>DIDU01000148.1:22032-22324 GCA_002418295.1 Carnobacterium sp. UBA5792 | reverse complement strand
TTTTAGCTGATTTGCGGAACCCCTTTTCATAGGTATTTCCTTCTACATTCATTGCATATAAGATACGGCGTTGCACTGGTTTTAAGCCGTCACGAATATCTGGAAGCGCACGTTCCTGGATAATGTATTTGGAGTACCGGCCAAAACGGTCTCCCATTACTTCTTCAAGCGTTAATTCTTGGATATCCGCTCTATTCTCCATCTACAGCACTTCCTTTATGTTCTAATTCTGATGTTTCCATTAGCTGCTCGTTTTCTAATATACTGTTGCTTTCTTCAAGCGAAAACTCCA
>DIDU01000148.1:21453-21999 GCA_002418295.1 Carnobacterium sp. UBA5792 | reverse complement strand
CTTTATCTCCCATTAAAACAGCTACACGACGTTCAGCTTGAGCAGCATCATCGATTCTGACACGGATAAGCGTTCTCGTATCTGGGTCCATTGTCGTTTCCCACAGTTGCCCAGCATTCATTTCTCCCAGTCCTTTATACCGCTGCAAAATATAATTCTTACCAAAAGCTTTCGTTACATCGACCAACTCATCATCAGTCCAAGCATAAGCAATTTTTTCTTTTTTTCCAGTTCCTTTTGATAATTTATATAAAGGCGGCATAGCTAAATAAATTTTTCCAGCTTCAAATAAAGGTTTCATATACCGGTAGAAAAACGTCAATAATAACACTTGAATATGAGCTCCATCCGTATCAGCATCCGTCATAAAGATAATTTTATCGTAATTACAAGCTGCTAAATCAAATTCTGGTCCTACTCCAGCACCGATCGTATAAATCATGGTATTGATCTCTTCATTTTTCATAATATCTTGTAATTTCGCTTTTTCAGTATTAATGACTTTTCCGCGTAACGGTAAGATCGCTTGGAATTTACGGTCTCGTC
>DIDU01000148.1:9518-21362 GCA_002418295.1 Carnobacterium sp. UBA5792 | reverse complement strand
ATTCTTTTTCCGTTTTTTTCCGTTTCGGCTTTCTTCCCGTGCTTTTCTAGCCGCGTTTCGTGCTTCTCTTGCTGAAAGGGCTTTGCGAATCAGTTGTTGGCTCGTTTCTCCATTCTCTACTAAGTAAAAGCCTAATTGTTCACAAATTACTGCTTCAACTGCTCCACGGGCCTGCCCTGTACCTAGCTTGCTCTTCGTTTGCCCTTCAAACTGAAGCAGGTCTTCAGGAATACGTACAGAGATGATTGCTGCCAATCCTTCTCTAAAATCACTGCCTTCTAGGTTTTTGTCTTTTTCTTTTAACAAATTGACCTTACGAGCATAGTCATTGAAGCTTTTTGTCAAAGCTGTTTTCATGCTGGATTCATGAGTCCCGCCATCTTTTGTTCTGACATTATTAACAAAAGACAAAATGTTTTCGGAATAGCCATCATTATATTGAAAGGAAAATTCTACTTCAATCGCATTGTTTTCTCCTGAAAAATAAGCTACAGGAGTTAGGGTATCTTTGTCTTCATTTAAATAAGCTACAAATTCTTTTATTCCTTCTTCATAATGAAAAACATCTGATTGGTCATTTCGTTCATCAATCAATTCAATTCGAAGGTTTTTTAATAGAAAAGCTGATTCTCTTAACCGTTCAGAAAGAACATCGTAGGAATATTTTGTTGTAGAAAAAATTGTCGCATCCGGTTTAAAGTGTACGGTTGTCCCATTCTTTTTCTGGCTGTTCTTTCTCTTTGTCAAAGTTCCTTTGGCTTTTCCGCCATGAACAAACTCTTGCTTGTATTCAATACCTTCTCTAACGATCGTAACTGTCAGCCATTCTGAAAGTGCATTAACTACACTGGCTCCAACGCCGTGTAATCCGCCAGAAGTCTTATAGCCGCCTTCTTGTCCGAATTTACCACCAGCATGCAATACCGTAAAAATAACTTGAACTGTTGGAATACCAGAAGCATGCATCCCTATGGGCATCCCGCGTCCGTTATCTTTTACGCTGACACTATCGTCTTTATGCAATGTCACTACGATTTCATTTCCATAGCCAGATAAAGCTTCATCTACTGAATTATCTACGATTTCATAAACTAAATGATGCAAGCCTCTTGTATCTGTAGAACCAATATACATTCCTGGTCGTTTACGTACAGCCTCTAGCCCTTCTAGGACTTGAATAGAAGCATCGTTGTATTCTGTTTTTCTTTGCATGTATAAAAACTCCTTAAATCCTTATTCCGTAATACGTAGTGGTAAAAATTAACATACGTTCAAAAGAAATTTCTTCTCTTTCAACGTGTTTCATTAACGTTTTCACTTTGTATTCAACCGTTTATTTCGTTAAGCATCTATTCAATAATACTCTAACTATAAGGGATTGAAAAGAAAAAATCACCCTTTTTATTAAAAAAACGAAAGTATGTTCGCATACAAAAAGTATACGCCATGCTTTCTTATTAAACAAGTTTCATTATAAAAAAGCAAGTCAAATCCTACTAAAGAATTTTTTTAGTGACTTTTTCTTTAGATTTAGCTATATTCTGCTTTCAGCTCATTCATATTCCTTGATTTTTACTAGCCTTAAAATAAAATAAATGGTAAAATGTGGCGTATCGGCAATTAAATTGCTGAGTTAGGAGTGAATTAATTGCTTAAAATAATCCTTATGTTCATTACAGCCTATTTACTCGGATCCATTCCATCTGGAGTATGGATAGGCAAAAAACTCTACGGAAAAGACATCCGAAATTATGGCAGTGGAAACTCTGGAACGACGAATACTTTTCGGGTCTTAGGAGTAAAAGCGGGAATTCTTGTTTTGTTTGCTGATGTTTTAAAAGGAACTCTTGCCGCTAGTCTCCCTTACTTATTCGATTCCAATCTTAATCCAATGGTGGTAGGGCTTGGGGCAATCATAGGACACACCTTCCCTGTTTTTGCACAATTTAAAGGTGGCAAAGCCGTAGCAACGAGTGCCGGTGTGCTATTAGCCTATAACCCGCCGTTTTTTATCTATTGTGTATTGTTGTTTTTGGTTATTTTATTTTTTTCACGTATGGTCAGTTTTTCCAGCATGCTTTCCTTGCTGATTATAACACCCTCTACTCTTTTAACAAATGACTGGATTTTAACAACTATTGCTGCTCTCTTAACTATTTTTATTATTTACCGACATAAAGACAATATAAAAAGAATACGCACGGGTACAGAAAGTAAGGTTCCATTCGGTTTCGGTTACAAAAAAGATCCCAAGTAGGAATTTTAACATTGCCAAATCAAACGCCTGACAGAATTAAACTGTCAGGCGTTTTTTTGATGATTTACTCGATTGTAATGTCGTAGTGGCAATTAAATTGACCATTCGGTTCCAATAGCTGGATTCCCATTTTTTCTTCTAGTTTCCCGCTTGCATCAGTTGCATCAGCAATTCCAAACCATGGTTCAATACATACCAACGGAGCATCTTGTTTAGCAGGAGACCAACNNTGGTGTTTTATCAGAACGAATAGAAAAAGTATTTTTATTCTTTGTCTCATAAATTAAAGCATCTTGGTCAAATAAAGCTCTTCTCAAAGCAATGTCTGTATTTGTCTGTCCCAATGTCCGATTTTCGAGATCCAAATAGGAACCTTTCAATGGGATAACTGTTCTTGAGCGTTTAGGAAGAAAACTCAAGTAATAGTCTTCAAACGAAGTCTCATTCGTTAAAGGAATATTAAACCCGGGATGTCCCCCGATTGAAAAATACATCTTTTCTTGATGGTTTAAATTTTCTACTTGATACGCTACTCTAACCGTTTGCTTTTCTAACGAATAGGTAAGCGTCAAACGAAAATCAAATGGGTAATTTTCTTTAGTAGCTTCATTTGCTGTTAATTCTAAAGCNNTTTTCTTTATTTTTGACACTAGTTAATTCTGCCCCTTTTTCAGAAACAGTAACAACTAGATATTGATTTTCTAATGTGATCACTTTTATTCCCCCAGTAACCTTTTATTCATTAAACAAACCTATTATTTAATAAATTCGCTCTTTATTTAATGCATCGATGAATTTTGTATTGTGAACTCGGATATAGGTTCCTTTCATTCCCAATGACTTAGACTCAATAATACCACCAGATTCTAACTTTCTCAATGCATTCACAATCACTGAACGGGTTATCCCGATTTTAGCTGCTACATTGGAAGCAGTCAAACGCCCTTCCAGCCCATTCAATTCTTCAAAAATAGCTTGGACTGCTTTCAGCTCACTATAAGACAGTGTCTTCATGGCAATTTGAACATTTGCAATGTCTCTAGCTTCTTCTTCGATCTGGGTTGATTTTTTATATAAAATCTCAATCCCTACAACTGTAGCAGCATGCTCCCCTAATATCAAATCGTCATCGTTAAACTCCGGTGATAAACGGGCTAGAAGCAAAGTGCCTAACCGTTCTCCAGCTGCGTAGATAGGAATAATGGTCGTTAGCCCGTTTTTGAATAAATCTCGTGTTTCAATTGGAAAAACGGTATAGTCGCTCTCAATTCCAATGTTTGAACGTGTTTCACTGATTTCAAGCATGCTGGCGGCATACTCGCAAGGAAATTCCTTTGCCGTTAACATCTCTTTTACGCGTTCATTGTTGATTTCGTGTTTTTCATTATACCCTAACAGGATTCCTGCTTCATCAATGAGATAAGCATTCACATTCAATATATCTGCAAGTATACCAGCCATATCAGTAAAAGGCAGCTTGCCTTCTTCAGTCGGATCGTTATTCACTACCCCGCCTTTTTTTTGTAGCATATTATTTATTTTACGCATTTTTTGAAGCAAACCACTCATAGGCTAATCCTCCAAGCATGTATTATAAAATGTATCGGCTTAAATCTTTATCTTCAACGATATGGGCAATTTTTTCATTGACATAATTTTGCGTGATCGTAATTTCTCCCATTTGCATATCGGGTGCTTCAAATAACAGATCTTCCAATAGTCTTTCTAAAATCGTGTGTAAACGACGAGCTCCGATATTATCCGTTTCTTGGTTTACCCGATAAGCAATATCTGCTAGTTGCTCAATGGCTTCAAAAGTAAAGGTTACTTCAATATTGTCTGTCTCTAATAAAGCANNAACGCGTTATTAGGTTCTGTTAAAATTTTAACAAAATCTTCTTTTGACAGATCATCTAGTTCTACACGAATTGGAAAACGTCCTTGTAATTCTGGAATTAAATCACTTGGTTTAGATACATGGAAAGCACCTGAAGCAATAAACAGGATATGATCTGTTTGGATCGTCCCATATTTGGTAGTCACTTGTGAGCCTTCAACGATCGGCAAGATGTCACGTTGAACACCTTCACGAGATACTTCTCCTGAGTTACTGCTTTTAGATGTAATCTTGTCAAATTCATCGATGANNTTCCAGAATTTTGAGCCAGTGCTATAGCTTCAGCATGGATATCTTCTCGGTTGACTAACTTTTCTGATTCTTCTTGAATTAAAATATCGAGAGCTTCTCTAACCGTTACGGAACGCTTTACTTTGTTTTTTGGACGTAAAGCTCCTAATGTATCGTTCAAATCAATGCCCATTTGTTCTAAACTGGCATTCATAGGAGAGTTCATCGTTTTTTTACTTTCTTCAACAGCAATCGTTACTTCTCTGTTATCTAATACACCATCACGAATCTGCTGTTTAATGGTTTCTCGATTTATTGAAATAGATTCTGGAACTTCTGTTTCAGTTTCGTCTTCTTCCTCGCTATCTGCACTTGGATTCAATCCCATACCTTTCAGCATGGCTTCAAATGGGTTAGGCGCAGCTGTTTCTTTTTTCTCTTTTTTAATACCTGGCACTAAGATTTTAGCTAAGCGATCAATAGCTATTTTTTCAGCTTTTATATACACACTTGAATATTGACGCTTTTCAACCAGCAAAATAGCTGCTTCAACTAAATCGCGTACCATCGATTCTACATCANNATTTAGTAGCTTCTACCTTAATAAAAGGTGCTTTAACAATTGTTGCTAAGCGGCGCGCAATTTCTGTTTTCCCTACCCCTGTTGGTCCAATCATCAATATATTTTTAGGTGTAATATCTTTTTGGAAATCTTCATCTAGTTGCAAACGACGGTACCGATTGCGTAAAGCTACAGCAACTGATTTTTTTGCGTTGGTTTGTCCAATAATATAATTATCTAATTCTGCAACAATTTCTCTGGGTGTCATATTTTCTAAAGTATTCATTCTTTTCTCACGTCCTTATAATTCTTCAACAACGATGTTGTGGTTAGTATAAACACAAATATCTGCAGCTACATTTAAGCTTTCTTCTGCAATTTCTGCTGCAGTTAGGTCCTTGCCATATTTTTTTAATGCTCGTCCTGCAGAAAGGGCAAAATTACCGCCGGAGCCAATTGCTAAGATGCCATCATCTGGCNNCGAGCAACATCTCTTCTTTATTCATCACAATCAGCAAAGCTTCTAATTTTTGAAGTGCTCGGTCTGTCCGCCATTCTTGTGCCAATTCAACTGCAGCACGTGTTAAATTGCCTTTATATTCATTTAATTTTGCTTCAAATTTTTCTTCTAAGGTAAATGCATCGGCTACGCTTCCAGCAAAACCAACTAGTACTTTATCATTGTATATGCGGCGCACTTTACGAGCTGTGCCTTTCATAATGACACTTTCGCCCATCGTGACTTGCCCGTCTCCTGACATGGCACAAGCCCCGTTGTGTTGGATTGCAAAAATCGTTGTAGCATGAAATGTTGTCATTCTTTTTTCCTCCATCATCATCTCGTCAGCTAACTTAACGTATTAAGCACGTGGATGAAACTGACGATAATTTTTTTGTAAATGTTCTTTTGTAACGTGTGCATAGATTTGCGTAGAAGACAAACTGGCATGACCTAATAATTCTTGAACGGTCCGCAAATCTGCCCCATTATTTAATAAATGAGTAGCAAATGTGTGCCTTAACATATGAGGGTGAATATCGGCAGTTAAACTGCTCTTTTTTATAATCTGATTCAAAATATATTCAATTCCTGAAGCCGATAGTTGATCCCCGTATTGGTTCACAAAAAGATAGTCATGCTCTTTATGGTATTTTGTCATTAAAAGAGCACGTCCTTTTCTGAGGTACTCTTGTAAAGATACAGCTGCGTAGTGCCCAAAAGGAACGTACCGTTCTTTATTACCTTTCCCATGGATCAAAACGACACTTAAATCAAAATCGATATCTTTTAATTGAATGTTTTTACATTCACTAAGCCTTATTCCTGTTCCATAAAGAACCTCTAAAAGAGCTTCATTTCGAAAATCAAGCGGCTTTTCTCCTTTTACAGCTTGAAATAAAGCATCCATCTCTTTTTCATAAAAAAATCGAGGCAAACGAAGCGTTTTCTTTTTTAAATGGATATAAGAAAACGGATTTTCCGTTACAACTTGATTTTTTAAAAGAAATTGATAGAATGCTCTCAGACTTGATATTTTTCTTGAAATGGTATTGCGGCTTAATTCTCGCTGGCTTAATTCTCCTAAAAAAATACGAACATCTTGTAAACTGACTTTTTCGTATTGAGCGTCACCCGTTGCTGCTAAGAAATCTGAAAATTCGGTAATGTCTTCTTCATATGCTTTTTTAGTGAGCTCAGAATAATGACGTTCAGTAATCAAATACCGCAAAAAAACTTCTTTCATTTCACAGTTATCCAAAAAAAACCCTCCACTCATATGACAAAATTACTTTATCATAGAAATAAAGGGAATACAATTGAATATGCTGATTGCAGTTTAAACTTATTGTTTTTTTAACCTATTTCATCAAGAGGACTAAAACTGAATGTTCAAACTCGTTAATTTTGAACTTCTTCTTTATAATCACAATTGCTGCAGATGACTTGTTTTTTGCCTTTCGTCTTCTTTTCAACTAAATAATGATCGCATTTTGGACAGTTTCTGCCAATAGGTTTATCCCAAGACACGAATTCACAGGCTGGATACCGATCACATCCATAAAACAAACGATTTTTCTTAGATTTTCGTTCAATGACTTGTCCTTCTTTACATAATGGACAAGTGACACCAATTTCTTTGACAATCGCTTTCGTATTGTGACATTCCGGAAAATTACTGCACGCATAGAACTTTCCATATCGTCCAAGTTTAATTACCATTGGATGCCCGCATAAATCACAATCAAATCCAGCAGGTTCGTCTTTGATTTGAATTTTTTCAATCGTTTCTTCAGCATTTTTTACTTCTTTAATAAAAGGATGATAGAATCGATCAATTACATTGACCCATTCTTCTTTCCCTTCTTCAACAGCATCCAAGTCTTTTTCCATTTCTGCTGTAAAATGAATATCTACGATTTGCGGGAAGAATTCTACGACTAAGTTATTCACAATAACGCCTAATTCGGTTGGTTCGAAACGTTTACTTTGCAATTTCACATAGTATCTTTTTTGAATCGTGTTCAGCGTCGGGGCATACGTAGACGGACGTCCAACACCATTTTCTTCCAGTGTCCGAATCAATGTCGCTTCAGAAAAACGAGCAGGCGGCTGTGTAAAATGTTGTTTAGGTTCAATGTCAACAGACTTAACCAGATCCCCTATTTCTAATTCAGGCAAGATGTTTTCTTTTTCTTCTTTGCCATCATCTGTTCCTTCCACATAAACTTTTTGGTAGCCAGGAAATTTAAGAGTGGAACCATTTGCTCTGAATAGAACGGCATTTTGAACAATATCGACTTTTACCGTATCAAAAATAGCTGCTGTCATTTGACTGGCAACTAAACGTGACCAGATAAGGTTATACAATTTATATTGATCTTTAGTTAAATATTTTTCAATTTCTTGAGGTGTCCGCATCACACTTGAAGGCCGAATGGCTTCATGCGCGTCTTGAGCACTAGCTGATTTTTTAGCAATACGCGGTTTTGAAGCAGCGTATTCAGCACCAAATTCTTTAGTAATGTATTCAGCAGCTTCATTTTTAGCCGAATCAGCAATACGTGTGGAGTCTGTCCGCATATACGTGATCAACCCAACAGCACCGCCGCGACCTAACGATATTCCTTCATACAGCTGTTGAGCAATCATCATTGTTTTTTGTGTTCTGAAGTTTAACTTCCGAGCGGCTTCTTGTTGCAGACTACTTGTTTTAAATGGCAAAGCAGGATTCCGTTTGCGTTCTTTTTTGGTTACTTTGGTTACTTCAAAATCTTTGCTTTTTATTTCTTGGATGACTTTTTGAACATCTTTATTGTTTTTTAACTCCATTTTTTTACCGTTTAATCCATAGAAAGAAGCTTTAAATTTTTTGGTGCCTTTTTTAAAGTTTCCTCCAATACTCCAATATTCTTCCGGTTTAAAAGCATTGATTTCATTTTCTCGATCACAAATCAGTTTTAGTGTAATCGACTGGACACGACCAGCACTTAAGCCTTTTTTTACTTTTTTCCATAAAATAGGGCTTAATGTATAACCAACCAAACGGTCGAGAATTCTTCTCGCTTGTTGAGAATTAACTAATTCCATATTAATAGAACGAGGTTCTTTAAAAGCACCTTTAACAGCTTCTTTTGTGATCTCATTAAAGACAACTCGATTCTTGTCACTTCTGTCTAAACCAAGAAGGTAGCTAAGGTGCCAAGCAATAGCCTCTCCTTCTCTGTCCGGGTCAGCTGCTAGAAAAACTTTTTCAGCCTTTTTTGCATAACCTTTTAATTCTTTTATTAGTGGTCCTTTTCCGCGAATAGAAATGTATTCTGGTTGATAATTATTTTCTACATCAATTGCCATACGGCTTTTCGGTAAATCCCGAATATGACCTAAACTGGCAACAACTTTATAATTCTTGCCTAAATATTTTTCAATTGTTTTTGCTTTAGCCGGCGATTCAACGATCACCAAGTATTTATAGGCCAATGGAATGCTCCTTTCAAATGAGCTCTTATTTTCTCCTTTCAGCTTTTTTAATAGTTGAAAGAGAAATCGTTAATCATCTTATGCTATCCAATGCCCTTTTGTCAACTATTGAAATCCCGACTCAGCTAAAAAGTTGTTTTTTTAACTATAATATAGAAGAGTTTTTTCACTATTCCTCTTTTTTTGTGAGGGTTCAATAGGACAATTCCTCTAAAATATGCTCAACTGACAAAACACATTTGGCTCCATGTAAAATCAATTCATTTGTACCTGCTGAATAAGGATTAGTAATTGCTCCAGGAACAGCAAATACTTCTCTTCCTTCTTGCAACGCAAGATTCGCTGTAATCAAACTTCCACTACGAGACTTTGCTTCGACTACTAATGTCCCTACAGATAGTCCTGCGATAATACGATTTCTCATTGGGAAATGNNATAATCAATTCCTTTGGCTAATCCGCTGACCAGAACAAAGTCGTTTTCTATCAATTCAGGAAGCAATTGGTCTAAAATAAAGATGCCATATGCCGTATTTTCCCTAGCTCCTACAACCGCTAACAGCTTCTGTTCCAACAAACCTAAGTTTCCTTGATAAAAAAGAACAACAGGAGGATTGTAAATTTGTCTTAAATATTCAGGATAGCGGTTATCTAATATCGTCAACCAATGAATGTGTTCTTTTTTATACCGATCCATCACTGCTTCTAGTTGAATAGCTGCATAACTGTTTAGAAAAATGGCAGTATTCTTTGAGGATAAGGCTGCTTTTATTGCCAGTTGTGCAGCAGATAAATCAGGATCATCCAATAAAGCTGTTAACATTCGAATTTGGGTGATGGGACCTACTCCCCGGCAATGTGCTAGATGAAAAATTTTGTTTCTTAGTAAATGGTCTTCCATTCTGTTTACTCCTTTTCCTAGTAGTAGTTGTGACGCTAACATCAAAAGTACTATCCGCAAGATCATCACCTTTTCATTTATTTCAAAAAAAGATTCTACGATATTTGACGTTGGTCAGTAACGAAATTGTGTTCTTTTAATTCAAAACAACTTAGAAACACTTTTCAGAAACTTGCGAAGGAATAGGGGGCTTGCCGCCATGAAAAGGATGCAACGAGAATTACTTAGCGTCAGGCTTTAGCAGCTACGCTAAGTTTGACGCTTGCAGTTTTGAGACGTCTTCGGCTCAAAACGGTCCCATGGCTTACCACAAGCAACCCCATAGGCCGGAGATAGTTTCCTTACCAACTCTAGAAATTAGAGAACCAAAAGAAATAGAGTACGGATGAGACAACAGTCTTATCCGTACTCTATTTCTTAATTCTTTTTCGTAACGTGTTTTAAAATTGAGTTAATTTATCTCTCACTGGAGCAAAAGAATGGCGGTGAATAGGACAGACTCCTAATCGGTCCAATCCCTCTAAGTGATTTTTAGTTCCATACCCTGCATTTTTAGCAAAGTCATAGCCCGGATAGAGAAGATCGTACTCAGCCATTATTCGGTCACGGGTCACTTTTGCGATAATACTAGCCGCTGCAATCGACAGACTTTTAGCATCTCCTTTAACGAAACTTTCTTGCGGAATCGCTGTAGGCAATTGCATTGCATCAATTAAAAGATGGTCGGGAACGATCGGTAACTGCTGGATAGCCTCTAACATAGCCAATTTAGTAGCCTGGTAGATGTTTACTTCATCAATAATCCCATGTTCTTTTATGCCAATACCGATCCCTAAAGCAGTTGCTTGAATTTCATGCNNATGGGAAAGCTGTTTTGAGTCATTGATCCCCAAAATAGAAACATCTTTTGGTAAGATGACTGCTGCTGCTACCACTGGTCCAGCTAAAGGACCACGTCCGACTTCATCAATTCCAGCAATCCTAACATCCTCTTGGTTGGTCCACAAACGGTTTTCAATCTGCAGCATTCTTTGTTGTTGTTCTTTTAAATCCTGCTGTTTCTTAAAACTTTTTTCCCATGATTTTAAAGCTGCGGCGACTCCTTTTCTTGGATCAGCTTGAAGAACAGTCAATTGTTCATCAAGTGGATGGTCAATCGTTAAAAGCAGTTTTTTAATAGCTGCAATCGATAAAGGTTTGTCCATCTTATTTTTCACCTGTTTCTGATAAGGGGGTAGACGGAAGTGTATCAAGTGTATAACGGCCTACTTTTCCATTTCGTATTTCATAAATAATCATTTCAGCTGCACGGCTGTAATCTTCTCTAAAGCCTCTTCTTTCACTAATCAACATTAACAACTCTGGAGGTGTCAAAGCCAACTCTGCTGCCGATAACTTATAGCGAGCCGCTAAATTTTCGGGATAATTTTTTTGAAATCTTTCTATTCCATATAAAGCTATATCATCCAACTGCAAAATAGTATCTTTTATGGCACCTGTCAAAGCTAATTTTTTACCTGTTTCTGGATCTTCGAATTTTGGCCATAAAATACCCGGCGTATCCAATAAGTCCAGTTCTTTATTTAATCTTAACCACTGTTGNNAGCAATGTTCTTTTTGACAAATCGATTGATCAAAGTCGATTTCCCAACGTTCGGAATGCCGATACTCATTGCTCGGATAGCTCGTGGCTTTCGCCCTTGAGCTGCCATACGATCAAATTTAGGTTTTAATAATCTTTTGGCCTCACTCATTACTTTCTTCATCCCAATACCTTCTTGAGCTACGATCGGCACAGCAGAAATTCCTTGATTGTTAAAATATGCTACCCATTTTTGAACTAAAGCAGCATCAGCCAAGTCGCTTTTATTTAAAATTACAATGCGCGGTTTCTCTCCAATTAATTCGTCTAAAATGGGGTTGCGGCTGGAAAGCGGGATTCTGGCATCAACTAATTCAAAAACGATATCTACTAGCGTTAATTTTTCTGTTACTTGTCTTCTGGCTTTAGCCATATG
>DIDU01000148.1:9180-9472 GCA_002418295.1 Carnobacterium sp. UBA5792 | reverse complement strand
TTCTTTGCTTTTAGTAGTGATATCAATTTCCCAAGTCTTTTCCTTAGGCTTTTTCTTCAGTTCGCCATTAGATTTTATTGCCTTTTATTTTAGAGACTTTATTCGATATTGTACCATATCTCAAACCTACTTCCAAATACGGTTTTGTATCTTCTTTTTTTTAAAACTACTCCCTTTATGCGTTATATTCCATAAAATTCCTGTCTTCAACAAAAAAACAAGAAAGAGGATGAGACACAAGTCTCATCCTCTTCCCTTTTTCTTAACTCTTTTTCTTAAACATGCTCCAAAA
>DIDU01000148.1:5575-9045 GCA_002418295.1 Carnobacterium sp. UBA5792 | reverse complement strand
ATATTCAGATGTTTTTAAATAACAAATTATTTTTGATACTATACATCAATTGATGTTTCAAAATCAGTATTGAGAATTTTTTTATTATAAATAAAGTAAAGCCCAACAGCGAACAAGGCGAGACCCGCCATGCTCAAGTAGACACCGCGATAACCGATGATTGGTACCAACGCACCTAAGATCGAAGGACCGATGCCCACGCCTGCATCTACAATCGCTAAAAATGTGGATGTTGCTAATCCTACGCGATGATCAGGAGCTGCTTTGATTGCGATTGTTTGTCCACTAGATAAGAACGTTCCGAAACCGGCGCCAATAAAGACCGCAGATAACAACAACATAAACCCATTATGTGCTCCTCCCATTAAGAATAATCCGATCATAAATGAGATAAAAGCAGGATACATAACGAAATTCTCGCCTTTAGTATCCAACCACCGTCCAGCAATAGGACGCGATAATAAGATAGCAATGGAATAAGCAATAAAAAAGAAGCTGCCTGCAGATACCAAGTCTAACTCTTTTGTATAGGAAGTTAAGAAGCTGACAATACTTGAATAACCAAAACCTAACAGTGCTCCGATCAGTGAAATGGGTATCGCATTTTTTTCTAAAAAGCTGTGAACTGAAAATGAGGATTTGCTTTGTGTTGCAGGGGTATATGTTACTTTTGGCACACGTAAAATAAACGCGCCCAAGACACCAAAGACTAACAACAAAATAGATAAACTAATAATTGAGTAGAAACTCAAATGCCTAACCAAAAACATGCCCAACATTGGACCGATGGCTGAAGCCATTGTTGTACTTAATGAGTAGTAACCGATTCCTTCTCCCCGACGTTCCATTGGAATGATTTGAGCAACAACAGTCCCTGTTACAACAGACGTAGCACCAAACCCGATTCCATGAAGAAAACGAACTAGATATAAGAACACTAAATTATTCATTTGGTAGTAAAGAAATGAAGAAATAAAATAAATAGCTAATCCAATAAATAGCATCCGTTTATATCCAATCTTTTCAACGACACTTCCTGTAACGATTCTGGCAACCAACGCGCCTACGATAAAGATTCCTACTGCACCGCCTGCTTGGCTAGGCGAANNATAATCGGCCATAATAATCATTAATAAATAATAGACTAAATAGGTCATAAAATTAATTAGTGCAACCATTACAAAATCTTTTGTCCATAAATTTGACTTTTTCACGAAAAATCCTCCTTATATTTCCAAAAAAAAATATTTTTTGGTGTGTTCTATTATATCATCGACAATATATAATTTAAAATATATAATAAAACATATATTCATTCATTTTAGCTATAAGGAGGTTTCCATGGAATTACGCCAATTGCATTATTTTCAAGTTGTTGCTCGTTTTGAGAACATGACTATAGCAGCAACAGAGCTGCATATTGCTCAGCCTTCTCTCAGCAAATCCATTGCGGCTTTAGAACAAGACTTAGGGGTTCGTTTGTTCGATCGAATTGGCAAGCGAATTGTACTCAATGATTACGGAATGATTTTTCTTACAACAGTCGAAAAAATATTTCGCACAATTGAAAATAGCAAGCACGAACTTAGTCATTTAGTCGAAATAGAAGAAAGAAGCGTAGCGATAGGTGCTTCTTCTTCTCGTTTCCTACAAGATTTATTTCAAACCTATTTTATCAGTCATCCTGATCAGCGCTTTAAAATTTCTCATATCACACAACAAAAGAAGTTAGAACAAAAGCTTTTGGATGGCGAAATTGATTTAGGAATCTTTTACACACCAACTGACCATCCAGAAATTGAGAGTAAACCGTTATTAACTGAAGAAATATTTTTAGCCGTTCCTCCGAACCATCAATTGGCTAAGAAAAAAAGCGTAAACTTAAATGAAGTAGCAAATGATCCGTTTATTAGTGTAACAACTGATTATTCATTTGCGAAAATGACAAAGTTGTTTTGTCATGAAGCTGGATTTACACCTGATATTGCTTTTGAAATCGAAAGCTTTGAATTTATTCTTAAATTGGTACAATCAGGATTGGGATTAACGTTTGTTCCAGATTCTTGGAGACGTGCTAATCATTCTACTCTATTGCCCTTATTGAAAATCGACGCTCCCATTTGCCAGCGGACCATTTGGATCTCATGGATGAAAAATCGGTATCAAACAAAAGCCACTAAAGAATTTAAAGAGTTTTCATTAAATTATTTTGGTTTTCAGCAAGGGTGAGTCAAAAGGAAAAAGAGGATGCGACAAAAGTCGCGTCCTCTTTTAGGTAAGGAGCATTGTACCTCTCCCTTTTTAATAAATCTTTTTTCACTTAATGATTGACCATTCCAAAATCTTTTAACGGCCAGATGCGAATATCCGTTGTTCCTGTGATTGTGTCAGCATCAACAAATCCAAAGGAACGGCTGTCTTTCGAGTTCGTTCGATTGTCTCCCATCACAAAATAAGAATCTTCTGGAACTTTTTCCATACCAGTCACTGAAGCTAATGTGAAATTATCCGTCAGTACCTCTCCAGGTGCTAGGTTTGCTTTCGCTTCATCTAAANNTAACGTACAGTTGATCATCCGTTACCATTATTTCGTCACCTGGTACGCCAATAACACGTTTGATGTATTGTTTCCCGGGATCATCAGGTGCAGGGAAAACAATCAGGTCAAAACGTTCTGTTTTTTCGATTTTATTTAAAATCAGCCGATCTTGATCATGCAATGTCGGGTACATCGACTCTCCATCCACGCTTACGGGCACAAATAAAAAATGTCGAATAAGTAAAAAGATGATCACTGCTATAATAATATATAAAAGCATACTGCCCGCTTCTGACGCCCAGCTTTTTTTCTGATTGTCTTCGGGTTTCTTTTCCCCATTATGACGAATACGTCTAGCTTCAANNATAAGTTGTTTTACTCATTAATTACCACGACCTTCTGCTAATTTATTGAACAATAGACAAACGTTGGAACGGAAAATAAATCATTGATGTTTCACCGATAATAGCAGATGCAGGTACGGAACCGAAATAACGACTGTCATTACTTGACCTACGATTATCTCCTAAAACAAAATATTCGTCTTTAGGTACCACAATTTTACCTGTCAACTCTTCTAATGTAAAATCAGAAGTCCATGAACCGCCAACATTTTTCACAAAATCATTTTCTAAAAAAGGTTCTTGCACTAATTTATCGTTAATATACAATTGATCATTTTCGTATCTTAACGTTTCATTAGGTAACCCAATCACTCTTTTAACAAGGGTCCGATTGGAAGCATCTTTAAAAACGATTAAATCAAAACGATTGATATGATAAATTGTTTTCACAATAATTTGATCATTCGGTTGAAAAGTCGGCATCATGGAATTTCCTTCAATGGTCATTGGCAGAAAGACAAAGTTTCGAAAAAAAGCTGTCAGTACCACTGCTAATAAAAAGGGTTTAAACCAATTCCATAACTGGG
>DIDU01000148.1:5048-5524 GCA_002418295.1 Carnobacterium sp. UBA5792 | reverse complement strand
ATCATACAAGAAAACAGCAAAAATAACTATTTATTTCCAACGGTTATTCGATAAAAAAAGGAAGAAGCACTTACTCATCTTCCTTTTTTATCCTTACGGGTTTCGATTAGTTCTCTTTTAAATAATCTAGCCCTTTTTTATATTGTGTATCGTTATCTTTTATCAAATTGCGCAGACTTTCGATCATTTCTGCAGTTGTATCTCCAGTCACTACACCATCTTCATCCAGTTGGTGATCGGATTGAAATTGTTTTACCGCTGCTGTCGTTTTTTCATCAAAGTAACCATCAGCTGATCCAACAGAATAGCTTAAAGCATCCAGTACTTGTTCGATATTTTTTACTTCATCTGAAACATCGCCTGCTTTGTATTCCTTCGTACTGTCGATGACTAATAGTTTTGTATACGCAGGTAATTCTACCGGTAGAGTGGGTTCGATGCCCTTTTCATTGATCCATTCGCCTTTGGGTGTTAGC
>DIDU01000148.1:315-5041 GCA_002418295.1 Carnobacterium sp. UBA5792 | reverse complement strand
CAACCGTTTGGACGGTTCCTTTACCAAATGTTTTCGTTCCAATGATTTCAATATTTGCTGATTCTTTTAAAGCACCCGCTAGTATTTCCGAAGCGCTGGCACTCCCTTCATCTACTAAAAGAACAGCTGGTTCTGTGACTTTAAAATCACCCATCGTTTTGTTATCTGCCACAATTTTAACTGCTTCTTGGTCTTTTTCTTGTGTCTGCATAATAACCGAACCGTCTTTCATAAACATATTAGAAATACTTAAAGCAGCATCTAATAATCCGCCCGGATTTTGTCTCACATCAAAAATAAAAGATTTGGCGCCTTTTGTTCTCAATTCTTTTACAGCCGTCACTATTTCATCATAAGTCGGGCTTGAAAAGCTGGTAATCGCAATATATCCGATCGTCGGATCCGTTTCATCTAAATTGTAAACCACTGTTNNTTTCTACAGGAATTGTATCGCGTGTAACAGTGACTTCAAATGTATTGTCGCCTCTTTGAATCGTTAAAACGACATCGGTTCCTTTTTCACCTCGAATAAAGGATACGGCCTCATTTAAAGCTAAACCAGATAAATTTTTATCGTCTGCCTTTAAAAGAATATCATTGGGTTTTAAACCCGCTTTTTCTGCAGGCGAACCTGCTATTGGAGAAACAATCATAATGGAATCTCCTTGTTTCATTACTTCTGCACCAATACCTTCAAAAGAAGCGGATATCGTGTCATTTAAGGAAGTGGATTCTGAAACATCCAGGTACTGTGTATAAGGATCCCCGACAGCATCTACCATACCAGTCAATGCACCTTCGATTAATTTATCTCCATCAACATCTTGATAATATTTGGTTAAAAGCTGCTGATAAACAGCTTCTATTTTAGAAAATTCTCCGCTATTTTGCGTCGTCTGTTCATTAAGTGGAGCTTTTTGTTCATTTCTTTCTGTTATAACATAGGTAATTCCAACTGAAACCACAGCTACAGCTAACAGCGACATAAGATAAGTTCCTATTTTTATGTTTAGTTTCTTTTTCTTTTCTGGTTCTTCCTGCATACTGCAACTCCTTTCATAAGCGAATAGAATAAAAAGTGTATTTAAGCGATAAGTTTGCATGGCTTCTTATCTAGTGGTAGAAGTAAGAGGAATATTTTTCTTCCACTTGTATCTATTTCTTCATGATTAATTTTCTTTTAATTTCAATGCTGCTTCAAGTGCCACGATCATCATATCATTAAACGTACGCTCGCGTTCTTGTGAAGACGTTTCTTCTCCTGTCAGTAAATGATCACTGATGGTTAAGATAGCCAATGCTTTACGGTTGTATTTTGCTGCTAAAGTATACAGACCTGCTGCTTCCATTTCAACAGCAAGGACTCCATAATCGGCTAATTTCTTTTTATCTAATTCTTCGTTATAAAAGCGATCTGCTGATAAGACGTTTCCAACTTTTATATTCATCCCTTTTTCCATCCCCACTTCATAAGCGGTTCTCAGCAAATCAAAATTTGCTAAAGGAGCAAAATCCACTTGGTTATGGAAAGTGTGCCGGTTAATACTTGAATCCGTTGTAGCGCCTTGAGCTAACACAACATCTCTCACTTTAACATCCATTTTCATTCCGCCAGCAGTACCGACGCGTATGAGGTTTTTAACCTGGTAACTCGTGATCAACTCTTCTGCATAAATCATCATAGACGGTAATCCCATACCCGTTCCTTGAACAGAGATACGTTCTCCTTTATATAACCCCGTATAACCGAACATATTCCGTACATTATTGTATTGCTCTACATCCGTTAAAAAAGTTTCAGCTATATATTTTGCCCGTAAAGGATCTCCTGGTAATAAAACCGTTTCAGCGNNCCTAGTTTAGTAATTTGTTAGGCTTGGTCTTTTTCGATGTATCTTTCCCAAGCTACATCAAATATAGTCATTTCTGGTAAATAGTCGCCATTTAGTTCTAAATATTGGCTGATTTCTTGGTAGTTCTCTGATTGTTTAGGAAAACCTACATCTAAATATACAGCATTAGCGAACAAGGTAACTGCATCTTTTTTGTGAGGATCTCTCTCTGTCATCAAGTAATGGTAAAACGAACGTCGCATAGTACTATTTCTCCTCCTTAGCAGTCATATAATCTTTCCGTTCTTGCTGTTCTTGTTCATAACGCACTGGATGATGCCGGTAAAAGTCTTGATGTGCTGCTTCTGCCGGATAAAAAACAGCAGCGTTTTCGATTGTTGTCACTATCGGTTTGCTGTAACGACCGCTTAACTTGAGCTGCTCTTTCGATGCTTCTGCAGCCGCACGTTGTTCCGCGTTCTTTACAAAAATAACAGGTCGATAATTGTCTCCGCGATCCTGAAATTGACCCATCGCATCTGTTGGATCTGTTTGGTTCCAATAAATTTCCACCAATTGTTTATATGAAATAATCGATGGATCAAAAGTAATCTCTACTGCTTCTGTATGTCCAGTAGTTTGTGTCAGTACTTCCTCATAAGTGGGGTCCATTGTATGTCCGCCTGTGTAGCCTGATACAACACTTTCAATTCCCGGCTGCTCATCGAATGGTTTTACCATACACCAAAAGCAGCCTCCCGCAAAAATTGCTGTCTCTTTCATACTTTCTCCCCATTTCTGTCTTATCGATCAGTTATTAATCAGCCGGTAAGTAAACCGTTAGACGAATATCATCTTCTGCTAAGTCAATTTTGTTAGCTGAAAAGTGTATCCCGCTCTTTAAATAAAATTCATTCAAATTGAAGACAATCAATTCTTTTTGACTATTGATAGCCACCCATTTTGGTACCTTTAATTGATCTTTTATCATATTCATCGCAAACGAAATCGGTAAATTTAATGTACCGACAGAAATGTTGGTAGCTTTAAATTGTAAATTGCCATTTTCCATCACAAAAGGTTCTAAAAAGAGTGCAAATTGCACATCATGACCAAATAATTGAAAAGTCCCCTTTAATTGTGCCTGGTCTTCTAGACTAAATTCAAAGTCGACTTGGTCGTTTGCAAGTTCTTCATCAATGTATTTTGTGACTAATTGATTCAGATCTTTTTTATGAGCTTGGATTTGAAAAGCCATTTCATCTGTTCTTGGTTCCTCAATTGTAAGATTCGGTTCTCCTTGAATGACCGCCGTTAATTGGCTGAATACCCAGATCACGGTGCCTAATACAATTGAAAGCAGAACAAGAAAAGCCCATTTCCAAAAGTTTGGCGTTGTTTTGTTGATTGGTTTGTTGTTGGTTCTTTTTTCTTCCATACTAACTTCCTTTCTTAAAAATAAGAATCACTGCTCAATCTGCAATCTTCCGGGTTTTTATAAGCGCTTGGTACAATTCATCCGCCATCAATTCATAGCCTTGATCATTTGGATGAAACAGGTCCTCTTCATACAATAAAGGATTATTAGCTGGTTGGTCATCCGTTGAACCGCCAATTGTATCTGACGGCGCTGTCTGTCCATTCAAGTCAAATAACTTACTTAAGGAAAGATAAGTCGCTTGTTCTTTTTCAGCTAGTTGTTCAGTTTCTTCATTCCAAGAATCTAGCACTTCCTGCATTTCAGTCACTTCAGGAAATAGATACGCATAAGGATTGTAAATACCAAAAATATAGACTTGCGCTTTTGGATTCAGCGAGTGAAATTCTGTTAGAATAGCTGTTAAATTTTCTTGATACTTTTTTTTCGGTTCAATAAAACTGTCTTGGTTTATTTTCAGCTGTTCTCTTTTAAAGGTTTGAATCAGATCGTTTCCCCCAGCAGTCAATACAATAACCGTTGCTTTTGCCAAGTCAGAACGTACATCTTCTTGTTGTTTGATTCTTTTTAAAATTTGGTCACTGCGTTCGCCGCTTACCCCATAATTTTTTGTCGTTACTTCTTTGATACCGGTTGTTTCTCTTAATTGGTTGGCGACCAAAGGAACATACCCTCCATTTTGTGTACTGTCCCCGACTCCTTCTGTTAACGAGTCACCTATGGCAACTAAATAAACCGATTGATCCATTGTTTCTTGCTCTTGCTTTTTGGCTTGTTCTGTTTTGTTTAAAAAAAAGTTTAAACTTTGGATAACGATGAACGTTCCCAACGCCACAATCACACACATTAACAAAAAAGAACGCAGTTTTTTCATCGTCTTCAACTCCATTTTTTATATTAAAACATTTATTTTATCTTTTCTTGCTTTATTTTGTATAATAAATAATCGCATAAGCTCCTTTTCCAGTATGCGTAGCTATAACGGGACTTGTCTGATCCATTGTCATCGGAACGTCAGGCATCGCCTTTTGAAAGTCTTCTTTTAATGCCGAAATATAGTCATAATCAGCCGCATGTGAAAAAGAGACTTCCATTACGTCTTCCATTTGAGCTAATTCTTCTTTCAGCTTTTGGTTCCATTTATTGATGGGCTTCATTCCTCTGCCTTTAACTCGGCTTTCTAACTTACCCTCAACCAGTTCAAAAATTAATTTCATATCGATCAAATTAGAAACAGCTCCGACTACTCGGCTGACTCTTCCACCTTTAACCAAGTTTTCCAGTGTGCGCACACAAATAAACAAACGGGTATTTTTTCTAACTGTTTCAATATGATTTAAAATGGTTTCTTTATCTGCGCCGGAAGCTGCTAGTTTTGCGGCTTCAAGGACTTGAAAAGCTAATCCTCGATCGGTAAATTTACTGTCAACGACTGTGACGGCTGTTTCCGTCATTT
>DIDU01000148.1:0-269 GCA_002418295.1 Carnobacterium sp. UBA5792 | reverse complement strand
CCGCCTTCCATTCCTAATTGATTATAGCATTCTATAAAAGTCCCGATTGGAGGCTGGCTTGTTTTAGGCAGGGTTTTAGCTATTTCCATTCGGTCCATAAATTCATCTTTTTGTAACGTTTCTCCATCTACATACGATGCTCCATCAATTAAAATAGTTAAAGGCAACACGTGATTGTTAAACTTTTCTATTTCTTCTGGAGTTAATTGAGCTGATGAATCAGTAACAATTGTTATGTTTTTCATTTCTATTTCATCCCATCTTTCTTC
>DIDU01000167.1:1022-2590 GCA_002418295.1 Carnobacterium sp. UBA5792 | reverse complement strand
GTAACGATAAACACAAAACTCAAAAGTATCTGCATCCATTGTTTTTTATTCAAATATCTAATTATTTTTATCAAAACTATCATCCATTTCTTTAAATTTATCTTCGCAAACCTTGCTTATCTTTGGCAAATTTTTAATAAGCTTGTCGATTATTCTGACGAAATTTTCAGAATCTTCTTCTCCCAAAGCATCAAACATTTGACCCAGAGCATACATTATCTTGTCCTCAGTTTCTTTGGCGACTTTGTCTCCTTTTTCAGTTAAACTTACCAAAGTTTTTCTTCTGTCAATTTTATCACCAGTTCTAGTTACCAGTTCACGCTTTTCTAGCTTTTTAATAANNTCTTTCGGATAAGTCGATCCACCTTCCGATTTGATAAATCCCAAAGCCATGTTTTCTCCTCTTACAGAATCGTTGATTTGTTTGTGAGGATGGTGCTTTCCAATGCTATGCACGCATCTTATAACTTCTTTTGCTAATTTTTCATTCATAATATCACCTTTTTACCTAATACTATTAGAATTATACGCCTACTAATAACCATTGTCAATAATTTTTTGAATATTTTTTTATTTCGTTCAAATAAAAACAACCACCAAGATATTCTTGATGGTTGAATTCGCATTTTAAAATAAATTTTTAATCAAATTTTCTAAATCAAATTGACATCTTCGCCGTTCAAAACTTTCTTCACAGTTCTCATTGAACACATTTTACCGCACATTGTGCAGCTATCTTCTTCGATTGGTTGAGATTCTTTTCTGTATTTTTTTGGTTTTTCGCTGTCAATTGCAAGTTCGAACATTTTTTCCCAATCCAAGTTGAATCGGGCTCTGCTCATTTCGTCGTCTCTTTCTTTTGCTCCAGGGATTTTCTTGGCGATATCTCCAGCATGAGCTGCGATTTTAGTAGCGATGATTCCTTCTTTCATATCTTCCAAGTTAGGAAGTCTCAAATGTTCTGCAGGAGTTACATAGCACAAGAAATCAGCTCCAGTACTTGCTGCGATTGCACCACCAATTGCTGATGTGATGTGATCGTATCCAGGTGCAATGTCTGTAACCAAAGGTCCCAACACGTAGAATGGTGCATTGTTGCAGATTGTTTTTTCGATTTTCATATTTGCCTCGATTTGATCGATTGGAACATGNNTTGGACATTTTTTTCGTAGGCTCTTTTTGCCATTCTGGATAAATTGATTAGCTCTTGAATTTGCAAATCATCTGTCGCATCGTTAATGCAACCCGGTCTTAAAGCATCTCCCAAGCTTAGTGTGACGTCGTATTTTTCGCAGATTTCAAGTACATCGTCGTATCTTGTTACAAGTGGGTTTTCCTTGTTATTAGCAATCATCCACGCGAATAATAACGATCCACCACGTGATACGATTTTTGTAATTCTGTCTGTTGTTTTCAAATGTTCAGCGATATCTCTTGTAAGTCCAACGTGAATTGTGATGAAATCCACCCCGTCTTTTGCGTGTTGTTCCACAACTTGTAAGAATTCTTCTTCAGTAATATCCTTCAATTCTTTATCTAACATTCCAACGCAATCGTACATCGGAACA
>DIDU01000167.1:315-965 GCA_002418295.1 Carnobacterium sp. UBA5792 | reverse complement strand
TCCATGTCGATTGCCACTCTAACTTTTTCCATTTCTTTTTCGATGTTGTAGCAATCTTTTGAAATTCCCAAATTCACGTTGATTTTAGTCTTCAAACCTTCACCAACACCGTGTGCATCTAATGATTTGTGGTTTTTGTTCGCAGGAATAACCACATATCCTTTTTCAACTTTTTCTCTAAGAATTTCTACGTCTATATTTTCTTTTTCCGCTACTCTTTTCATTTCTTTTGTAATGATTTTCTTCTTTGCAGCGTCTAATTGAGTTGTATATTCCATAAATACCTCCTAAATTGATTTGGAGACTGGAAAAAAATAACGGATACATAACCCATGTATCCGCAAAAAACATTCTAAGTTCTTCCCTTNNAAACTTTTAATTTAATTCTACAAGCTTGATTTTGTCGTTTTTCTTAATAATTCCGCCCTTTAAAACTTTGCAGAAAATTCCTTCCGTTGGCATAATACAATTGCCGACTTTTTGTTTAATCGCACAACCTTTGTGACATTCTTTGCCGATTTGTGTCACCTCTAGAACACATTCTCCAATCGTCAACACTTGACCGACAGGAAGTGTAAATAGTTCAATGTTTCTCGTTGTAATATTTTCAGCGAAATCTCCGTCTTTCAAATCAAGCCCCATTTCTCGCA
>DIDU01000167.1:0-219 GCA_002418295.1 Carnobacterium sp. UBA5792 | reverse complement strand
CAGTACCTTTTTTCTCGCTAATATTCACATCGATTACAACTGCCTCATCACTGTCGACACTTCTGTTGTAAACGCCGCTTTTCCCGCCTTCTTTGTGAAGCAACTCCACATTTGTAATTCGCATTGAACGGTCAATCGCTTTGCACATATCGTAAATCGTAAGAGCCGCCACACTTGCAGCCGTCAAACTTTCCATCTCAATTCCTGTTTTTGATTCGG
>DIDU01000112.1:2105-3487 GCA_002418295.1 Carnobacterium sp. UBA5792 | reverse complement strand
TTATTACCTCACTTGTGAACAAAACATCAGGAAAAGTAAAAGTTTTTGGTTATGATATTGATACAGATTTAGTACGTGCAAAGCAGCAGATTGGTTTGGTTCCGCAAGAATTCAATTTCAATCCCTTTGAAACAGTCCAACAAATTGTGGTTAATCAAGCTGGCTATTACGGTGTTTCTCATAAAGAAGCACTAAAACGCAGTGAAAAATATTTAAAACAATCTGACTTATGGGAAAAGCGCAATGTACGCGCGCGCATGCTTTCAGGCGGAATGAAACGTAGATTAATGATTGCACGCGCATTAATGCATGAACCGCGATTGCTTATTTTAGATGAGCCTACAGCAGGAGTAGATATTGAGTTAAGACGTGAAATGTGGGCTTTTCTAAGAGAGTTGAATGCAAGTGGCACGACTATTATTCTAACGACTCATTATTTAGAAGAAGCGGAAATGCTCTGCCGGAATATTGGAATTATTCAATCAGGTGAGTTGATTGTGAATACTAAGATGAAAGATCTTCTTTCAAAATTACAGTTTGAAACTTTTATCTTTGATTTAGCTCCTTATGATAAGAAACCTGAAATTACAGACTATAAAAGTTCTTTTGAAGATGAGTTAACTCTTGCTATCGAAGTTGAACGCAATCAGGGAGTCAATGCTATATTTGAGCAGCTTAACAACCAAGGAATAAAAGTTCTTTCCATGCGGAATAAATCTAATAGATTGGAAGAACTATTTTTAAAAATCACAGAAGAAAATCGTTAAGTGGAGGAAAAAAATGTTTAATCTGTATTTTACTGCCCTAAAAAGTTTATCAATAAAAGAAACCAATCGCTATTTGCGTATTTGGGTGCAAACCTTAGTACCGCCAGTGATCACTACATCACTATACTTTATTATCTTTGGAAAAATGATTGGGGGACGAATCGGAGAGATGGGCGGGTTCTCCTATATGGAATTTATTGTGCCTGGACTTATTATGATGTCAGCAATCACAAGCTCTTATTCCAATGTATCTTCTTCATTCTTTTCTCAGAAGTTTCAGAAGAATATCGAAGAATTATTAGTTGCACCAGTCCCGGCACATATAATCATTTGGGGATTTGTTATTGGTGGACTTGGAAGAAGTGTTCTAGTCGGCACACTTGTGACTATCATCTCTCTTTTCTTTGTGCCTCTTCATGTTTATTCATGGTTTATTATTGTCATTACACTTTTGATGACGGCTATTTTATTTTCATTAGCAGGTTTAATAAATGGCATTTTTGCCCAATCTTATGATGATGTCTCTATAGTACCGACTTTTGTTTTACAGCCTTTGACTTATCTCGGCGGTGTATTTTATTCCATTTCAATGTTGCCGCCTGTCTGGCAAGCTAT
>DIDU01000112.1:0-2092 GCA_002418295.1 Carnobacterium sp. UBA5792 | reverse complement strand
CTTCCGGGTTTCGCTATGGTTTTCTAGGAACAACAGATGTATCGATTGTTGCATCTGAGACAATTCTTATCCTTTTTATCGTAGTACTTTACGCTATTTGTTGGTACTTAATTGATAAAGGATATGGTTTGAGAAGTTAATAGAACAAAACGGACTGGATGAAAACTTAGATTTAAAGTGAGTTTTTTTGTATTTAGTTTAATTATAGTAAAAAAAAGACAGAAATTTATTATTGAGTAAATAATAAGTTTCTGTCTTTTTTAGCTTTTGGAACCTTGGACATTTTCATTGGTATAAAAAAACTACTACATTTTTATTTCTTCAACAATTCTTACATATCTGCTAATAATAACTGCATTTCAATTAATAAAAAAACTATTAATTTTTTCAAATAATGTATTTCTGTAAAAAAACTAAAAAAGCGAAGAAGAGTTAAAAATTCACGAAAAGAATCAATTGTTTTACAATAAGAGAGAGGCATTAAAAGCAGAGATAGATAAAGGAGGAATAGTAGCATGAAGTTATTTAATAGTGAAGAATTAGAGGCTACAATAAGCGGAGAAGTGTATACCAAAGAGGATAAGGAATATACAAAGTTAAAAAAAGTTAAGAACCTTATTTTCGATCCCCAACCTGTTGCTATTGTAAACTGTCAGAGCGAAGCAGATGTAGCTCAAACGATTCGGTATTGCCGAGCAAATGACTGGCCGTTTACAATTAAAAGCACTGGTCATAGTGCCTCTGGCTTTAGTTCAGGGGATGAAAAAGTAGTCATTGATATTGCTGCTTTAAATCAAGTTATAGTAGAAGAAACGTCCAAAAGAGTTCGTGTAGGTGGCGGAGCTAATTGGTTTAACGTTGCTCAAGCTTTGACACCCTATGATTTAGCCATTACTTCTGGAGATATGGGAGGAGTAGGAGTTGGCGGCAATGCTCAAGGAAGCGGCATGGGCTTTTTTGTTCGCAAGTTTGGTGTAACTGCAGATCGCATTTGTGGGGCGCGTTTAATTAATGCAGATGGTGAAATAGTCACTGTGTCAAAAGATGAACATCCTGATTTATTATGGGCCATACGTGGTGGAGCAGGAAATTTTGGGGTGATCACAGAGTTTGTTTTTGAAGCTCATGAAGGAGGAACCGTATTAGCAGGCAATCTATATTATGCATTTGATCAAAAAACTGTTCAAGAATTAGCTGATTACCTGTATCATGCTCCAGAAGAATTGAATGGAACACTTTCTTTTACCACAGTTCCTTTTACTGAGAAAATGCCTAAAAAAAATAAAAATCAATTAGTGATTGAGTTAATGATTTGTTTCAAAGGAAGGCAAATAGGCGGTACCGAATTATTAAAGGATTTACAGAACTTTAAAGGTTATCTTTTTGATGAAGTTAAGCCTGTTTCTTATGTTGACTTATTTCCGCCTATTGATCCGAGTGGAAGTACATTAATATTAAACTTCTATACGTCCAGTATATCCCACTCGCTGCTCAATGAATTGACAAAAGAATTGAGAGAAAGTGGAGACCCGCGATTAATTGCTCAAGTAAAAGTTTTAGGAGGCAACTTTGGGAAAGTTGAAAATGACACAATGGCTTATTCTCATCGAGAGAGTCGTTATCTGGTCATTTTACGAAAAGGATTTGCTGCAGCAGAAGAAGCACTAGCAGCTAATGAAAAATGGAAGAAAAAGTGGGAGTTATTGAAAGAATTTTCTGAAGGAATAGATATTAATTTCTTAGGTATCACTCAAGTGGATGGATTAAATCAAATGTATAGCCCAGCCAACTTAATGAAACTAAAACAACTTAAACAAAAATATGATCCTACTAATTGCTTTAGCGGAACACTGAATATTCAATAGCAAAACAAATTTTTTGAGATGAGAATAAGATAAAGAAATTCAAGTGCTGGTCAATGGATCAAAAGAATATAGATTAGCTGACCGATACTAGAGATATAAAAGACTTGTTTTGTGTTCCTTTACTAAAGATTTAAAAATACTTCAAGTGCGACAGTATTCGAATAAAAATAGAGTTGAGCTTCTATGCATCAGCTCTATTTTTAATAGTGAAGTGAAGCAACATAAAA
>DIDU01000187.1:2691-3054 GCA_002418295.1 Carnobacterium sp. UBA5792 | reverse complement strand
GTTACTGCTCCAAGAACAATCGTTCCAGGGATTAGACGCTTTGGAATATCCGCTTGTCGAAACAACTTAGCTGCGAACGGATATACGGCAAACACTACTACATACACACTAACACCACTATACGTTAAAATAGCACCCATTAATACAATTGCTAATATTGTACGTTTTTCACCAACTAACTCTATAATTGTCTTTGCAATTGAGTCCGCAATTCCTGACATTTCTACTACTTTCCCAAATATTGCCCCGAGTAAAAATACAGGAAAATATAGTTTAATAAAACCTACCATTTTCTCCATAAAAATATTCGAAAAGAAAGGTAATACAAAACTAGGCTCTGTCAAAAACACTGCAAATAAAGCA
>DIDU01000187.1:1020-2671 GCA_002418295.1 Carnobacterium sp. UBA5792 | reverse complement strand
ATCCAATTATACCCCTCCTTTAACAGAAGATTCAAACTTTTATTGATAAACTTCTACTACTAATCTTTTGATTCTGACATCCCTCCTCTTATTCATACAAATTTTTCATGCTAAAAATGTCTAATTATAAGTATTCGATTAGATATGAAAAATCCCTTTAAACAAAAAACGATTTCATCATCATACGTTATAAAGGGATTATTAGTCTCTATATTTACTTCTTTATCAAACTATTTTCTAAACAAAAATGATGTAGTTCTTTTACATCATTTACGATATGAGTCGCACCAACTTCAGTCAATTCCGTTTCACTACCATAGCCATATAAAACGCCGATCGATGCAATTTCATTATGATTCGCGCCGATTATATCGTGCTTTCTATCTCCAATCATGACAATTTCTTCTTTATTAAGTTCTTCATTTGTTTGTAAAATATGAGCAATGATTTCTTCTTTTTTTATTCTTGTACCATCTAAATTACTTCCAATGATACCTTCGAAATAATTTGTTAGTTGAAAATGCTCTACAACTTGTTCAGCAAATATAGTAGGCTTTGAAGTTGCTATAAATAAACGATTTCCAGTATCTTTTAATTGTTTTAAAAGATNNATAAAAAACAGCTCGTTCAACTTCTCCTTCATTCATATTATATCTCTCTACAAATGATTGCTGGATGGGTGGACCAATAAATGAATCTAACTCGCTTATATATAATTCTTCAATGCCAACCTTTTTTAATGCATACAATACTGAATTGACAATCCCTTCTTTCGGATCCGTCAATGTTCCATCTAAATCAAATAAATATGTTGTGTACACGTTTCAATCCCCCACTCATTTTACTTTATAAGTAACCTATAACAGATCTCCCCTCTTTCCCTTCTATTATAATACTATCATTATCTTTTTTTCTGAAAAATTACTTTTCCTATGTCACATACTTTCAGTTACAAAAAAAGATACATATGGTAAAGTGAAAAAGTTACAATTATTTTAATAGAAACTGGTGAAACAAATGTCAATTACGTTAATTTTTATAATGGCTTTCACAATTATTATCCATGCGGTTGAAACTAGCTCTTATAGTATTCGATTAGCTGGTGTACGTTTAAAAAAGATTGCCGTTGCCTTATCCGTCGTAGGAATGGTACTGCTTATTTCCAGAACATCTAACTTACTACAAGCCTTTTTAATCGGTGGTATTGTCGATGAAGCAAAACTAGATTCTTCTATTGATTTAGAGCATATTATACGTCTCGTTCTATTATCTGCTTCTATCGGTACATTACTTGCGATTATACTGTATCCAACTTTGACAAAACTATTTGGATACGTCATTCAAAATTTTGAAACAGATGGTTCATTCATTCGAATGATGAAGACGAATAATATTCAAAAGTTAAAGTACACAAAAAAATATGTACGCTTTCCAAAGTTAGAAATGATTCATAGACTACGCATTGGTGGTATTCCAAAACGTATTATGCTTATTAATATGTTTGCTACTGCCATTTATACAGCAGGTGTTCTTTCTGCCCTTTACGCTTCATTTCTAAATCCAGATTATGCAACAAACGCAAGTACAGCTTCTGGTCTTGTAAATGGTTTTGCTACAATTTTATTAACCGTACTACTCGATCCACGCATCG
>DIDU01000187.1:412-1008 GCA_002418295.1 Carnobacterium sp. UBA5792 | reverse complement strand
GTACGGTTGGCTAATGATTTCTAGACTTTTCGGTACATTATTAGCACAACTACTATTTGTACCAGGTGCTTACTGGATTTTATGGATTATTGAACTAATACATTAATTTACTAGAAAGGTGAATATATCAATGAATATCCAAACAGAGCAACATATCATTCGCTTGATAGAAAACGACGAATGGATGATGGACGTATTACAATTAGCAAAATCACTAGAATTACCTGATTGGTGGATTTGTGCCGGGTTTGTTCGTTCTAAAATTTGGGATACTTTACATAACTACGAAATAAGAACAACTATACCAGACGTTGATGTCATTTATTTTGATCCTTTTCGTAAAGATGAGATATACGAACAATTATTAGAAAAGAAACTGATAAATTTGGATGCCTCTATCGCTTGGTCTGTAAAGAATCAAGCTCGTATGCACGTAGTAAATAATATGCCACCGTATTCTTCTTCTGTTGATGCTATTTCTAAATTCCCTGAAACAGCAACGTCTTTAGGGGTTACATTAGACGAAAAAAACAATGTTATATTAACAGCTCCGTGCGGCATTGAAGATGTTCTTTCCTTACAAGTGAGACCAACAG
>DIDU01000187.1:0-354 GCA_002418295.1 Carnobacterium sp. UBA5792 | reverse complement strand
TTCTGGAATCGAAAGAGCGTATACATATGTACAAAAACAGAGTTATTAAAAAGAACTGGCAAAGTAATTGGCCCAACATTACAATCACATATCCATAAATTTAAAAAGGTGCTTCTCATTTATAGAAGCACCCTTTTCTTCATTTCAAAAAATGTATGACTGTTTCTGCAAACCTATCTGCTTCCTCATAATGAGGTGAATGACCACTTTCTTCAAATACAATATACTTGCCGTTTCGGGCATCTTTATTAAATATTTCAATTTGTTTTTCACACGTTACTACATCATGTTTTCCTACTATTAATAACATTGGATTTTGTACATCTTTTATTTTTCGTAATAATGAAGTATGAA
>DIDU01000043.1:309-2715 GCA_002418295.1 Carnobacterium sp. UBA5792 | reverse complement strand
AAATAATCTCTTCACTGGCTAGATCCACTCCTGACGTGATTTCATCAAAAATATACAGCTGTGCATTTTTCAAAAGAGCGCGTGCTAATACAAGTCTTTGCTTTTGACCGCCTGAAAGATTGCCGCCATTTTCCAACAACGGCTCATTCAATTGCTGCGGCAATTTTTGCACATAATCTTTCAAACGAACTTTTTCTAAAACGTGCCATAATTCTGTATCACTAGCTTTAGGATTAGCAATTAAGAGATTTTCCCTCACACTCTGCGGATAAAGATAACCGTGATTATCCGCTAAAACAGCTTGCTGGCGGATAGATTCCANNACACGCGCAAACGTACTTTTACCTGATCCAGATTTTCCGACTAAAGCAGAAAAACTGCCTTTTGAAAAAACAGCTGAAACTTGATCTAAAGCAGGTTGCTGATTGGTATCGTAAAAATATAATAATTTATTCACATGAATAACAGCTAATGAGTCCACTGCTATTTTTTGTGTACCATAAACTTGTTCCGGAAGTTCCAGATAAGTAAATAACTTGCTGCAAGCACTGATTCCATTCATTGCAACATGAAATAAAGAGCCTAATTGGCGCATCGGGATAAAAAATTCTGCACTCAACAATAAAAACATCAATGCTCCAGTTGTTTCAATCGTTCCTCGAGCATAACTTATGAGTGCTAAGCCGATTCCCAACGCCGCACCACTATAAGAAACAATATCCATGATAGTAATAGAATTCAACTGCATAGAAAGCAGACTCATCGTCACTTTACGAAACCGCTCTGCATCATCAACCATTTCTTGGTGTTTATGCGCATCTTGGTTAAATGCTTTCAATACGCTCAATCCTGCTAAATTCTCATGAAACTTCGCTCCTAAATCCGTATAGCGCGACCAGTAACGACTTAAAATGCGTTTTGCAATTTTCATGACTACCATAATGACGATTGGAATCAGCGGTGTACAAACCAGCAGAACTAGCGCAGGCTGCCAATCAAACCCAGCTAAAACACCAAAAATCATCAGGGAAGCAATCAGACAATAAAATAATTGTGGTAAAAAACGAGCATAATAAATATCCAGTTGCTCAATACCATCTACTGTCAATTGTGCTAAAGTAGGCGCCGCTAATTGTTTTTGACTACTGCCTAGGCGAAAGGCTTTTTCCATTACTGATTGTCGCAATTTTAGCCGCAGATCTGCCGAAGCTTGATAAGCTTTTTTTTCAATTTGTTTAGTTAAAATGATTTTTCCAGTGAGTACGATCAATGTCATTAACAATAAAACTTGAATGGAAATTCTTTCTCCTTCTAAATAATGGGCTAATTGAGTAGCAAAAACAAACCACAAGACTATAGACAACCCTAAATTGGTTGTTCGAAAAATCACTAAGTAAATTAAAGGCTTTTTTTCTATCAAATGGAATAAACGCTTATCAATCATCTATTTCACCCGCTGCAACTATGATTTCAGGAATTTTATGTACACTTGTAGACAATCTATTTGCAGCTGTATTCTTTATCAAATCAGTAAAAAAGAAGTTTTTCATTTTTTCTCGCTCCTTCTAGATTATATGAATAATTTTTTGTCTCACTTTTTTTAAAATTACCCTTCTAGTATAACATAGTACGACAGAAGATTGTGCTTTATATCACTAACGAAAAAATATTTAAACTTACATTAGCGCAACTAGGTAATTGCTAAAAGAAGCCCTGCTTATGTTGTGAGTCACAGCAAATTAAAATCGTTACTTTTAAAACACAAAAAGAGAAAGTTTCCCCTATAGTTCGGTAGCTTGTCCATCGCTCTTTTCTTTATTTTTTTCAGAGCCTATATTTAATACAATTGCTTTTCCAAAACTGTGTTTACTTTATGAACAATTGAGGTAATAGCCGAGTGTGCTCAACTTTACGTAAACCAATCAGCACATCCAGTCTTAATGATTAAGGATCTAAAACAAAGTCAATTTTCCCATTCATTAAATCGAGGAATCGGGCTTTCATTACTTAGAAAATGCGTTCAGTTATTAAAAATAACTACTAATAAAGACCAGTACCAGCTAATTGCAGCAGTGTGTGCACGATATACTTTTTGCCAAGCTCATCATCCTTAAAGTTTTTTTCATGGAAGATCGAACCTCTTTCGCTAAAAAAAGTAGTCCATGTGCCTTCTTCTTTAAAATAATGGAAACCTTCAGCCATAGATGATCTTGTTGCATCACTCTGCGGAATACCATGGATCAACGTATAGTCATATACTTCTGCTTCACTAACCGTAAAAATGTTAGAATACTTATGAAACCTCATATTTTTAACCCCAAGAGTTTTACAGGCAAAATCTAATGCATTTCCATACAACAGTATCTTTATTTGTGTTTCTTTATCAACCAAGACGATCAACCCCTT
>DIDU01000043.1:0-219 GCA_002418295.1 Carnobacterium sp. UBA5792 | reverse complement strand
CTTGATACAGAGCTAAAGAAAAGACAATCAGCCATACCAGTATGCTGGCATGACTGACTGTTTTATTTCTAACCGATTAGTTTACAGAAAGCCTTCGTTTATTGATTATTAGCCAATTGAGATAAGTGAAACTCTAGGTGTTCTTCAATAAAACTCGCAATCGTATAATAACTATGATCATGTCCTTTTTGCATTCGAACCGTCAAAGGATACTTTTTC
>DIDU01000168.1:2212-3053 GCA_002418295.1 Carnobacterium sp. UBA5792 | reverse complement strand
ATTTTAAGTGCTCTTGGCGTTCTTTATAACTCATAGGTTTATATTCTGGTTGCTTCTCATCATTTTTCGAATGCTCTTCTCTATTTTTTTCTAAGTTTTCTTGTACCGTAATACTAATAGATTCGTAAACTTTTGCTACATCTTCATCTAGCTTGTTTTCTTCGATATGATTAAGCGTTTCTTCAATTGGAACCGTGTTGATTTCTACATGTGTTTCTTCTAGCTCTGTTATTGTAACGGGAAGTGAAGTAGATTCTATACTTGTTTCTGCAGTTCCTATCATTGTAACGGGAAGTCCATCAGATGGGAATTCTTCAAACAATGGTTCGGTCTCAACAGGAATCACGGAATGAATAATGGAATCTTTATTCCAATCTTNNTCAGAGCTTATACTTTCTACATGTGTTTCTTCTGCTATAACAGGCAGTTCACCATTTCGTTGTAAGGCATCTATTAATCTCGATGCACGTGTATAACTAATTTTAAACGTGTCTTGTAGTACAGATATAGAGATACTTCCCGATTCCTTCACAAAACTTAAAACATCTTCGTATAGAATATCCTTACAGGAGCTAGTTTCCTCTTGTTCGATTTCTTCGCCTTCAATTGGAATTGCTACTTCCGGTGAAATAGTATTGTCAGGTGAATGAGTAGTAATAACACTTGTTTCTTCTGATGTACTACTATTATTTGAAATTAATACTTTACGAGGACCATCCCCTGTGTAAGAACTTACAACTAGATTTTGTTCTAACTTCTCAATATATTGCATAGATTTCATATAGCTAATCTTGAATTTTCTTTGCAGAAGAGATGGCGAGACTTGTTGTGATTCGATAAT
>DIDU01000168.1:1897-2136 GCA_002418295.1 Carnobacterium sp. UBA5792 | reverse complement strand
ACTTATTTTCAACTTCATCATCAACATTCCCCTGCTGGTTCATTGCTGCAGGATCATTAGATAAGGTTTCATTTTGAGACTTTTGTCCCTTATAATCCTCCAATGATACAATGTGTTGATGCTCCTCGTTTGTTTCTATGGAGTTATTCTGTTCAATCTCACCTTCTTGTATAGGTGGTAATGGTTGTATTTTCTTCATGTTTTCTGCATCTACATGCTTCATAGGATTAGCTTTTTCT
>DIDU01000168.1:0-1840 GCA_002418295.1 Carnobacterium sp. UBA5792 | reverse complement strand
CACCTGTTTTTGTATCTACTTGAATAATTGCTTGGGCAAATTCTTCTTTTGGTACAAAGTTACTTGTGATTTGTTGTACAGGTTGCACATGATTATCTTGTACGATACGAGCAGCACAGATGAATGCCCCTTGTGCCATGATATCTCCTGGTGACATAACAACTTCTTTCGTTTTTTGATAGGTTGATCCTAGTCGACTAACTGGCTTCTCTTGCATAGGAGAAATGCCCTGTTCGGATTCTGCCTCTTTAAATTCCTCTTTCTCACCAAACATGTCAGAGAAAATTTTTGCATCATATGGTGTTACATCTCCAAATATCATTTTGTTACGGAATGAACCTAGTAAAGTAAACATGTATTGCTCTGTGAAGTCGAGAGCTAATTGCGATAGTGTTTGGCTAGCGATTGTTAAAATTACTTTATATTTACGAGATTGTGCAGGGAATTCTTTAAACGGCCGCACAACGTAATCCGGAAACTCATCGACAATAATATGATGGTAAGGTGAGACGTTTGGATCTCTACGGANNATACTTAACAATACAAATTTTCCTAATACGTTTGAAAGGTCTGCTAATTCTCCTTTTGCCGTATTGACTAACAAAATCCCACCCTGCTCTAAATGAACATCGAAATCAAAATCGGATTTTCCAAATAAAACACGTCGTATTAAAACGTTTGAAGCTAAATCTTTTAATATGTTGCGTAAACCTTTTACATATTCTTCTTCTCTGTCATAATGCATCGGTTGTCCGCGGTATTTTCCCGATTTATAAACGGCTGGTTCACCTTGAAAATCCAGCTTTTCACGAATGGTATTATCAAACCATTCGTCTATACCTTTTATAATTTTATATTCATTTTTTTGGTCACGTGAAGCTGCTCCACTTTGAACAAAATCATATAACTTTTCGACCTGTACCTTTAATAGCTTATGCATTCGGTGAACACGTTCTACATCGTCATACATCNNGGTAACATCTTTTTGTGGGTTGTGAAGCTTTAATAAATAGATATGTTGTTTAAGGTGGTTACGCTGCGCTTGTTCAAAGAATGCATTGTTAGATTCAGACAAACCTTGAATAACCATTGCGAAAACTTCTGCTACTTTATCTACTGGTCCTCGCAGAATGTTTATATTTTTGGTATCAGGATTAGTTGGATCAATGTAGTAAACTGCACTTTCAGGTATTTTATGTGCTTGCACTAACTTAAAAACCTTTTGGCATAAATCATTACTCGGTTCGATAACAGTCACACCATTTAAAAATGTTCCTTTTACTTCTTCTGTATGATAATCCTTCTTTTTAAAGACATTTATGAACTTATTGATAAAACGCGCCATCCAATGTAAATCTTGATTAATCATGGGAATAATTAAACTAGATGTTTTACCNNTTTACCAGAACCAATAGGACCAATAATAATACAATTTAACGTTCTATCTTTCCCCTTAATACGAACCATCTCTTTATGCTCAATATGCGGTCCAATTTCTACATCAGGATATATTTGTTCTTCTTGGCTATTAAACCATTTTTGTAATTTGTGATTTTTATATTCGTATTTTTGTACCCACTTTAATATCTCTTCTCGGTAGCGAACAATATGCCCACTATACCAAAGTGTAAACAAAATCATAAATACTGTTGGTAAAAATACAAAAATCATAGTGAGTGTGTGAAAATTACCTGTTAAGACATGACCTAAGGCTTCATACTCACCAAAATTAAGATGTTTTGATTTATCCGCTAGATAAGGAATAACCTTTGCATGGATCGGAGCAGTTGCAAACCATAAAAATTGAATATCAACCGCAAAGTGGGAAGCAACCAAGATT
>DIDU01000074.1:3284-3598 GCA_002418295.1 Carnobacterium sp. UBA5792 | reverse complement strand
GATTGGTATGTATTATCTGATTGCGTGTTACTATAACCCAAATCATGGTGTGTTCTTGTCTGTGGATCCTGATCCGGGTGATGAAGATGATCCGGTTACGATGAATGGGTATACGTATGGTGATAATAATCCGGTGATGAAGGTGGATCCGGATGGGCATCTTGCATGGTGGATCGCTTCTGGAGCTGTTGGTGGAATTGCTAATGTGGGCAGTTATGTAATAGGGCATTATGCAAAACATAAAACTTTAAAAGGAATGAATTATAAAAGACTGGGTAAGGATTTCCTTTGGGGGGTAGCCGGTGGTATTATAG
>DIDU01000074.1:2839-3196 GCA_002418295.1 Carnobacterium sp. UBA5792 | reverse complement strand
TCATGTTGCTAGGCATTTAGGCAAAGGAGCTCGTTTATTTGTTAGTACTCATACAGCAGTACCTGGGTATGCTGTAGCGAATGCTGGAAGTGGTGTACAAAGAAAAGGGCAAAGTGGTTATAGTGGAAAAGGTATGGCTCGAGATGTAGCATATTCTATGACTGGAAGTAAAGGTTATTTAGGATTAACCTTTGCTACTGCATATCGTGATAATCGTTCTACTAAAAATGTAAGTAGTAAGAAGAAAAATACAAAAAGTAATAAAAAGGCTGCTAAAAAAAGGCGAAGATAGTTTTTAATAGAAAATTGAGGTTAGTATATTAGTTAGAAGTTATTTTATTATTATGAGTAAGATGA
>DIDU01000074.1:1639-2797 GCA_002418295.1 Carnobacterium sp. UBA5792 | reverse complement strand
GTAATGGATAAGGTCCTTTAAAAAATAATAAAGTAGGAGAGATATATGGAAGACATTTTTTTTATGGTACTATGTTTTTTTATAGCCTGTGGAATTATAATTTTTGGAATTATAATAGATAAAGAAACTTTTAAAAAGCAGCGTGTTAACTCACTGTTATTTTCTTTATTAACACCATTCCCAATCGTACTGTCTTTCAGTTTTTATTTGTTTAAGATATTTTCAATCGGTGTAGGAGTAGCTATATTATATTCGATCTTTTATGATGTATATAGTTATTTTGGATTATAACTTAGTGTGTAAGTACTTGAGAGGTTAAGGAGAAAATAATTATTGATGATAATATAAGAATTTAAAAAGAAAGAAGAGCTGAAATGCAGTGTCCCCTGTCAAGTAGACAGGGAGCACTGCAAACTTTTAAGCTCTTCCTTTTTTATATGTTATAAATTAGGATATTCTTTAGAAGTGCTCTATACGGCTGAATGTACATCACAGTTTACGATAATATTCAATTATATATAATTGAAATAAGATCTTTATAAAACAGTATGCATCTAATTTTTAAATGGGGTATTTTTGGGGGAATACATTGTACAACGTGAATATATCGCTTTTTCCTTAAAAGGAGCTTGAAAATAAGTGGGATAACAGTAATCAGCTATACGAACGAGCTAGAAGGAGAAACCATGGACACATACCTCGAAATACACAAGCCTGCAACGGAAAAAAACGAATATTTTCTAGTGTTGGATGAACATGATAATTTTGAAAATGATAAAATCCTGAATTTGTTATCAAAAATTAATAGATATATAGTTGATGTTGATACAAGCATGGAACAATNNAATTGTGAAGGGATTCAAGAGGAATTAACAAAGGTGCAAAATTACATTTGGGAAAAAGAATTAAAAGAGTTAAACTGGAAAAAGTCGATTGTGAAGAGCACAATTTTAATAAACCAGTATGATCCTGCAACTGATATTTTCGATGTGATTTCTCCTGTATGTATGGAAGGGAGCCTCATGTTCCTTTTCTCTGAAAAAGAAGTAAACGATAATGAGTTAGAGAGTATCATAAAACATATAAATTTTGATCGGACAAGAGTATATTTCAATAAAGAAACAATTGAACTGGCGGGGGAAATGGGGTATATAGTAG
>DIDU01000074.1:1205-1559 GCA_002418295.1 Carnobacterium sp. UBA5792 | reverse complement strand
AATGCACCTGAATTTTTGGGTGCATTTTTTACAACCTTTATGTGTAGAATCAATGAGAGGATTTTATTATTAGAAGAAAATAGTTTCAATGAAAAACAGTTAGAGTGTTATAGGAGAGAATAAATGGAATCAGTACTATTCAATGAATTAAATTATACGTTACAAATCGGGAGAATTCGTATGTTTATACCGGATTTTAGTTCAAAAGAATATATCATTTTTGAGGATTTAGCCGGGCTTTTAGATTTAGAGACAAATTATGATGCAATGGTTTTTATACGAAATCAAGTTAAAGAAGCGGGAATAAAAGGTAAAGTCCGTTTTCATTCAGAGAGCGATTGTGTAGAGATATAT
>DIDU01000074.1:0-1040 GCA_002418295.1 Carnobacterium sp. UBA5792 | reverse complement strand
AAACGACCTAAAAAGCAAAAATGGAAAGTTGGGGATGTATTTTCTATCTCTTTACCAAATGAAACATATTTTTTCGGACAAATTGTTGAATTGATGGAAGACGTGTTTCCTTTATGTGTTATATTCGATTTGCATTTGAAAACAGTGCCTACTAAAGAGGATATTGATAATGCTAACATTTTAACAGCATTGATGCTTAATGGAATGGTATTTGACGATTATACTCTTAAGGTTATTTTTGATATGGAAATAATGGGAGAAATCAATGAAAACACTNNCTTGGTCTACTTCTCATTTAATAGATTTCTGCATGGAATACAAGTTAGAAAAGAAACAAAAGTTTGTAGAAGAGATATCCGCTAATAAAAATTTTGTAATTGAGTATAACTGAAGGATAACAACTGTTATCCGTATTATAAAGTGGAGGCAAATATATGAATAAATTAGGGTTTAGAGTTATTCACGGGGAAGAGGGATATAGCCATTATTTTGGTGGAGAAACTTGGAAAGTTCCTATATGTCCGCAATGTAATGAACAAGTGCATCAAATATTTACCTTTGATTTGAATGATTCTAGATTAGAGGAACTTAAGACAGAAGAATTAAGAGAGTTGCCATTAATCACTTGCTTAAATTGTTCCTTATATGAGGATATACAAAATTTCAAAATAAATATAATGGAAAGTTCTATACATACCATTACTCAAAGTGAGATGTTTGATTGGAAGTATGAATTAATTGATAAGATACCAGTTCCTTTGCCAAAATATGATATGAAATTAGTAACGATGGAGAATTATGATGTCCCTTGTGATGAAGATGAAAATGACCAAGCTTTAGATGCTATGGGAAGAGATTATATTTGTAGAATAGTTGGAGCGCCCCTATACATAGAAGATTCTATAGAGGCAACGTGTCCTTGTTGCTCGAAAAGTATGAACTATGTGGCTATGTTGACCGGAGAAGATTATGGGAATGAAGGGGGACTTACAGGAGGAATAACGTTTCAAATAGGAGAGAGTTTTTTATATTTCTATCTA
>DIDU01000051.1:3179-3653 GCA_002418295.1 Carnobacterium sp. UBA5792 | reverse complement strand
GGCGCCGAGCGCAGCGAGGCGAGAAGCTGTCGACGGTGTCTTCCCCTCGACAGGCTCAGGAGCCCCGACAGCGCCTGTGCTGTGCTTGTCGAAGTGCTCAACGAACCGGGAACCAGACCCGACGGCACCGCCGATTTGTGCCCCCGTCAGGGAGTCTGTATAGTTCATTGAGCCGACGCGGGGTGGAGCAGCTCGGTAGCTCGCTGGGCTCATTACCCAGAGGTCGCAGGTTCAAATCCTGTCCCCGCAATTATTTACGATAAAGTAAATAAAACTAGTTAAAAGCAAAAAGGTCTCGTGGTGTAGGGGTTAACATGTCTGCCTGTCACGCAGAAGATCGCGGGTTCGATTCCCGTCGAGACCGCCATTTTTATTGACGTATGTAACGAACCGAAAGGTTCCATTAAGGCCTGGTAGCTCAGTTGGTAGAGCACTTGATTGAAGCTCAAGGTGTCGGCAGTTCGATTCTGTCCC
>DIDU01000051.1:814-3102 GCA_002418295.1 Carnobacterium sp. UBA5792 | reverse complement strand
CGAATCTGCCCCCCTCCACCATTTATTTAAAAAGAATAACCTTATTTTAAATAGGGGTATAGTTTAAAGGTAGAACTATGGTCTCCAAAACCATCAGTGTGGGTTCAATTCCTACTACCCCTGCCATTTTTTAAATAATGACTAGATAATTAATACCATGGCGATTGTGGTGAAGTGGTTAACACACCGGATTGTGGTTCCGGCATGCGTGGGTTCGAACCCCATCAGTCGCCTTTTTATTTTTGGGCTATAGCCAAGCGGTAAGGCAAGGGACTTTGACTCCCTTATGCGTTGGTTCGAATCCAGCTAGCCCAGTTTTTTACAATAAATACAACACTCCATTTTAAAAATGGCGGTATAGCCAAGTGGTAAGGCAGAGGTCTGCAAAACCTTCATCACCGGTTCAAATCCGGTTACCGCCTTATCTAATAAATGGGACGTTCCTCTTATCTTGCCGGCGTGGCGGAATTGGTAGACGCGCTGGACTCAAAATCCTGTGCCCGCAAGGGCGTGCCGGTTCGATTCCGGCCGCCGGTATCTTATATTAGTAGTATCAATTGTTTAGCGACTATTGATACTACTTTTTTTGTGGTCTAATTTTGGTTTTCCTGTAGAATACCGAAACTTGATAATAGTAGAGCTAATTTTTTCGATTCTTCAAATTACTTAAATAGGCAATTGTACCTAAAAAACAAATTATTTTTATAGAAATGTTCTTAATTATGAATGTTTGATGTGAAAATTTGCCTTAAGAATTAAACTGAAATTCAGGAAATAATTCGTTAACCGTTTGCGGAGTATATGATAAATAAAAATCCATTAATTCTGAGTTTTTAGGCAAAACATTCGATATGTTTTGCAATTGTTGGAAAGCAGTTTGAATGTCCAATGGTTGTTTCTGATAAGCACCGCATAAAGCTTGTAAAAATAGTAAACGACATTTATGGAGTAACTGCCAATGAAGTCTAGGATAATCAGAAAAAAGTTGTTCTATTTCAGCTGTATTTTTTAATAAATCATTATATTTTTTCAATAAAATACTATTCATAGCATAATTCAGTAAGTTATTTGCATACCAACTTTCCCATTCTTCATAGTAGTCTTTATATCTAAGATAACTTTTTTTAAATCTGTCCATCAAGAGTGGGCGAGCAGCATCATTAAAACAACTACTTAAAAAAGGAAACAAATCTAATTCTCTCAATGTCCAATTTTCAATAGAGAGTAAATAATTTTCAATAAATTGATATTCGTGTTGAAAATCTTTTGGTAATTTCGGTTCGGTTGTCACCATAAGGACTTTGTTGAGTAAGTAATCTAAATGGGCAACATAGGCATAAAATAGTTCTTCACGCGATTTGCTCTCTTTATATTGGTAATAGAAGTCTAAAACAGATTGTTGTTTATTGCTTTTGATATCAATTCCTTCTCGTTGCATAATGAGGGTTAGGACTTTATCAATAGAGTTGGGCAAAGTACCAACAGCTCTTTGATGCAAATAAAGAAACTCATCCATGGAATAAATCCCTAATGCTGTGAGAATTTTAATTAACTTTTCAGTAGAAATGTTCGTATTGCCTTGCTCAAAGCGATATGCTGTTGTTCTTCCAAGGATGTCGGAATAAACCTCTTTCATTAAAGCTCCTTTTTGCTGGCGAATTTTTTTTATTGTTTGACCGTAGTTTTCCATGTGCTGCTCCTTTTTGTTTCACTTTTGAAACATTTTTCCTCTTTAGTTTACCAAAAAAATATAATGGGAACAATCAATGCGAGGAGGAAGGAATATGGATCACATTCAGCAACAAAGAAAATCAAAAAAGCAAATGGGTTTAACTATAGGAAGCAGTTTATTTGGAGATTTTGGCAGCAATATTTTTTCTTTTGGATTAAGTTTTATGCTTTTAGAAAAAACTGGATCTATTTACAGTTTTGCTTTATCTTCAATTTTATCTCCAATAATTGGTTTGGTTTTACTCCCAGTCATCGGGCCAATCGTTGACAAGTATTCGCGAAAACAGATCATCCTTTTAAGTCAGACTTTAACAATTATAGGATTAGTCGGTTATTGGTTTTTATTTGAAAGCATACAAGACCATCTATTAGCCTATTCTTTAGGGTTAATTATTATATTGCGGACTAGCGATCAATTCACTTCGACTGCAAGACAGGCTTCCAACGTTCAGTTAGTGTTATCTGAAGAACTACAAAAATTATCTGCTTATACACAAATGGCAACATCTGTTTCGGGAGTGGTTTCTTCAATTTTAGGGGCCCTTTTACATGGATTA
>DIDU01000051.1:0-748 GCA_002418295.1 Carnobacterium sp. UBA5792 | reverse complement strand
GATGGTTCTTTTTCTTTCCATGATTGTTAATTTTTTCAGTGGAATTTTCAGTGTGGGTTTACCGGTTTTAGTTCTCCAGGTTTTTAAGATGAGTAATTTTACTTATGGAATTATTGAAGCAATAAATGGACTGGGTTTTGTTTTCGGCGGATTTTTGATTCAAAAACGTTCAGAATATAAGTCTCCTGTACATCATGTTTGGAGAATGAGTCTAATGATCGGCGCGCTTTTAATTTGTATTGGCTTACTGCCTGTAGTTGAATTGAGTAGAATGATAACTATTACTTTATTGAGTGTTTTTTTGTTTTTAATAGGGATGTTATATGTATCTCTCAATGTTCCTTATAGTGTTTGGTTGCAAAAGCAATTGCCAGCTGATATGCAAGGAAGAGTTTTTAGTGTACTTAGCATGTTAGGAATGGGAATTGCCCCAATTGGAGTTTTTTTATTTGGTCTATTATTTGGAACCACTGGTATTCCGCTTTCTCTTTTAACGGCTGTTATTTTTATTGGAGCTGGGATTTTAGTTAGCGGTTTGAATTTCTTTATTGTTAAAGCTTCTGGTTTGCATTTAAAAAAAGCTGTTATTTACTCTTTAGCTAGTAATTCAAAAACGACAAAGTAAAGTCTCACTAAATAATTAGAACATTTTTGTTTAAACCTATAAAACAAGGTGAATAAAATAATTGCCACCAAAATCGCCCAATATTTGTTACTGTTCATTAATAGAAAGAGGAAGTTAATTAAT
>DIDU01000085.1:6344-10630 GCA_002418295.1 Carnobacterium sp. UBA5792 | reverse complement strand
AAAAAAGACAAACAAATCGCAGCAGATTTAGCAAAATCAGCTACCGATCAAACAGAAAAAATAAAGGTTTTTAAATCTAAAATCGAAAAAATTGAGGAGTTGCTAAAATGATTCGTATTCTTGGAAATGATTTGATTCGTAAATTCGAAGCTTTTGNNACTTTAAATAAACCGATTAAAAAAGTGTTAGTTACGTTAGACGTTCGGCCTGAAGTCGTGCAAGAAGCCATTGAACAACAAGCAGATTTGATATTTGCTCATCACCCGCCTATTTTTAGACCAGCCAAGAACCTTGTCACAGACGATCCGCAAAATAAAATGTATGCTGATTTATTAAAAAACGATATTGCGGTTTATGCGGCTCATACTAATTTAGATGTAGCAACAAACGGAATGAACGCCTGGTTAGCAAAAGCTATCGGGTTAAACAATACTGAAATCATGGCGGTTACGAAAAAAGAAAGTTATAAAAAATTAGTTGTTTTTGTTCCTTTATCGGACCAAGAAGCTATGATTGCCGCTCTAACAAAAGCTGGAGCTGGTAAAATAGGACCAAATTACCAAGATTGTTCTTATACAGTGGAAGGAACAGGACGTTTTACTCCAGTAAACCAAGCTGATCCTGCTATCGGGCAATTAAATCAGTCAGAGAAAGTAGCAGAAGCCCGGATAGAAGTGATTTTCCCTAAACGATTAACTGCTGAAATAGAGCAGGCTTTATTTACGGCTCATCCTTATGAAGAACCGGTTTATGATATTTATACAATTGAAAATTATATTGATGAATATGGCCTANNAACCTCTTTCTGTTTTAGATTTTGCTGAAAAAATCAAAACAATTTTTGGTGTTTCTGGCTTACGTTATCTTTCTAAAGACAGCAATCAGCTGATTCAACGCGTGGCGATTTGCGGAGGCGATGCTGGAAAGTATTACCCGACTGCAATAGAAAAAGGAGCAGAAGTCTATATTACTGGAGATGTTTACTACCATGTGGCCCACGACATGTTGGCTGAAAACTTAACGGTTATTGATCCAGGCCATCATATTGAGAGCATCTGCAAAAAAGAATTGACTGATCTTTTTACCAAATGGAGTCAGGAAATGAATTGGGTTGTAACGATCATTCAATCAGCGATCAATACAGATCCTTATCAATTTATTTAATGAGCTATTTTTTAATTTAGCTTTTACAAAAAACAGTTTAGTGTTTAACTTAATAAAATAGAAAAGGAGTTTTACTATGTATAAAAATTTAGTTCCACGATTTGTTCGTTATGTCCAAACAGAAACACGTTCTGATGAAAGCAGTACGACTATTCCGTCAACACAATCACAAGTAGCCTTTGCTAAGACTTTAATGGCGGAATTGACGGAATTAGGATTAAGTGATGTTGCGTATAATACCGATAACGGCTACGTAACAGCTACTTTACCAAGCAACACAACTCAAGAAGTACCTACAATCGGATTTATTGCACACATGGATACGGCTGATTTTAACGCTAAACATGTCAATCCTCAGTTCCATGAAAATTATGATGGACAAGCGATTTTATTAAACAAAGAACAAAATGTTGTTTTATCCCCAGAAGATTTTCCCAATTTAAAAAATTATCTAGGTCAAACCCTTATTACAACTGACGGGGCTACTTTGTTAGGTGCTGATGATAAAGCAGGAATAGCAGAAATCATGACGGCGATGGAAATTTTACTTGCTGATCCAACTATTAAACATGGAACAGTACGGGTTGCATTTGGTCCAGATGAAGAAATCGGAATAGGAGCAGACCGATTTGATGTAGCAGGTTTTAATGCGGACTTTGCCTACACGATGGATGGGGGTCCGGTCGGAGAATTAGAATACGAAAGTTTTAATGCAGCTGCTGCGATTGTTACGATCCAAGGAAAAAATGTTCATCCTGGTACAGCTAAAAATACAATGGTCAATGCCTTAAAGATTGCTCTAGCTTTTGATGCTGCCTTGCCGCAAGATGAAGTTCCTGAAAAAACAGCCGGCAGAGAAGGTTTTTACCATTTGCTTGGATTATCTGGTGAGGTAGAAGAAGCGCGTATGGAATATATTATTCGTGATCATGACCGCACTAAATTTGAAAACCGTAAGGCTTTTATGTTAGGAATAGCTGAAAAGTTAAACGCTGATTATGGGACTGAGCGTGTAACCGTTAACCTCAACGATTCTTATTACAATATGGGAGAAATCATTGAAAAAGATATGACGGTTATCGACCTTGCGGAACAAGCTATGAAAAACTTGTCTATTGAGCCTATCATTGAACCTATCCGAGGCGGTACAGATGGTTCGAAAATTTCATTTATGGGGTTACCGACTCCTAATATTTTTGCAGGTGGTGAAAATTTCCACGGTCGTTATGAATTTGTTGCTGTTGAAAGTATGCAAAAAGCTACCGATGTCATCGTTGAAATTATTCGCTTAAATGCTGGAGAAAAAGAGTAACATGCTCTATCTCTTTAGTTATGCTGTGATCTTAAACGGTTGGCTCTTTGTTTTAATGGGAATAGATAAAAAGAGAGCTCAAAACCATCAGTGGAGAATTCCAGAGAAAACATTACTGCTGTACGGTATTTTCGGCGGAGGTTTAGGCGGTTTACTGGGGATGCAGGTATTTCATCATAAAACGAGTAAACTGCGCTTTAAACTCAGTTACAGTTTAGGAACAGCACTAGTGGTTGGCTTATTCATTTATTTTTCCTAATCATCGATAAAAGACGAAACAGACTTTAGCTATAATGAGTCTATTTCGTCTTTTATGATATATAAAATAATGGTTAGAATTTTCTTTAGCGGATCATTTAAAAGAGAGCCGGTTTTTTTCTGGGTATGTTAAAATAAAGAAGCGAAGAACAAACAGAAGAGGTGAAGGACCGATGGGATTACAATTTATTTTAGGCCGGATCAATCGAGACAAAAGAGGCGCCATGTTAGATGAAATTGCAGAAACCTTAACTAACAATAAGCAAGCAAAAGTCTTTTATTTAGTTCCAGACCATATTAAATTTGAAGCAGAAATGACCGTTTTAAAACGTCTTGGGGAAATCCCGCCTTTTAATGAAAAAACTTTGATGGGCATGATGCATCTACAAGTCTTTAGTTTTAGCCGCTTAGCATGGTTTTGGCTACAAGATACAGATCTATTCGTTAAACCGCAACTATCCGCTTCTGGTTTATCTATGTTGGTAAGAAAATTATTGATCCAATATGAAGAACAATTGACTATGTATCGAGGAGAAGTTCGTAAAGCAGGATTTGTTGAGCAATTGACCGATTTATTTACTGAATTAAGAACGGGTCGTATTACTCAAAATGATTTGACTTATTTGATTATGCATTTAGGATCGACTCCTCAAGAAGCAGATTTTCAACTGAAATTAAAAGACATCTCATTACTTTATCAAGCATTTGATCAAGCTTTGGCAGGAAAGTACATTGAGACTGAAGATATTTTAACGGCTTTGACTGAAAAAATAAATGAAATGGATTTATCTGATACAACAATTTACATTGAAAGCTTTTTTCGGTTTACTGCTCAAGAACAAGCATTGGTTGTGGCGTTAATGAAATCTGCTAAGCAAGTCACTGTGGCATTAACTTTAGATAAAGGTTATCCGACAGAAAAACCGGAACTGCATGAATTATTTCAAGCAGCAGGTGAAACATATTACCAATTGTATCAAAGCGCTCGTTCTGAGAATATTCCAGTAGCTCCTGATCGAGTGATTCACCAATTAGATGCGGCTTATTGTGAGGAATTGAACCAGTTAGAAGATTTTTGGGTAGAAACCAATAAACTTTCACCGATAAATGATTCTTCATCTCAGCAGCAAACGTCAATGGAAAACTGCATTGAAGTGTGGGCAGGAGAAAACAAACAAGCAGAAGTTGCCCATGTGGCTAAGGAAATTCGTAAACTGGTTAAAAGCGGACACTATCGTTATCAAGATATTTTGGTTTTAACACGGAATATGGATGACTACTTAACGATTTTAGATCCGATTTTTAATGAAAATGGCATTGAAACATTTATTGACAGTGCGGACGTGATGAATCAGCATCCGTTAGTTGAATTTTTAGATGCTTTATTGATGATCAAACGTAAAAATTGGCGTTACGCTGATGTTATGCGCTTTTTACGGACAGAGTTGTTTATTCCTCAATCTGATACAAAATTACCAGCTGAACGCGATATTCGTGTCCGTATCATGCAGCAACAAGTTAATGCTTTCAGAGAGCATATTGATGTAACAGA
>DIDU01000085.1:3772-6245 GCA_002418295.1 Carnobacterium sp. UBA5792 | reverse complement strand
CTTTAAGCAACTCGACCAAGCAGAAACGGGGAAAGAGGCTGCTAAAATTGTCTACTTATTTTTAGAAAAAATTGGAGTCGATCGTCAATTGGTTTTCTGGCGAGATCAAGCGATAGAAAAAAACGACTTAGAAGCAGCTAAAAAACAAGAACAGACATGGCAGGCATTTTTGGGACTGCTAGATGAATATGTGGAAGTATTAGGCGAAGAAAGTTTTGATTTAGAAAGCTTTCAAACGATTCTGGCCGCTGGTTTTGAAACGGCCTCTTATAGCATTGTTCCGCCAAGCATTGACCAAGTTGTTTATTCAGGACTGGAAGGAACACGTATCGGAACGGCTAAAGTGACTTTTTTATTAGGAATGACCGATGCTCATTTGCCAGCAAGAAGTGAGAATAAAAGTATCTTAACTGAAGAAGATAGAGAGTTAGTTGCAAACTTTTTAGATCCATCAAAATATTTGAGGCCATCTGCAGAATCATTGATGGCTACAGAACCTTTTATTGCTTATGAAGCTTTTTTAGCTTCTTCAAAAAAATTGGTTTTTACGTACCCTGTTAGCGATGATTCTAAAGAAGCGCCTAAATTATCGCCATACGTATCAAGAATTGTCGAAGGCTTTCATCTTCCGATTCAGTTTAGAGCTGGTGAAGTTACCTCATTAGAAAACCCTACTTCTACTGAATTACTAGATTTTATCGGGACTCGTCGGAGTACGATGAGCCAATTATTATTAGTTTTACGGAAAGAACAAGACCAAAAAGGTCAACTAGACCCTTTTTGGATTGGTATCTACCGTTACTTTAAACGCGATAAAACTATTTCTGCCACCTTTAATCATTTGCTAGTCAGTTTAGTGAAAAAGAATATTCCGCATCCTTTAAAGAAAGAGATTGCTACTGCTCTATACGGCAAAGATTTATATTTATCTGTTTCTCGTCTTGAAACCTTTTATGCAGACCACTATGCACATTTCTTACAATATGGTCTCCGCTTAAAAGAACGGAATGTTTTTGGGTTATCTCCTGCCGGAACAGGAGAATTTTTCCATGACGCATTAGACCAATTGTTTAAATCGCTTTTAAGCCGTAATTTGAGTTTTCATGAAATAGATCAAGAAACGCTCAATCGGATTACCGATGAAGTATTAACAGCTCTTTATGGTAAAGCTCGATTCTCCGTTTTATCTGCTTCTAATCGCATGAAATTTATTCGGGAACAATTAGGCAAAACAGTCAAACGGATTGCTTGGGCACTTGGTAATCAAAGCAGAAGAACAAATATGAAAAACGTGCAGACAGAAGTTCTTTTTGGGCAGCTGGCTAATCAAAAAGGAATAGAAGGATTAGCTTTTCCTTTAAAAAATGGCGGAAACTTATTTATACGTGGGAAAATCGATCGTGTGGATGCGCTTGAAGTCGGCCAACAACATTATTTGAGTATCGTAGATTACAAATCAAGTGCTCACGCCTTTAGTTATCAAGATGCTTATTATGGATTGGCTATGCAAATGATCACGTATTTAGATACAGCACTTGCAAATGCACCACAATTAATTGGTTATAAAGCTAAACCTGCTGGAGCTTTTTATCTACATGTTCAAAATCCTTTTATTAAAGGAGATAAAATCATTGATGGAGACACTTATACAAATGAACTATTAAAACAATTTAGATTAGATGGTCTTCTGCTAGAAGAAGAAGACTTATTAATGGCACTCGATCCAACAATTGAGCCCTCAACAGCTTCTTTGGTCTATCCTTTCAATCAACTTAAAAATGAATCATTAAAGTCGAACAAATTTGTAACGCTTGAAGAGATGGAGGCACTAAGAAAACACAATCAAAAGTTAATTTTAGATGCCGGCAATCAAATTATGAATGGTGTGACAACTCTTAATCCTTTTTATGAAAAAAGACAGTTCATTTCTTCAGTCAATGGAGAATTACGAGCTGTATCACAATTTGACGCCAGGCTCCCTGAAAATAATTACCGCAGGATGGAAAAACTGTCACGTGAAGAAATCCTTAAAAAAATAAAAGAAGAAGAGGAGGAATGACTGTGATTCCAATTAAACCTCAAAATAGCCGTTTTACTGATAGTCAATGGGAGGCTGTCTATCAAGCAGGGCATAATATTTTGGTCTCTGCCTCTGCTGGCTCTGGTAAAACCACTGTTTTAGTACAACGTGTGATTTAAAAAGTGAAATCAGGTACCAATATCGACGAGTTGCTGATTGTGACCTATACGGAAGCTGCCGCTAAGGAAATGAAAGAACGTATTCAAGTCGCTATTCAACAAGCCATTACAAGTGAAAGCGAGCCGGACAAAAAACGACATTTAATACGCCAATTGTCTCTTTTAACACAAGCTTCTATTAGTACACTGCATGCTTTTTGTCTGCAAGTTATTCGTCGGTATTATTACTTGATCGATCTAGATCCAGTTTTTCGCTTATTAACAGATGAAACGG
>DIDU01000085.1:1951-3716 GCA_002418295.1 Carnobacterium sp. UBA5792 | reverse complement strand
TCTTTTCCCTGTATGAATTTTCAAGAGCCAATCCCAATCCTGACTATTGGCTAGAACACCTTTCAGAACTGTATACGACGGATGCGGAAAATTTTACAGAAGGAACGTTATTTCAAAAGTTACTAAAGCCGCAAATTTCAGATATTTTAGTCAGTTTAATTGAACTTGGCATCACAGCTAAACAAATCGGAGAAGGTACAGAGGAGTTGAGCCAGCAAACAGAACTCTTCGATGCGGAAGTAGTCCATTTACAAGAGCTGCAAGATAGAATAGCTGCTGATGACTATCAAACAGCTTATCAGTTATCTCAATCCTTTGAGTTTAACCGTTGGAAAGCTGTAAAGAAATCAGCTGATGATAGTATAAAAGAAGCTGGAGCTGAAATGAAAACGATCCGGGATCAGATAAAAAAACGCTACAGTGAGATGCAAAGCTCCTACTTTAATACGTCTTTAGAAAATCAAGTAGAAATTATGGCCAAAGCTGCTCCTTTAGTCGAAGAAATGGCACGTGTAACTGCTATTTTTACCCAAGCTTATCGAGCACGAAAAGACGAACGTAATTTATTGGATTTTAATGATTTAGAACATTTGACGTTGCAAATATTAGCTCGCTACACAGGAGCAGAATGGATTCCAAGTGAAGCTTCTTATCATTATAAAGAGAAATTTAAAGAAGTCATGGTCGATGAATACCAAGATATTAATCAATTACAAGAAAATATTTTACGCTGGCTTGTTCAAGCAGACCCGGAAAAAGGAAATTTGTTTATGGTAGGGGATGTAAAACAGTCCATTTATTCTTTTCGTTTAGCAGATCCGGGATTGTTCTTAACTAAGTATGAAGCGTATGAACAACAAAAGGGGGGAGAGCGGATTATTTTAGCTGAAAATTTCCGTTCCCGCGGTGAAATCCTGCATTTTACTAATCTCGTTTTTGAACAACTAATGGATAAAGACGTTGGCCAGATGGACTATGACGAATCTGCACAATTGATTCAAGGGTTTACAGCATTTCCAGAAACGAATCAACACGAAACAGAGATTTTGATCTATGAAAAGGGAACAGATACAGCTGAAGAAAACGAAGAAGATGCAGTAGACTGGAACATGCGGATAGACGATAAAACAGAAGGCGAACTTTTGATGGTCGGACAAAAAATACAACAATTGATTCAAGAAGGGTTTCAGATTTATGATAAAAAACTAAAGCATAATCGGCCTATTTGTTATCAAGATATCGTCTTATTAACACCTACTAAAAAAAATAATTTAGTTTTATTAGAAATTTTCAAGCGTCTTTCAATTCCTTTACAAGTAAACGATACACAAAATTACTTTCAAACGACTGAAATCACTATTATGATGTCCTTACTAAAAATTATCGATAATCCCTATCAAGATATTCCTTTAGCTGCTGTTTTGCGTTCACCGATTGTCGGCTTAGACGAAAATGAATTAGCTTCTATTCGAATCAGCCAAAAAACGGGTGAATATTACGAAGCGCTGCAGACTTTTCATGCTTCTTATCCAGGTTTTGAAAAAGCCAGCCATTTTACAACAGCGTTATACAACAAAGTCCATCTTTTTCTAGAACGGTTAGTCAAATGGCGTGAAGAAGCACGAAGAAATCATTTAGTTAACTTGATTTGGTCCATTGTTGAAGATACGCATTTTTTAGATTATGTTGGAGGAATGAGTTCAGGAAGGCAACGTAAAGCTAACTTGCACGCCTTATATGAACGGGCTGCAAGTTACGAAAAAAC
>DIDU01000085.1:0-1889 GCA_002418295.1 Carnobacterium sp. UBA5792 | reverse complement strand
CATGGATGAGGATGCGGTTCGGTTGATGACCATTCACGCAAGTAAAGGTCTAGAATTTCCAGTTGTTTTTGTACTGGATTTAACGAAACGTTTTAATCTGCAGGATATTCGAAAAGGCTATCTTTTTAACGAGGAATATGGAGTCGGAACGGATATCAAAGATTTAGAACGGCGGATTCGTTACCAATCTTTGCCGGAAGTTGCTTTAAAAGTAGAGCAGAAAACAAAATTATTATCAGAAGAAATGCGCAAGTTATATGTTGCATTGACACGTGCTGAAGAGAAATTATTTTTAGTTGGCTCTTATAAAAATGCAGAAGCTGCTTGGAAAGAATGGGGCATTATCAGTGCTCATCAACCAACTGTTTTACCAAATGACATTCGTTTTACAGCAAACAGTTTGATGAAATGGATCGGCTTATCGTTGATTCGCCATCCCAATGGTCAAAACCCTTTTCTATCTGTTACTGCCAACAACCGGACAATCAGTCAACACCCTGCAACGTTTTCTGTGCATTTCTATAATGAGACTATGATACAAGAACAATTGATACAAGAAGACCAAGAAATAGATGAACACTGGATTGAAAAGCTTGATACTGCCAGTGCAGCCAATAAACTTTCTGAACAAGAACAAGCCTCTTTAAATGAAGCTCTAACATTGATGAATTATGAATATCGGTTTGAAAAAGCGACACATACTACCAGCTATCAATCAGTTTCTGAAATCAAGCGTCTCTTTGAAGAACCAGACGATGGCCAAATGGTAAAGATCGATATCAATCAACCACGAAATCAAAATCGGTATGTAGAAGACCGGCTAGCTCGTCCTAAATTTATGGCTGAAGTGACCGTTCCTACAAATGCTGAAATTGGAACCGCCACTCATCTTGTGATGCAATCAATTGATTTAACAAAGCCGGTCTCTAAGGAATCTGTTGAAGCTTTGATTCAGGATTTAATTAGCCGAGGCATGCTCCAGGAGAAAGTAGCCTACAAAATTGACAAAACCAATATCGTACGTTTCTTTGAAACGGAACTAGGCCAACTGATCTNNACGAGAAGCACCTTTTTCGTTATTGTTAAAAGCAGAAAAGATTTTTTCTGATTTAGATCAAGCGGCTGATGATAAAATATTGGTCCACGGAATCATTGACGGTTATTTAGAAATGGGTGAAAAAGTGATTCTCTTTGATTATAAAACAGATCAAGTAGCGCGTTATGGTACAGCTGCTGGCGAAAAAATGAAAGAGAAGTATCAAGGCCAGTTGCATCTTTATCGCCGCGCTTTGGAATCTATCTTGGACAAACCAGTAACTGCGACTTATCTTTGCTTATTAGCAAATGGAGAAGTAATTTCACTTTAGGCTATAAAAGAGAGCTGAACGAATAAAAGAAATAATGAGTTTAACTGAAAAAACAACAAAAAAAGAAAGCAGAGTAAGACTGCTTTCTTTTTTGTTGTTTAATTTAAGTTGTAGTTCACACCTGGAGTATAGGTATTATTGGCATCCCATAATAAGAACTCATCTACACCTGCTTCATGTAACGCACGAATTTGATCTTCTACTTGCGTTGCACCGTATTCGATATAGTTGCCTGCACCCAAATAGGAAGCTGTAAAGTCTTGTAACCACGGTCTTGATTTAGGCGGAGTTTCTAATCCTTCTAAAAGTTCATTTTCAACTTTCATATATTCCGTCACTAATTTGTAAGGTTCTAAATCAGGCTTCGAAATGCCAAAGTAAGAACCCCAGTGGCTTGGATAAATCATTGAAGAAATAACATCTACATTATTAGATATTTTACTGAAATTTTGACCAATGCCAGGAGCTTCAGGTACGGTTGCTGAATAACCAAAGATATCTACTGAAACTTCAACTCCGTAC
>DIDU01000100.1:1312-3354 GCA_002418295.1 Carnobacterium sp. UBA5792 | reverse complement strand
CGAACAAATAATCATCATAGGCTTCCAGTTTCGTCCTTTGTTCCACATCCAACATGTCTTCTATTATAAGAGGATGGATTTTGAATTTTTCTTTCATTTTTATGAAATTATCTGTATCTGATAATCCTGTGATATATATCCAATTTATCCTGTCATCTCTCAATTCGATATCATCGATGTCTGTGGTTTGATGTTTGTCGAAATGATGTTCATCAAAAGTACAAAAAGTAATTTTAGTGTTTTCAAGATCGTTCTCAAGCCTAAGAGTATCTAATATTTCGTTGATTCTTTCCTCAAATAATAAATTAGCCAATACTATCTCCTCTTATTCGTCCAATAATTTGTTCGCGTAATTTCTGTATGTCGATTTTGAGTTATCCCCTACAAGTCTGTCGATGATTTCACCATCTTTTATAAATAAAGTCGTAGGTAGAGGCAACGCTTCGTAATGTGTAATTATCTCGTCCTTGTCAATTTCTCTAACTTTTTTAGCTAAATATTCGTAAAATTCTATTTCTCCTTGAAATGATTTTTCGATATCTTCCAAATCATTTTTCGCCGGAATACATGGGCAAATCCCGTCGGCGTGGAAAAATAAAACCTTGTTTCCTTTGTTAAATATCTTAGAGTTAATGTCACTCTTTTTAAATTTTTTCATTTGGTACTATCCTCCAAATCTCTTCTGCATATTCTTTAATAGTTCTATCCGATGAAAATTCTCCGAAATTTGCGATATTCATCAAACTCATCTTAGCCCATTTTTTCTTGTCTGAGTAAGTCTGTAAAATCTTTTCGTGAATTTGTTCATAATCGTTGAAATCTTTTAACACAAAATATTCGTCTAATTTAAATGACGAATCTCTGTTTACAAGTGAGTTGTAAATGTCCAAGAACATAAACGATCCACTGTCATTGATCAAATCGCTTAGCAAAGTATCCACAACTCGTTTGATGTTTTCATCCTTATAATAATACTCAACTGGATTGTAAGTGTCTCTGATGGAATTTAATACATCAACAGTTGCTCCAAATGGGAAGTTATTGTCCTCACCTGCATGATTGAAAATCTCAATATTAGCACCATCATAAGTTCCTAAAGTCAATGCTCCATTTAACATAAATTTCATGTTACCAGTTCCAGAAGCCTCTTTTCCCGCAGTTGAAATCTGCTCACTCACATCTGCTGCAGGATACACCAATTCTCCGATGGATACGTTGAAATTTTCTAAGAACACAACCTTGATATATTTGTTAACAACATCATCATTGTTCACGAGATTTTTAACTTCATTTATGAATTTTATAATAGCCTTTGCTCTGAAATACCCCGGCGCTGCCTTCGCTCCGAATATATATGTTTGTTTTGGAATATCTGATACTTCGTTGTTTTTGATTTTATAGTACAAATTCAAAATGTGAAAAGCATTCAGCAATTGTCTCTTGTATTCGTGAAGTCTCTTCACTTGTATGTCAAAAATAGAGTTCTCGTCCACATCGATATTTTCATGCTCTTTGATGTATTTTTTGAGGCTGATTTTGTTGTGAAGTTTGATTTCCATTAGTTTTTCCAAAACACTCTCATCATCTCGGAATTTTTCAAGCTCCTTTAATTTTGTTAGATCAGTTTTCCAATCTTCTCCCAAAAGTTCTGTTATAAAATTCGTTAGCTCTGGATTTGAATAAAATAGCCAACGTCTTGGAGTAATTCCATTTGTTTTGTTGACGAATTTATCCGGATACAAATCGTGCCATGATTTTAATGTCTCGTTTTTCAGAATTTCTGTGTGGATTTTAGCAACGCCGTTAATCTTTACGGCTGTTAATATTGCCAAATGAGCCATATTAACAGTATTATCTTTCACAATTCTGAGATTATCTATTCTATCGACAGAATAATACAATCCCACCAAATCACTGACAAATCTCTTGTCGATTTCAGTGATAATATCCATAATTCTAGGACTTACTTCCTCTACAACATCGACGCTCCATTTTTCCATCGCTTCTTGTAAAATCGTGTGGTTAGTGTAGTTGAAAACATT
>DIDU01000100.1:921-1214 GCA_002418295.1 Carnobacterium sp. UBA5792 | reverse complement strand
GAGTATCATTTAATTGGATAGTATTGTATTTTGCAAAATCTTCAAAATCCTTATCATTTGGGAAGTTTTTCTCGTATTTTTCAATTATATCTTGAATTGATGCACTGCAGAAAAAATACTGTTGTTTAAGCCTTAAAACTTTTCCCGGTCTTTGTATATCATTAGGATATAAAACTCGGGTAATATCTTCTGCCCTGTTTTTTTCTTTTACTGAATCATCGTATTGAAAATTGTTGAATTTTTGAAAATCAAATCCGTCATCACATTCTGCCTGCCACAACCTCAAAGTATCA
>DIDU01000100.1:0-848 GCA_002418295.1 Carnobacterium sp. UBA5792 | reverse complement strand
CACGCCATAACCTGTCAACGGATAGTCCAAACTCGCCGCACTTTCCATGAAACATGCCGCAAGTCTTCCTAAACCTCCGTTTCCCAAAGCTGCATCTTCTTCTTGAATTTCCAAATCATTGATGTCGATGTCCAATTCTTTTAAAATTTGTGAATATTCTTCGTCCAAACCCATATTCAACAAATTATTTCCCAAAGATCTTCCTATCAAAAATTCCGCGCTAAAATAGTAGGCATTGCGTGAATTTTTGTGTTTGTCAGAAGTTTTCTTCCAATCTTCTGCCAATTCGTTCATTATTATTTTAGAAAAAGCTATATATTTTTCTTTTTCAGTAGAAGTTTGTAAATCTTTCCCAAACAAATTAAATAAGTTTTTTTCAAATTGCAACAAAAATTCTTCCTTTTTCATAAAATCCTCCTATTCTTAGCTCAACTATATTTTACCACATTTGTAAAATAGTCCTATTAGATTTGTATTGTTTTTTATTAAAATCAACAAAAAGGATACATTTTTCTATTTTATTGATATAATGATTTAGTTATAGTAATATATTAATGAGTCACAAGAAAGGACAAAAATTATGCAAAAAAATATATATGTATTATATGGCGGTCCTAGTACTGAACACGAAGTAAGTATCACAAGTGCTAGAACATTAATAAATAATTTATCAAAAGAAAAATACAACGTAAGTGCGATTTTCGTCCGCCGCGATAAAAAATTCATTATGAAAGAAAACATAACTGAAGAAATAAAATCCGACGACGAATTAGTGCTTGACACTGAGCTTTCTGTAATAGAATCTGTCAGCGATTGTATCAGTAAGATCAATCCTGAAAACACTGTAA
>DIDU01000210.1:1836-3261 GCA_002418295.1 Carnobacterium sp. UBA5792 | reverse complement strand
AAGAGCGAATCAAATGAGAGGATGTTTTGAAGCTGAAATTATATTACCAGATGGGAAATTTCAATACTTTAAACCAGATACTCTTAATGAAAAGGTGGCCATTCAAGAAATCGCTTTATACATTGAAGGCATACAGGAAGCAAAAGAAGGCTACGTAATCTTATGGCGCTTTGTCGGGCAACAAAGTTTTTACCATGGTACAAAGATCGTAGCTGAACCGAAGATTCGTACATTCCTACGTAAACTGAAAGACTATTTTTTTGATTACGAAGAAGTTGTATATGAACCTGAAAAATAAGAAGGATAGAGGGAAATGAAAATGAAAAAAGATAACACTTGGACAGAATTAGATGATCTAAAAGAGCAGGAAACAAGAAAGCAATCCCAAGAGCCGGATGATATTTTTGCTGGTATGGATGAGCTATCGGAGATTAAAGATGAAGAACTACCATTATGGAAACCATGTAGAGTGTAATGCTTAAGAGTGTTTATAAATTTAAAAATATCAAAGGTTTATCATAGTTTAATAGTGTGTAATCCTCAACTGCAAACTTAGGTTTAGAATTATACATTATTACTACTGTATTAATATGTGTAATTCTAAATCTAAAATTTGATTTATATTTCGGAATATTTGTTATAATGTGTGTTGTTAATATCTTTAGTGGGAGTAGTCATATTCTGACTACTTTATTCTTTTTTATTTGAGACAAGGGAGAGGAGAATGTTCGGTGAAGATAGAGAGGACTTTGAATTTCATTGTATTAGTAGATGATAATATGAGGATTGTTCCCGAGGTTTTAAATTTTACAAATCATTTAACTCAGCAAGGGAAATCCATTAATACAATAAGAAGTTATATACGGGATTTAAAGACTTATTATGAATGGATGGAGTTAGAGGNNGCAAGTTTATGCAGTGAAACCACGCCATATGCCTAGCTTTATAAAGTATGTGGATTCTAAGAACGTGAGGGGAAAAGTATCAGCAGCAACATTAAATAGATACTTGGCTACATTAAGTACATTTTATCGGTACTTCGAAGTAGTGGAAGGGTTTATTCAAGAGATTGATATAAAAAGTACATCTAAACTTAAACATAATTTATATAATAAGGGATACTTGAGGCATGTTACAAAGAATTGGAATGGATCTGTTTATTCTTTTTTTAAGCGGAAGAATCCTAAAAAAGCTGATAAGAAGAGAATATTACCTGATGTAGCAAAGCAATTTTATCATACGATTGAGAAGAGATGGCTTAATATTGAAAAATTAAGGATACGAAACAAATTGATATTCAGGGTACTGTATGAAACAGGTATGAGGATAGGTGAACTCCTACACCTTAGAGTAACTGATTATGATTATCCTGATTCTTTTCAAAAGGTAGGGAACATATATCTTGTTCATAGAGATAATGATGAC
>DIDU01000210.1:1468-1813 GCA_002418295.1 Carnobacterium sp. UBA5792 | reverse complement strand
TCCGGTTTCAACATCTCTCCTAAAAGAAATTGATGATTATATTATGTATCATCGTCCTTTTAATAAAGAAGTTGAGTATATTTTTGTTTCTCATTCTGTGGGAAATGAAGGGGAAGCACCTACTAGACAAGCGATGGAAAAATTTTTTTGTGAGGTTTTTGAGGCTAGTGGCATAAAAAATGTACGTATTACACCGCATTCCTTGCGCCATACGCACGCTTCAAACTTACAAGATTTAGGGGTTGATATAAATGTCATTAAAGAACGTCTTGGTCATTCAAGTTTATTAACAACAAGTAGATATGCAAAACCTTCGGTCGAGACTCTTACTATGGCTTATGAGCG
>DIDU01000210.1:1136-1426 GCA_002418295.1 Carnobacterium sp. UBA5792 | reverse complement strand
GAAGGGTAGTGCATTTTAATTATGAGTGTGATTCCTTTTATTGATTTTGAGAGTGATAAATGGATAATTCCTGCAAGAGCAGATATGCCCGATTATGTTTTTAGGTTTGATTTTCTCCCGAACGATTGATTTAACCAAACAGTTAAAAAAATTACTTTAGAATCATTTACGATTGCAAGACTTAGTGTGGGTACTTTGCATCGATACAATTATGGGCTTGAAATGTTCTTTAAATTTGTGGATGACTGTAATATTTGTTTGAATACGTTTTCTGACATAACGCCAATGAC
>DIDU01000210.1:0-1083 GCA_002418295.1 Carnobacterium sp. UBA5792 | reverse complement strand
TTTATTATTAGAAGTAGATAAGCCATCTACAAGAAGTGTTAAAATGGCAGCATTAAAGCATCAAATAAGACACGGACAAATGTTGGGGTGGGATAAATTTCCCTCAATCGAAATATTTGACGGCACAGAGAATCGAACACTTCAAACGGAAGATACGCTAAAAACTATGGTGATTGATGATCGTGTGATGAAACAAATTGATGTAACACTTATGAAAATAAAACAGGAAATGAAGTCAGTTAATCAAATATGTTCCTGGGGGCTCATCTCTTTGATTAAACATACGGGAGTAAGGATTCACGAAGCTTTAAGGTTACAAGAGAATCATCTCTCGCGAGATTTTGCGGGAAAGCAACTTCTTGAGATTGTGAGCGATAAAACTTTAACAGACAGATATTTACCGGTTAGCCAAGAAGTAGTTAATGTGATAAAGCGTGTTTCAGAAGCTACTAGAGAAGGAAGGGGACAAATTGGTACAGAAAGAATTTTTATTAATGAACAAAAAGGAAATAAAGGATTCCAGCACCTTTCTCAGGTTATTGCGAGACAACGTCTAGCAAGTTTTATTACTACCAATAAGATTGTTAATCCTGATGGCAGTTTAATTAAATTAACATACCATCAGTTTCGACATACAATTGGTACAGATCTTTTGAATAATGGAATGAGTATGTCANNCTCCACGAGGTTATATGCAAAAGTTCGAAATGACAGGTTGTCAAGAGAATATAGAAAACTAGGGTTTATCGGTGTTATCGAGGAAAAAGTGGATAATGTTATTGATGAACAAAGGGGAAGTATTAATAAAGAACAACGCTTAATGGCCCAACTACCAGACGGTGTTTGTGCAAGACCAGTTAAAGAAAAGGTTAATCATTGCAAAAAACCCAATGCTTGTCTCTTCTGTCCTAAGTTTATAACGACTCCCGAATTTTTAGCTTTTCATACAAATCATTTGGAACGTATTAGAGAAGATAAACAACGGTATATGCAAGAGCATTTGATTGGCACTGATTACCTATTGTTTGAAACAGAACAAGCTCTTGTAGAGATTATTTCCCGGCTTAAAAAATACTAGTTGAA
>DIDU01000129.1:1671-8229 GCA_002418295.1 Carnobacterium sp. UBA5792 | reverse complement strand
ACGAATACAATGGACGAAGCAAAACAATTTATAAAAGAATTCGATGTTTTATATGATCAATTCCAAGCAATCAATGCTTAAAAAGGAGTGAAGAATAACGATGCAATACAATGAAGTAATGATCCGTTATGGCGAACTATCCACTAAAGGAAAAAACAAAAAATTATTTATCAATAAATTAGCTCAAAATGTGAAATTTGCCTTGCATGATTTTGCAGAATTAAAAGTCGATGCCGATCGTGATCGGATGCACTTAAAATTAAACGGAGCTGACAGTGAGGTTGTGCTGGAACGTTTGAAACCGATCTTTGGAATTCAAAATTATTCTCCTGGNNTTTCAACTCGGCGATCTGATCATGATTTTGAATTAGACACAAATGAAATCAATCAATTACTAGGTTCAGAGGTTCTGAGAGAAGTGGAAGGAATCAAAGTTCAAGTTAAAAACCCTGATATCAATATACGTGTAGAAATACGCAAAGAAGGAATTTTTCTTTCCAGTCAAACAATTTTAGGAGCAGGTGGATTACCAGTTGGATCAAGTGGGAAAGGCATGTTGATGCTGTCAGGCGGAATCGATTCACCAGTCGCTGGTTATTTAACAATGAAACGAGGCGTAGAAGTGGAAGCTGTTCACTTTCATAGTCCTCCTTATACAAGTCCTCGCGCTTTGCAAAAGGCAAAAGATTTGACCTCGAAAATGGCTGCTTTTGTTGGCAGTATTCAATTTATTGAAGTGCCATTTACAGAGATTCAAGAAGAAATTAAAAAAAGTGTACCAGAAGGATACCTGATGACAGTTACACGCCGTATGATGATGCGCATTACAGACCGCATTCGTGAAGAACGAAATGGGTTAGCTATTATCAATGGAGAATCTCTGGGTCAAGTTGCATCTCAGACATTGCACAGCATGATTGCTATTAATGATGTCACCACTACGCCGGTCATTCGACCAGTAGTTTCCATGGATAAAAACGAAATTATCGAAGTAGCCCAAAAAATTGATACATTTGAGTTATCGATACAACCATTTGAAGATTGTTGTACAATTTTTGCGCCGCCTGCCCCTAAGACAAAACCCGACTTAGAAAAAGCAAGACAATATGAAGCACGATTAGACATAGAAGGCTTGATTCAGCGGGCGATGGATCACTTGGTTATCTCAAAAATCAAAGTAGGCGATACATTAGAAGAGCAACAAAAAGAAGCTTTTTCTGATCTTCTTTAAAGAAAATTACTGCTGTATTATTTTTATGTAACTAAAAGAAAGACCAAAAGATGAGGTTAAACTCATCTTTTTTTATTTTATTGATTAAAAGTAAAAATATAAAAGAATCTGTGGTATACTGGTTATAAAATTAAATGTGATTTTAATCACAAAATCGTTGTAAAGTGCACTTCTAAATGATATGATTCAAAGAAATAGACTTGTAAACGGAGGAGTTTCAATGGAAAAGAAACAACTAGAACGACATATCCCCAAAGCGACTGCTAAAAGGCTGCCGCTATATTATCGCTGCTTGAATAAATTGAAAGAAAGCGGAATTAAACGGATAAAATCAAAGGAATTAAGTCAAATAACGCAAATTCCTTCTGCAACAATTCGTCGTGATTTTTCTCACTTTGGAGAATTAGGCAGAAGCGGTTATGGCTATGAAGTAGAATACGTGACGGAAATATTTCATGACTTATTAAATGTGAATAAAATCGTTAATATTGCTTTGATGGGAGTAGGAAACTTAGGAAAGGCATTGATTGCAAATAATTTTAGCAAAGACAATAACTTGAAAATTACATGCGGTTTTGAAATCAATAAAGAAAGTACTGGAAAAGTATTGTCTGGCGTGCCTATTTATTCTATTGAACAAATGTCCGAGATTCTTGACCGTGAAGAGATAGATGTAGCTATCTCTACTGTTCCAAGTGAGTCTTCACAAGATGCTATAAACATGCTAGTTGATGCAGGAGTTACAGCGATCTTAAATTTTGCTCCAGGTAGAGTAAAAGTACCAGAAAACATTGATATCCGATACATTGATCTCACTAGTGAAATTCTGACTTTAGTTTATTATGATGGCTGGCTGCTTCCGCAAAAGGCGAAATAAAAAGTGAGATAGTTGCTTTTTCTATTTTAGACCACGTATACTTAGTAAGAAGTAGTCAGATAAATAGGAGTGAGGATAAATGGAATTTACAAGAAAAGGAACACCGCTTAAAGTAGAAGGTACACAACCTGCAGTAGGAGAACAAGCACCAGACTTCTCTCTAAAAAATTTGAAAGATGAAACGATTGGGTTAAGTCAATTCAAAGGGAAAGTCGTATTAATCAGCGTTGTACCTGATATTGATACGCGTGTTTGTGCAATTCAAACTAAAGCTTTTAATGCAGATGCAAATGATATTGAAGGCGTGCAGCTGATAACTGTTTCAACAAATACAAAAGAGCAGCAAGAAAAATGGTGTGCCGGAGAAGGTATTGAGATGGAGATGCTTCATGATACAGATCAAACATTCGGTAAAACTTATGGGATAGCTATTCCTGAATTAAATGCACTAGTACGTTCAGTGTTTGTCATTGATGGAGCTGGCAAACTAGTCTATAAAGAAGCTGTTGCAGAAATGGTTGAGGAACCGGATTACGACAAAGCGATTGAAGCGGCAAAAGCAGCTCGCTAAAATGAACAGCAAATTAAGAAAAGGTTCAAGCCCGCCTAGACCTCGTAAAAATAGGGAATACGACTTGGGGGCAACGTTCCTTTCGTCGAATACAGAAAGNNGTATCCTACCCTAAATTTAAAAAACAGGATTGAATTCACACCTTTTCAATGCTAGAATAAGACATACTTAAAAAGCGATGAACAAGAAGAGTAATGTTATTTTTGGTTTAGTAGAGAAAAGAACAGATGGTGGAAGTTCTTAACCAAAATAAGATGAAGGTAGCTTGGGAGCTGACAGGGCGAAAAAAGAGTAGCTTTGTACGGAGTGGCGTTACGTTAAAAACGTGAAGTGAGAGGTATATCCAATAATAAAGGATGTGCAAACTAGGTGGTACCGCGAATAACAAAGCATTCGTCCTAATAATGATTAGGATGAGTGCTTTTTTTGTTTTATCCATTAATCGCTTTTTAATCGCTTTGAAAAAAATAAGAAAAGAGGGTATAAGATATGACGGATGAATTAAAAATGCCGACGAAATACCAGCCAAAAGAAGTGGAAGCAAATCGTTATGAAAAATGGCTAGAAAAAGATCTATTTAAAGCAAGTGGAGATAAGACCAAAGAACCTTATTCTGTTGTAATCCCGCCACCCAATGTTACGGGGAAATTACATTTGGGGCATGCGTGNNTTATGATACTTTATGGCTACCTGGAATGGATCATGCAGGAATTGCCACACAAGCTAAAGTAGAAGAAAAATTAGCTGAAGAAGGTATTTCTCGTTATGACTTAGGGCGCGATAAATTTATCCAAACAGTTTGGGACTGGAAAGAAGAATATGCTAGTGTTATTCGGGAACAATGGGCAAAAGTTGGTATATCTGTTGATTACAGTCGCGAACGGTTTACGTTAGATGATGGCTTATCAGAAGCTGTTAAAAAAGTATTTGTTACAATGTATGATAAGAAATTGATTTACCGCGGCGAATACATCATCAACTGGGATCCGAAAGCTAAAACAGCGTTATCTGATATTGAAGTTATCCACCAAGATGTTGAAGGAGCTTTTTACCACATGAGCTACCCGTTAACAGATGGCAGCGGAACTGTCGAAATTGCTACTACACGTCCTGAAACAATGCTAGGTGACACTGCGGTTGCAGTGCATCCTGAAGATGAACGGTATCAAGAGTTGATTGGGAAAACTGTTTTGTTGCCGTTAATGAACCGTGAAATCCCAATTATTGCAGATGAGTACGTTGAAATGGATTTTGGTACCGGGGTCGTTAAAATCACACCAGCTCATGACCCTAACGACTTTGAAGTCGGAAACCGTCATGATTTAGCTCGAATCAATGTGATGCATGAAGATGGTACGATGAATGAGTTAGCTGGTAAATATGCTGGTATGGATCGTTTTGCAGCTCGTAAAGCAGTCGTTAAGGACTTGGAAGCAGAAGGCCGTTTGATCAAAATCGAGAAAATGGTTCACAGTGTGGGACACTCTGAACGGACTGGAGTAGTAGTTGAACCGCGCTTATCGACACAATGGTTTGTTAAAATGGAAACTTTAGCAAAAGAAGCTATGGATAATCAAGAAACAGAGAACAAAGTGAATTTTGTGCCTGAACGTTTTGAGAACACGTATATGCGTTGGATGGAAAATGTCCATGACTGGGTTATTTCGCGTCAATTATGGTGGGGACATCGTATTCCTGCATGGTATCACAAAACGACCGGAGAATTGTATGTTGGTATGGAAGCACCAGAAGACAGCGACAATTGGGTTCAAGATCCTGATGTATTGGATACTTGGTTTAGTTCAGCTTTATGGCCGTTCTCAACAATGGGATGGCCAAATGAAGAAGCAGAAGACTTTAAGCGTTATTTCCCTACGAATACCCTAGTTACCGGCTATGATATTATTTTCTTCTGGGTCAGCCGGATGATCTTCCAAAGTTTAGAGTTTACTGGAAAAAGGCCGTTTAAGAATGTGCTGATTCATGGACTGATCCGTGATGAAGACGGACGCAAAATGAGCAAATCGTTAGGCAACGGAATCGATCCAATGGATGTAATCGATCAATACGGTGCGGATGCATTGCGCTGGTTCCTATCGAATGGATCTGCTCCTGGGCAAGACGTACGATTTAGTTATGACAAAATGGATGCTGCTTGGAATTTTATCAATAAAATTTGGAATGCCAGCCGTTTTGCCTTGATGAATATGGAAGGTTTCACAGTTGAACAAATCAAGTTAACAGGTGAAAAAACAGTAGCAGATCGTTGGATTCTGACAAAATTAAATGAAACTGTTGCAAAAGTTACTGATCTATTTGAGCAATTTGAATTCGGTGAAGCTGGACGTTATTTATACCACTTTATTTGGGATGATTTTTGTGACTGGTACATTGAAATGAGTAAAGAAGTGCTATTTGGTGAAAATGAGCAAGCTAAACAAATGACTAGAAGCATTTTAGCTTATGTTTTGGATCAAACATTGCGTCTTTTACACCCGATTATGCCTTTTGTTACTGAAGAGATATGGGAAAACATTCCTCATGTTGGCGAATCATTAGTAGTTGCAGAGTACCCAGTCGTACATCCTGAATTATCAGACGAAAAGGCAACTAAAGGGATGGATGTATTGATGGAATTGATTCGTGCAGTTCGTAATATCCGTTCTGAAGTAAACACACCTTTGTCGAAAAAAATAGAATTGCTGATCAAAACAAATGATGAGACCATCGAACAATTTTTAAACGAAAATGTCTCTTATATTGAACGTTTCTGCAACCCTGAAACACTAGTAATCTCAAGCAATGTAGAAGCTCCAGATACAGCAATGACCGCTGTGATTACAGGGGCTGAAATTTATCTTCCTTTAACCGGCTTAATCAATTTGGAAGAAGAAATTACACGTCTTGAAAAAGAGCTAGATAAATGGGATAAAGAAGTGAAGCGTGTAAAAGGGAAATTGGCTAATGCAAAATTTGTGAATAAAGCGCCAGAAGCTGTAGTGGCAGCTGAAAGAGCCAAAGAAACTGAATATCTCGAGAAATACACAATCGTTCAAGAACGGATTACAGTATTAAAAGCACAACTTTAATCAAATAAATTTGTTGAAGAACCTGTCTTTCATTAAAGTGAAAGACAGGTTTTTTGAATACCATATTCAATAGGAGTAGTTTATAATGGGTAAGGATGTCAGTATAAGAAATGGTGGGTTGCTTAATGTTTGAAACATATGAAGAAACATTAAATTGGATACATGGAAGAAAAGTGTTCGGGATGAAGCCCGGTTTGAAAAGAATGGAATGGATGTTAGAGAAACTGGATTTTCCCAATAAGAAAATCAAAGCAATTCATGTGGCCGGGACAAATGGGAAAGGCTCTACAGTTACTTTTTTAAGAAATATGCTGCAAGCTAATGGTCAAGTAGTTGGAACATATACATCGCCGTATATTGAACTCTTCAATGAACGCATCAGCGTTAATGGAGAACCTATTTCAGATAAAGAAATCATACGATTAGCCAACATTGTATACCCGTTAGCTTGTGAACTTGAAGAAACGGAATTAGATGGGCCGAGTGAATTTGAAATTATCACTATGATGATGTTTGTTTATTTCGGTGAAGNNTGGACGTAGTGATCATTGAAGTAGGGCTAGGAGGGTTATTAGATTCCACTAATGTAGTTACACCACTTGTTTCAGCTATTACCACTATCGGGTTGGATCATATGAAAATTTTAGGAGAAACAGTGCCGGAAATAGCGCTTCAAAAAGCTGGTATCATTAAACCAGGAGTGCCGGTTGTGACAGGCAAGATACCTAAAGAAGCGTTACAGGTTATTGAAGCTTATGCAAATGAGCAAGGAAGCAAAGTTTATTTTTTT
>DIDU01000129.1:1086-1543 GCA_002418295.1 Carnobacterium sp. UBA5792 | reverse complement strand
GGAAAACACCAGATTGAGAATGCAACTGTAGCGATTGAAACTTTGCGGATTTACAGTGAAAAAACGGGCTTAGTATTAAATCATGAAGATACAAGAAGAGGACTGAAACAATCTTTTTGGCCGGGTCGTATGGAAAAGGTTAACGATAAACCACTAATGATTCTTGATGGGGCTCATAATGAACCGGCTATTCGTCGTTTAGTTGAAACGATCAAACTGGATTTTAATCAACAAGAAGTTTATTTGATCTTTGCTGTTTTGCAGGATAAAGCAATTGAAAATATGGTTAGTTTATTGACAGAATTGCCTAATATTCATCTTATTTTGACTAGTTTTGACTTTCCTCGAGCAGCAACAATAGACGAATTGAAAGGTTATGCTGGATCAGGAGTAACCATCAAAGAGCATTGGCAAGAAGCTTTAAGGGATACAGTGAATGAAATGGATGAGAGTGATG
>DIDU01000129.1:0-1067 GCA_002418295.1 Carnobacterium sp. UBA5792 | reverse complement strand
TAAAGAAACCAAATAATTGATGATTAACCAAAGAAATGTAACTAAGCGGAACAAGCGAGATAAAAAACGGCAGCTCTGTATTAGGGCTTAATATAAGTCAAAGACTTTATTGAAGAAAAGCAGACTGTATTAACATGTTAAAAATAGATTATACAACCTAAAAAGTTAATTTTTAAACTAATTGTTATTCTTAGTACGATAAAAAATAGATTCCCCTTTTTTTGCAGATAGTAAAAATACGGAGAAAAGGGGGAAAAACATGAGAGAGAGGTCGACAAGTCTGGTGAAAGAAGTTCCTATTTTTTCAAGGCCTAGAGAAAGAATGGAACAATATGGCGAAAAAGCATTAGCAAACCATGAATTACTAGCAATTTTATTGCGAACGGGAACAAAAGGCACCAATGTTATGGCACTTGCTATGGAAATCTTAAATACATTTGAAGATTTATATTTTTTGAAAACAGCTTCTATAGAAGAGTTGATGGTTATTTCTGGTATCGGAAAGATTAAAGCAATCGAAATAAGAGCTGCAATTGAATTGGGTATGCGGATTGCACAAGCTCCTCAAATTAAAATCGGACAAATAACTTCCAGTCGCAAAGCGGGAGAGATGCTGTTAGGAGAAATGCGGGATCTGCAGCAAGAGCATGTGATGGTGTTGTATTTGAATACTAAAAATGAAATCATTAAAAAAGAAACCACTTTTATAGGTGGGTTGAATTCATCGGTTGCGCACCCACGTGAAATTTTTAAAGGGGCAGTCCGCGTTTCGGCAGCTCGCATTATTGTAGGGCACAATCATCCTTCGGGGAATCCCGATCCTTCGGAAGCCGATATTTTATTTACTAAACGCATGTTTGAGTGCGGGGAATTAATCGGAATCGACTTATTGGATCATCTCATTATCGGACAAGATCGGTACATTAGTTTAAAAGAGCTAGGAGTCTTTTAGTAAAGGAGAAAAAATAAAATTTAATTAAAGCCTTTATAAGCTTGTGTTATTAAAATAATCGTGCTATACTTACGTCAGGTTTTTGTTCAGGTATAAGAAAAGAATTGTTTCATAA
>DIDU01000178.1:1754-3891 GCA_002418295.1 Carnobacterium sp. UBA5792 | reverse complement strand
TTAAATAAGTGATATAGCCGTTGCGCCTTTCCAATGTACGAGCATTTATCCCAAAATAATTCATCATTTGGCAGACATCATGATTGTGCTCAGCATAATTAGAATAAATTTCTAAATGATACCGGCTAGTCTCAGGATTATTAACAGATCCGCCAGCCAGAAATGCACCTCTTAAATAAGAACGCATCTTTTGAGAATTTGTCATGATTTCTTCTGGGACATGACTATGGATCGTTGCTTCATCCATAATAGAAAGATCAGATAATACTTTTTGAGTACCTTTTTTTAACCGTACAATATAAACATTATTTTTCTTTAATTTCATTTTTCGTCTTACTAACAATTCACTTTCGACAGCAAAATGGTCTTTCAACAAGACATAAATTCTTCTGGCGATCGCAGCATTTTCTGTTTGAATATTCAAAACAAACTTTTTGTTCACTAAACTGACCGTTCCATTCATCCGAATCAATGCTGCTAATTCCGCTCGTGCATGTTCTCGATGTACTTCTAGTTGGGTCAATTCTTTTTTTACTTCTGAAGCATAAGACAACTCGTTCGCCTTCTTTCTAATCAGTTCAATAGAAGTTATTAAATTTTGGCCAAACGAGTACGATTGTTTTCATAGGCAAGATTAAACAGTTCTTCTACCACTTTATCCCCATTATGAAAAACCCCTTCGTCTCTTAGCTGAAGAAATCCATTTGAGATAACTCGCGGTACTTCTTCAGACAGCCCTTTAAAATCATGTGCTANNCATGCTCGGTGTTAACGAGTACGGTATCAATAAACTTCTTCTCTAGGTGCTTATGCAAAACAGCCACATGATCTGCATCTGTAAAGTTTTCTGTTTCACCCAATTGTGTCATAATATTGCAAATGTAGACGACCTCAGCTTTTGTTTCAGATACAGCTGCTCCTAAATCGCCAATCATTAAATTAGGCAGAATACTGGTAAACAAACTGCCAGGTCCTAAGACAACCATATCCGCTTCTCGTATAGCAGAAAGAACTTTGCGAGAAGCTTTTACTTCGTGGTTATCTTCAGTAGCCGTAACAAACACACGGTCAATTTTCTTACTTTCTTTAGCTATTTTCGATTCTCCCACAACCTGCGTGCCATCTTCCNNAAAACCGCGTGTAAATTCAATGGCTCTTCTGCAGCAGGGTAAACATGTCCATCAACGCCCATCATTTTTGCCAATAGCTGAATAGCTTCAAAAATACTGCCATGCATTTCAGCCATCGCTGCAATGATTAAATTGCCAATTGAATGACCGGCTAAAAAGCTATCTGCCGTATCAAAACGGTATTGAAAAATATCTTTTTGGAGATGAGGAATGTTAGATAGGGAAACCAACACATTTCGAATATCTCCAGGCGGTACCACATTTGCATAGTTGCGCAAAGTCCCACTGCTGCCCCCATCGTCAGCTACTGTCACTATCGCGGTTACTTCTGCATGTTTAGCTTTCAACCCTTGTAAGATAACAGGAAGTCCGGTTCCTCCACCAATTACCACTATCTTAGGTCTTCTGCCTTTTCTTTCATTCATCATGAGCGATTAACCGTCTCCTTAGTTTTATCTTTTTCCCGATGGGTAATATGGACCGGATATCCATCTGTTTTAATTTTTTGTCCAATACGTTCTGAAAGAGCAACTGACCGATGTTTGCCGCGNNTATTTTTACCTTCTTTTTTATAACCAGGTAAGATAGTATCTAATAAGTCAGTAAATTTACGGTAGAAGACTTCTGTTTCTGGTTGTTTCATCACGTAATCATAAACAGAATCGTCCATCCCTGTTAAAGGTCGTAGGTCATCAACATAGTGCGGGTTAGGTAAAAAGCGTACATCCATCACCACATCGGCGTCTACCGGCAAGCCGTATTTAAATCCAAATGAAATCAGTTCTACACGAAACAGCTCTGCTTCTCCCTTTTTAATAAAAGTAGAATGAATTTCTTCTCTTAATTGACGAGGAGATAGATCAGTTGTATTGATTACTTTTTGTGCCCGTCCTTTGATATCTTTTAACAATTCACGTTCTCTTTTTATTCCTTCTAAAACGCGATCATTCATAGCTAATGGATGAGTCCGTCTCGTTTCTTTATAGCGTGAAACCAATTCTTCATCG
>DIDU01000178.1:0-1676 GCA_002418295.1 Carnobacterium sp. UBA5792 | reverse complement strand
CAGTCATAATTTCATCAAAAAAAGCACGTGCCCGTAAATCAATCACCAACGCAATTTTAGTTAATTTTCCTGATTCTCTCACCAATTCCCAAAATTTCGGCAATAAGCTTGGCGGCATATTGTCCACACAAAAGTACCCCATGTCTTCAAAGCTTTGCATGGCCACAGTTTTCCCTGCACCACTCATACCTGTAATAATAACCAGCTGTAAATTCTCTACCATTGTTGGTTCTCTCCTTCAAATTTCACGTTCTAAAAATCCACTTTCTCTATTATAACATTCCGGGCGTGTCATGTATAGTGAAGTTCGCTTTATTATCGTTTTTCTTCTATTTAAAAAGTGGTTTAAAAGCTTACACTTTTAAACCACTTCTATCGTTATTTTTTAGTTTTTTATAATAATATCAATTGTAGCTTCAAAGTCATCAATTTTTCTTTTCACTTCTATTGCTGAATCTGCATAAGAGCCAATATAAAACTTAATTTTTGGTTCTGTTCCAGAAGGACGAATCGCCAGCCAACTGCCGTCTACCATTTTGTATTTCAACACATTAGAAGAAGGCATATCAATTGTTTCTTTCATTCCTTTTTGATAAGTACGCTCTCTTTTTTCAAAATCTTCTACACACTCTACCCCAATGCCCGCAAATTCTCTTGGAGACTCGTTGCGGAATTTAGCCATTAACGCTTTAATCTTTTCAGATCCTTCAATACCTTCCATCGTAATAGAAATTGTCTTNNTGTCTTTTCTTTATAGTGACCAAATTCATGGAAAATATCTTGCAAGCCGTCATAAAGAGTTTTGTCTTGTTCTTTATAATAAGCGGCCACTTCAGCAATTAAGACTAAAGCTTGAATAGCGTCTTTATCCCGTACAAAAGGTTTAACTAGATACCCATAACTTTCTTCAAAACCAAATAAGAACGTTTGGCTTTTGTCTTCTTCATATTGCTTGATTTTTTCAGCAATAAATTTAAATCCGGTTAAAACATCTACCATTTTCATACCAAAATGTTCAGCAATAGCCGTTGGCAATTCACTTGAAACAATTGATTTCAAGACTACCCCGTCCTCAATCAGTGCTCCTGCATCTTTTTGTGCTTTTAATAAATAGTAGAGCATTAAGCTGGCGATTTGGTTCCCAGTTAAAACTTCATAATTCCCAACGGTCGTCTTAACAGCAATTCCCAATCGGTCTGCATCTGGGTCTGTAGCAACCAGAATATCGGCATCAATTTCTTTTCCTAGACGAAGAGCATATTCAAAAGCACCAGGCTCTTCCGGATTTGGAGATTTTACTGTTGAGAATTCAGGATCGGCAACCGCTTGTTCAGGTACGACTGTAATCCCTTCAAATCCCGCATTAGCTAAAGCACGTTCTCCTAGCATTTGGCCAGTACCGTGCAAAGGTGTAAAGACAAGTTTCATTTTTTTGCTCATTCGCTTCACTAAATCAGGGTTTACCGTTACTTTTTTAACTTGTTCAAGGTAAAGCTGATCCATCTCTTCTCCTATTATCGTCAGAAGGCCTTTTTCCTTCAGCCCGTCTTCTGATACTACATCAATTGTCAGGTTATTTTCGATGCTTCGTACATAAGTTGTTAAAGCATCCGCTTCTTTAGGCGGCATTTGTCCACCATCTTCTCCGTATACTTTATAACCGTTATAAGCTGCCG
>DIDU01000073.1:1718-3075 GCA_002418295.1 Carnobacterium sp. UBA5792 | reverse complement strand
TTTATACTCATTCTATCTCCCTCTTGTTCCGAATTTCGGAACTTAAATTCCGTTTTTCGAAACAAACATATAATTTAAAATTATAAAATATTCTTTCAATTCTATCAATATATTTTTCAGCTACTTAACCTTTATGTAAGGTCAATACAAAATAAAATTTAGAAATAATGATGGTTCTCTTTCAAAACCTCAAGTTATAGCAGAACCAAACGTTTAAATAAATAGGCATAAAAAAAGTATGGAAGAATATTTCTCCCATACTTTTTCTTTATAACGCTCTTACTTGTTTCAACGGCCAGAAAACAGCTTGTCCTTTTCCGACAATTTCATCTTCTGAAATAAATCCAAACATACGACCGTCTTTAGAAACTTCACGATTATCCCCTAAAACAAATACTTGGCCTTCNNTTTTCCTGTGATTTGTTCTAACGTAAAGTCTGGAGTTAATACACGGCCTGCTGCTTTTTCTTTAAACTCTTTTAAATATGGTTCTTCCATCGCTTTTCCGTTTACATATAAAACATCATTTTTATACTCAACTGTATCACCTGGTAAACCAATTACTCGTTTTACTAAATCGTATCCTTCTTTTCCATGAAAGACGATAATATCAAAACGTTCTAATCCACTTATACTGTAACCAATCTTGTTCACGAGAACTCGTTCGTTATTTTCTAAAGTGGGCATCATCGATTCGCCTTGTACTAATGACGGTGTAAATAAAACACCGCGAATAATTGCGATTAATACAAGGGTAAATCCTATCGTTTTCGCCCATGAGAATAATTCTTTCTTCGTATTTTCCTTCATCGTTTCTCCTCTTTCTTAATTGTTTATTGTATGATTTGAACTAATTCTTGTACGAAATTAGGATCAATTTCAGCAAAACATGATTTCCCTTCTCTTACCGCTGTACCGACATGAGCTTGCGAAATTCCAGTTTCATTTAGCAATTGCTTTATATTTTCTTTCGTTACACCAGCTCCAACTACAAGCTGAATTTGACCATCGCTTACCTTTTGCATATCTGTAAGCACCGGAATATTATCAACTATATTCCCTTGTCCACCTGAAGTTAAGACGTGAGTCACTTTATGAAACTTCTTTAACGTTCTCATCGCTTCTACTGGATTTTCCGTGTCGTCTATTGCACGGTGATATGTGACATTTATCCCATCTACCACAGATAATAAATTCGCTAGTTTCTCTTCATCCACTTCATTTCTTTCATTTAATACACCTAATACAACACCAGCTACTCCTAAATTCTGAGCAACTACAATATCTTCTTTCATCATTTCAATTTCTTCTTCCGTATATGTAAAAGACTTCGCATGCGGACGAATCATAACGTGAA
>DIDU01000073.1:0-1697 GCA_002418295.1 Carnobacterium sp. UBA5792 | reverse complement strand
CATAACTCGGCGTTAAACCGCCTTCTGTATAAGATGAAATTAATTCAATTCGCTTCCCGCCAGCTCGTTCAATTCGTTTCACGTCTTCTAAACATGTTGCAATAACCTCTAGCATGAGATAACCTCTTTTCGTGCTTTTTTCTTATTATACAGTGGGTGAAATAAGAAGCATAGCATTCTCCTATAAAACGATAAAAAGAAGAATGAAAAGAAAGATTTTTTAACTACTAACATCTATTGGTAATTTTATTTTCTACAAAAAAGGAGTAACCTCCTAGCACTTCCGACTAGGTGTCACTCCTTTTTTATTTTAGTTATTTTTCTTAGTTACTTCATTATAATAATGGCTAAATGCTTCTACTAATGCGTCTACGNNGCATTTGGAGAAAGATCTTGATTATATACTCCATTCCCGCTTTTACGATCTTTAATAAAAATGCCTCGGCTTAAACCGTAATACTTCTCGTCTAAATATGAATTGATTGCCGTTACTATTTTTTTATTTTTTTCATAGTTAGGATTTTCTCGACCTAAAATAAAATAGAGTCGTGCATAATCCTTTCCATTAATCGTTTTCTTCGTAATATTTTTTCGTGCATCGTCCCTATGAAGATCAATGGGAAACATAATATTTTTATCTTGTGCTAATTTTTCTTGTAATATTTGACGAGATCCTTTGTAAGATTGGGCCCAGTTTAAATTTTTATTTCGTAGAAAGTCCCTCATATTTGTCGTATCATGTGAAACGCCTATTCCTTTTTCTTCTAACTTTTGTTTTAAATAATTTCCAACAAACGTAATATTCACTTCATTATTTGTACTAGAGGCATCATCAGGTTTAGTAGCACCTGGAATGAGAGGAATAAACGACTCCCAACTATGTGTATGATAAATAAAAACTTTATTTTCACCGTTATTTTGTNNAGTACCTTTATCTTGAATATTCTCTAAAGGAATGCTGGATTCTTCAGGAATGTTCGTATAATCTGTTCCTTCCCCGGCAATTAATATTTCTGAATAAAATTGATTCATATTTGGAAGTTCTCGAGTTAATAAGCTCCGGAGGTCATTTACATTAATATTTGTAGAAAGTGAAAGTAAAAAAGATTCCAAAGACGCTCGTCCTTTTTCTTTATGAAATTCTTCGGCAAAATAACGATTTTCACTGCCTATCATATACATAAGGCCTTTCGTAGAATTCGTTCCTAATAATTGATTAATATAATAAGATTTAAATACGTTTGAATTACTAGAAATGAAGAATGAAGTGAGAATACATATAATTGTGAATAAAAGACATATCATTACATACTTTATATTAAATACTTTCAGTTTCACTTTATTCATTTTATATCTCCCTTCATTTACTATATTCTTACGCATAATTTTCAATGAATATGATTACTAATTTAATAGAATCGTCTCAACTACTATTTTTTCAGCTAATCTCTTTCCGTAAAGCAAGTGAGGTTAATTTGTCGTGCGCAAATATCACTAAAGATTTTTAAAAGAAATGAAATAACCTGAGTCTACATTTGTATAGACTCAGGTTATTTCATTTCTTTATTTTCCATGTCAATGCCTAATTCGTCTTTCAAGAACTTCATACCTTTTCTTGTAAGATGGACAGCCCGATTCTTATCCGTTTTTGTAATCCATTTCTGTTCAAAAAATAGTTTTGCTATTGCAGATCCTAA
>DIDU01000036.1:2424-2666 GCA_002418295.1 Carnobacterium sp. UBA5792 | reverse complement strand
GAAAGTAAACGAATTTCATATACGTTTTCTCCATGTTCTTGCAAATAAAAATCTAGATTTGAAATTTTATAATCTAACGAGAATGGTCGTTTTCCTCGCATGGCAACCATACCTACTAACTTATCGTCATCTAAACAAATTAAATATGTATTTTCTTCATGAAAACGATCTATACGAACACGATCTTTCGTTTCTTCATGTTGCGGAATTTCTTCTACAAATGTTTTATAATTCAATTTATG
>DIDU01000036.1:834-2283 GCA_002418295.1 Carnobacterium sp. UBA5792 | reverse complement strand
AACTTGATCAGCAACTTTATAAATTAACCCCATGCCCTATCTCCTTTATCTATTTAATAAAAAATGATAAGTGGAGATTAACCCCACTTATTAAATGTTTATTTCATTCGCGATTTACATATAAAATAAGTACAATGATGAGTGCACTTAAAATAGTCGTAACAATTGAGTAAGAATACAAAATCATGCAAAGTGGTAAACAAGCAATTGTAATTAGTCCTGGCTTCGTAAATCCTTTAAAGATTAAATAAAATATAATGAAAACTGCAACAAGGGTAAGCGCTATTAAATAATTAAATGCGATTAATCCTCCGATAAATGTTGAAATACCTTTACCGCCCTTACCTTTAAATAAAACTGGATAAATATGTCCAATTATTACAGCCAATAATGTTAGCATTACAAATGTAGAATCTTCAAAAAGGTATTTTGCCATAGAAACAACGATTGCCCCTTTGATCGCATCGCCTAAAAATGTAGCGACGAAATACCCTTTTCCATACACACGGCCCATGTTTCTTGCACCAGGATTACCACTTCCTTCATCACGAATATCAACGTTATGTCTCCATTTCGTTACTATATAAGCGGTCAATATGTTTCCAAATAAATAAGAAGCGACCAAATACAAAAATTGCATACTATTAATCATGTAATCATTCACTTTCTACGTAGGAGTACTTATACAATATTCAAGAACTATGTATATTGTACGTTTCTATCCACATCCCTTTATACATTTTAACATCATATATTTACAAATCATACAAAAATTCTCATACAGCTATTTTTTAAAATATGTATTTTTCATTAAATAATATGTTCCTTTCACTGCAGATTGTGATTGTGATATAAATGTAACTTTTCCTAAGCTTTTCTCACAGCATTTCTTAAATTCATCATATATTTCAGGAACGAAACGCAATATGCTACCACTTACTGCAATGGAAGCTGATAAATCAAATTGCATCTTGTTATAAACATCTATTGTAATCCTTGCTAATTCCTTTCCAGCTTGCATCATAATTTCATGTGCAGCATCATTCCCATTTCTAGCTTCCCGAACAACGAATGGTGCGATTGCTGCAACTTTATCTTTTGAAGAACTATAAACTAGTCTTTTTATATGAGACGATGTTAATAATTGAAACTCATCTTGAATCCTTAAGCTTAATGGACAAAGTCTAACTCCTTGATCCAATTGATTTACCATTCTCTTTAAAGCTTGTAATGCAATCCAATATCCGCTTCCTTCATCTCCTAAAATATGTCCCCATCCGCCGCTATACTCATGTACTTCTCCTTTTCTCCCTAGACAAATCGCACCTGTGCCACCAATCGTTAAAATTCCATCCTTTCCTTCTAAAGCGGCGGCATGTGCTATCATTGCGTCATTAAAAACTTCAATTTGTATTCCGTACTTCTGTTTTAGACGTAATGTTAATTCAT
>DIDU01000036.1:515-801 GCA_002418295.1 Carnobacterium sp. UBA5792 | reverse complement strand
CTGCTAATCCTAAACAAATACACACACAATGCTCTTTCACTACACTTATCTGGCAATGATCAATCGCTTCCATAATATGCACAAGAGCTTCTTCAAAATCTATTAATATGTTTCCAAATCCACTAGTAGCTCTTACAAGTTCATTTCCGTCTTTATCAAATGCAATTGCTTCTGTCTTCGTTCCCCCGCCATCTATTCCAATCATATACTTCATATACGTTCTCCTCATTTTCTTCATATTGAAGGGTACGTTACATTCCCTAAAACTACAGATTTCTTTGCACCT
>DIDU01000036.1:0-371 GCA_002418295.1 Carnobacterium sp. UBA5792 | reverse complement strand
CCTTCAATCCATACCGTATCATTTCAACAAGTGTGTCATTATAACTGCCGCCACCGCCTAAAATTACCTCAGCAATTTCATAATACGGCAGAATAAACTCCTTATAATGATAAACAATTGAACTTGCTGTAAACATCGTGACAGTCGTTAATATATTTTCTTTACTATACTTTTCATACCGCTTCAATAACTGACTTACAAACTCTTCACCAAACTGTTCTCTACCAGTTGATTTCGGTGGATTCATTTTCAAAAATGGATGATTCATACAATATGTCAAAATTTCATCTACAACTTCACCCTGTTCTGCAATTTCACCATTTTGATCATATGGCAACTGAAATAACCTTTGACATACTTCATCAATTATC
>DIDU01000048.1:2536-3537 GCA_002418295.1 Carnobacterium sp. UBA5792 | reverse complement strand
TTACCAACACCAAAAATGACAGAACCCAAAGAATACGAAATGAAGAAAGAAGGCAAGCTGGAAAAGCTGGTCTTCTTTTTTTAGCTAAAAATGTGGGGAATTCCTTTATTCATAGGGGGTAAAATGGTAAACTGAAAGGTATAAGCAGATTTTATGCAGAGGGTTAAAAAAGTAAAATAAGAATCTGCTCAATGGAGCATAGAGGAGAATANNAGAATTAGTAGACTCTCTGAAGTTAACTGTACATAACGGAGAGGAATTTTTAAATCGCCCAATTATTACCAATGACCTTTCGCGACCGGGACTAGAATTAACTGGTTATTTTAATTATTACCCACAAGAACGTTTGCAATTGTTCGGCAGGACAGAAATTTCATTCTCAGAACGAATGACGAGTGATGAACGTTTGCTGGTTTTCCGTCGGATGTGTCAACCGAATACTCCAGCATTTTTAGTTTCGCGTAATTTAACTTTGCCGGAAGAATTGATTCAAGCCACTTCTGAAAAAGAAATCCCTTTGTTGTCATCAGCGCATGCCACTACACGGTTAGCTAGTAATGTCACGAACTTTTTGGAAGAAAGATTAGCTGAACGAAAATCTGTCCATGGTGTTTTAATCGATATTTACGGTATGGGAGTTATGATCACTGGAGATAGCGGTGTAGGGAAAAGCGAAACAGCGTTAGAATTAATACAAAGAGGACATCGTTTAGTANNATATGATTGGAGAAAATAAAATTGTCGGTGAACCACCTGAAATCTTACGTAATTTAATCGAGATACGAGGAATTGGGATCATTGATGTGGCTAACTTATTTGGCGTAGGAGCGATTCGCCTAAGCAAAGTAGTGAATCTAATCGTTAATTTAGAACTATGGGATAAAACGACTAAGTTTGATCGCCTCGGAAGTGGTGAGGAAAAAAGGCGTATTTTTGATGTTGATGTGCCGTTGATTTCTATTCCAGTCAAAACGGGACGTAACTTAGCTGTTATTATTGAA
>DIDU01000048.1:2122-2518 GCA_002418295.1 Carnobacterium sp. UBA5792 | reverse complement strand
AAAACGTAATTCAGAAGAGATTTAAAAGAAAAAGGGGATTAGAAAATGAATTTTTTAGTTAATGCAATTGATCCAATCGCATTTTCATTAGGGCCTCTTGAAGTTCACTGGTATGGTGTGATTATTGCTGCTGCGATCTTTGTGGCTATCTTTTTGAGTATGAAAGAAGCAGAAAAAAAAGGACTTGAAGGAGATCATATTATTGATATGGCTCTGTGGGCTTTGCCAATAGCGTTTATTGGTGCACGTTTGTATTATGTACTATTTGAATTAGGATATTATTTACAGAATCCTGATCAAATTTTAGCTATTTGGAATGGCGGTATTGCGATTTACGGTGGCTTGATCGCTGGTGGGTTGACGGTGTATTGGTTTACTAAAAAAAGGGGAATCCCA
>DIDU01000048.1:1295-2074 GCA_002418295.1 Carnobacterium sp. UBA5792 | reverse complement strand
TATGGAGTTTACTTGGTTTTGTGGTCATTCTCTTTTTACGCCGTCGAAAAAATTTGTTGCGTCGTGGTGAAGTAGCTTTGACTTATGTTTTATGGTATTCATTAGGCCGCTTCTTTATTGAAGGTTTGCGGACAGATAGTCTTTGGTTAGTAGATTGGTTGCGTGTATCTCAAGCTTTATCTGTAGTGTTGTTTATTGCTGCATTAGTCATTTGGTTTATTCGCCGTCAAGACTACCCGCCGGTACCTTATTATTCAACAGGTNNACCGGAAAAATAGGTGAAAGAGACCAGTTGAAGAAAAGAGACTGGGTAAATCAGCTGAGCTTCATCAGAGACAGAAAGAACACAGAGGATTGCATTAAAAAAAGCGAGCATAAAACAAGTGGATAAAAGAAGGAAAAAGGAGACACACTAAAATGCCAAAAACAATCGCTGTACTAGGGGCTGGTTCTTGGGGAACAGCCTTATCAATGGTACTCGAAGAAAATGGACACGAAGTTCGTTTATGGAGCCATAAACAGCAGCAAGTAGATGAAATCAACCAAACACATACAAATAAATTGTATTTGCCGGAAACGATTCTTTCAACAAGAATCAAAGCTTATTCAGATTTAGCGCAAGCACTTGAAGCAGTAGATGCTGTATTGTTTGTTGTTCCGACTAAAGCTATTCGTGAGGTAGCCAGTAAAGTTGCCGGTTGTTTATCAAAACCGGTAGTCATTGTCCATGCTAGTAAGGGCCTGGAGCAAGAAACACACAAGCGGATTTCTGTTATTTT
>DIDU01000048.1:583-1245 GCA_002418295.1 Carnobacterium sp. UBA5792 | reverse complement strand
GAAAAGCAATCGTTGCTTTATCTGGGCCAAGCCATGCGGAAGAAGTGGCAGTCAAAGATTTAACGACCATTACTTCTGCATCAGCCGATATGGAAGCAGCAATTTTTGTGCAAGATTTGTTTATGAATGATTATTTCAGGATTTATACAAATCAAGATATTATCGGAGTAGAACTTGGAGCAGCTTTAAAGAATATCATTGCAGTAGGCGCTGGAGCTCTCCATGGTTTAGGATATGGCGATAACGCTAAGGCTGCCTTAATGACTCGTGGCTTAGCAGAAATCAGCCGTTTAGGAGTAGCATTTGGTGCAGACCCGATTACTTTTCTAGGATTGAGCGGTGTAGGCGACTTGATCGTGACGTGTACCAGCGTTCATTCAAGGAACTGGCAAGCAGGAAACCTATTAGGGCAAGGAAAGACTTTAGCAGCAGTACTTGACCAGATGGAAATGGTTGTTGAAGGGATTTCCACTACTAAAGCTGCTTACGAGTTGGCACAGGAAAAAGAGATCGAGATGCCAATTACTGCAGCAATTTATAATGTATTGTATAATGAAGCAGATGTTAAAGAAGCTGTCGCCTCATTAATGACTCGCGGCGGAAAATCAGAAGGCTATTAGACTAGTCAGATAGCTATCAAGTATTGGAGGAAAAATAAATGC
>DIDU01000048.1:0-543 GCA_002418295.1 Carnobacterium sp. UBA5792 | reverse complement strand
TCCGGCTGCAGGATTAGGAACACGATTTTTACCGGCTACAAAAGCGATGGCGAAAGAAATGCTGCCAATCGTAGACAAACCTACTATTCAGTTTATCGTAGAAGAAGCCATTAACTCTGGAATTGAGGATATTTTGATCGTAACTGGGAAAAGTAAGCGACCTATTGAAGATCACTTTGATTCAAATCCAGAACTGGAAGAAAATTTAAGAGCAAAAGACAAACTGGCTTTATTGGAATTAGTTGAAGAAACAGCGGGGTTAAACCTGTTCTTTGTTCGTCAGTCATATCCGAAAGGTCTTGGACATGCTGTTTTACAAGCGAAAGCATTTATTGGAAATGAACCGTTTGTGGTAATGCTTGGCGATGATTTGATGGAAGATGAAGTCCCACTAACAAAACAACTGATTAATGGATACGATAAAACACATGCATCTAATATCGCCGTCATGAAAGTACCGCATGAAGATACTTCTAAATATGGTATTATCGATCCTGAAGCACAAGTAGATGAAACCACTTATAACGTAAAACGTTTCGTGGA
>DIDU01000063.1:8205-13675 GCA_002418295.1 Carnobacterium sp. UBA5792 | reverse complement strand
AATATGATCGCATTTTCTCTCTCGCATACTGTTCAACATTTTTGTATCTGTTTATTTCAGATAGTTTAAGAAAAACGTAATTCAATATAAATATATTGTAAAACGATAAATAAGATGTTAAAGTGAAATAAATAATTATTAAATGAGGTGTTTGTTATGAAAAAAGGTACCACACTCTTTTTAAAATTAGCTGTTATTCTTATCGGACTCCCGGTTCTTACATTGAGCTTATTTGGATTGACAAGGTTAATTAATAATCCAGTGAGTCCGGCCTATGATCAATTATTATATCCCATTTTGACCGGTATATATGTATCTGTTTTACCATTCTTCATTGCTTTATACGAAACATTTAAACTATTAAATCATATTGATAAGAATCAAGCTTTTTCTGATCTATCTGTTAAAGGGTTAAAAAATATTAAATTTTGTGCATTAGCAATCAGCAGCTTATATTTGGTCATTCTGCCATTTGTTTATGTCGTAGCAGAACTAGATGATGCACCAGGTCTCATCATTTTGGGAATGGTTCCTGTTTTTGCTTCACTGGTGATTGCTGTCTTTGCTGCTGTTCTGCAGAGACTGCTACAAGAAGCGATTAGGATAAAATCAGAAAATGAATTAACAGTCTGAGGTGAATAATATGGCAATTATAATTAATATTGATGTGATGTTGGCTAAAAGGAAAATGAGCGTAACGGAACTTTCGGAGAAGGTTGGAATCACGATGGCGAATCTTTCTATCTTGAAAAATGGAAAGGCAAAAGCGATTCGATTAACAACTTTAGAAGCGGTTTGTAAGGCTTTAGAATGCCAGCCTGGTGATATCTTGGAATACAAAAGTGATGAAGATACTCAAGAGTGATTCAGAATAATTCTGCAATTGCTCTTTTTTATTTATGTTCTTTGATGGGACGATCAAAATTGTTCTTGAAAAAGACTACTATCAATAGTTCTATATTGGAGAAGAAAGATGTCCAGATAAAGAGAATAAATTAAATTAGACTATAGAAAAGGATAAATAACTGTTAAACTACCATTGAGAATCAAGAAAGGGTGCACGGAAATGTTAACCATCAGTAATTTTAGCAAGACGTATAAAGGCGGGAAAAAAGCAGTAGATAATATTAATCTTAATGTAGAAGTAGGAGATATTTTTGGTTTTATTGGTCATAATGGAGCAGGAAAAAGTACGACAATCAAATCAATAGTTGGAATTCTTGATTATGAAGAAGGAGAGATCTTAATCGATGGTCACTCAATGAAAGAAGAACCGCTTTTATGCAAGCAGGCTCTCGCCTACATACCAGATAATCCAGATCTTTATGAACATTTGACGGGCATTCAGTACTTGAATTTCATTGCAGATGTTTTTGGTGTTCCCTCAGCCATTCGAAAAGAGAGAGTAAGAAAATATGCAGATTTGTTTGAAATTACCGGAAATCTTGGCGATCTAATTTCCTCGTATTCGCATGGTATGAAGCAGAAGTTGGCTATTATATCAGCTGTGATACATGATCCGAAGTTGCTGGTATTAGATGAACCTTTTGTTGGCTTAGACCCTACAGCTGCCGTTGTATTAAAGAAAATAATGAACGAACTTTGCAATCGCGGAAGTGCTGTTTTCTTCTCAACTCATGTGTTGGATACTGCCGAAAAGTTGTGTAACAAAATAGCTATGATCGATCATGGAAAACTCGTTTTTGCAGGAACTATGAAAGAAATGTTGAGAGAAAAAGAGGGCAGTTCCTTAGAAGATATTTTTATAGATATTCTGAATCATCATGAGTAAACAAAAAAGGAGGAGGATGTATTAGCTTATGAATGATAGGGATACAAAAATAAAACGAAAAAATTTAAGTTGGCTGANNTGCAAAAAATCGGTTGATAGAGCAGCTTGGTATCAATGTTTTTTGTTATGAAAAAGATAAACGTAAAAGAAATAGCAAGATGGCAGTGACAGCAGCTATTATTATTTGTTTGATTATGATTATTGTTTATTGTGGCGGAATGGCCTATGGTTATGCATATCTAGGATTGTCAGAATTGATTCCTAGTATTGCCTTGATCATCAGCAGTCTATTTGCGTTATTTTTTTCATTATTCAAAGCGAATGGGGAATTCTTTGCTTTTAGTGATTATGATCTTGTAATGTCTCTGCCGGTTCCAGTAAGGACGATTATCAGCAGCCGGTTTTTGAATATGTATATTTGGAACACATTCATTACATTTCTTGTGATGTTTCCGATGGGAATTATCTATACTTGGTTTGCCAAGCCGGCTTTTGGTTCTTATCTTATGTGGATTGCAAGTATCTTTTTAGCCAGCCTGATTCCTACTACTGTGGCGGCCATTTTTGGAGCGGTTATTACAGCAATTTCATCCAAGTTTAGATACGCAAGCGTAGTAGCTACACTACTTTCCATAACGTTTGTAGTAGTATTCATGGTATTTTCCATGACTTTTTCAACATCGGATACCGGTCTTGGTGAAATTGTAGATTCTCAGACAGGAAATATAGATGCTGAGGCCTTTTCATCCATGGCTCCTGTTATTTCTGACAGCTTGAATCAGGTATACCCACCAGCAAAACTTTTCATGGAAGCAGTAGTAGATGGAAAAATTCTTTCTTTTTTACTTTTTGCAGGAATTTCTATTGGCTGGTATATCCTTTTTGTACGCCTATTATCTGTAAAATATAAACAGATTAACACAGCTTTGATTTCGCATATAAGCAAGGGGGATTACAAACTAGGAGTATTGCAGCAGAGCAGTATGCTGTTGGCTTTATATAAGAAAACCATTATGCGTATTTTAAAGTCTACGGTATGCGCTACGAATTTGCTGGTTGGTTGTGTCCTTGCCATCTTGTTGGCTGTTGCTACATTGATTGCTGGACCTGAAAAAATACTGCAGAGCCTTGATATTGTTGACTATTTGCCTATTGTAAAAAACGCAGCTGGCTATGTCATTGCAGCTATGGTGTGTATGACAAATACGACCGCTGTTTCACTTGCATTAGAAGGAAAGAACATCTGGTTGATTNNTCTCCGAAAACACTGTATGATAGTTATTTACTAACTAACCTGACTTTTACTATCCCGACTTCCATTATCTGCTCAATCTTGTTTAGCATTTCCTTGAAAACAGGTTTTATCGAAACGGTCCTGGTGATACTGACTCCGCTTAGCTTTGCGTTATTTACTGCAGTAGCTGGTATCTTTATTGGAAACAGAATGGCCTACTATGACTGGCAGGAGGAAACGCAACTCATCAAGCAAAGTATAATGAGTCTAATTGGGATGTTAGGCGGGATGCTGCTGATTCTGATTTGTGGGGTGATAGCTAATGTTGGTATTCTTCCAATAACAGCAAATGCAGTTACCTTTACTTTAAATATCCTAGTTTTAATACTTGCAGCAATGATTTATTTATATGAAAGCAATCGTCCGATAAAAGAATAAAAGACAAATTATTTTAGGAAAATAAAAAATAAAGAAGACTCTTCAAGAAGTGAATTTCTAGAGGAGCCTTTTTTATACTGTTCAAACTGTACCATTCGCGATATTTTATTTCACTCTTTTATTACTTCATTCTCATCGTAACTAACCCAATCGCTGTAACCGCCTGGATACAATTTTGGCTTTAAGCCCGCTTCTTCCATGAATAATGCATTCACTGTCCCTGTTATACCTGAACCACAGTGGACGATAATCTCTTTGTAGTTTTTAAGCGGTTTAAATTTTTCGTTTATATCTTTACTATCAATTATGGTCCCTTCATCGACCAAATCCATCCAAGGATAATTTAAAGCAGTGGGTATGTGTCCAGGTAATTTATCCAATGGTTCCACTTGTCCTGCATACCGTTCATATGCTCTAGAATCGACAATAGCTATATCTTTTGACGCAGTAGCTGCCTTTACCTCTGCGATTTCAGCAATCATCGTTTTATCTAAATTTAAACTTAAAGAGGTCGATTGTTTAGGCTCTGGAATATCTGTAGTAGTTTCTAGTCTATTCTCAACCCAACATTTCATGCCGCCTTCTAATAAAAATACATTGTCTTTACCAGCGTATTTTAGCAACCACCATAACCTGCCCGCCATGGCCAAATTTCCATCATCATAAATAACTATGGTAGAGGAATCACTGATCCCTAACTTTTTCATCTCGGCAATAAAAACTTCCATATCTGGTAACGGGTGCCTGCCCCCATGATTGCCAACTTCTCCAGTCATGTNNTTTAATTCTGCCCGAGCGTCCAGCAGTAATAACTCATCATTTGAACTATTTTCTAATAACCATGATTGTGTAACAAAGTTTTTCATAAGTCCTCCTGAGTAGAAATTTATTTAAGAAAATAAAAGTGATTCATATACTAAGCTATTTTTAGTAGCTAAAAACATAGGGAAGGTAATGTTCTTTAATAGATAGTATATAATACACCTTCAAAAAAATCAGTGAAACGTTAATTTAAAATAAACAATTAACTTTTGAAAAACTCATTTTTATCATTAACTTTAGTCATACTCTAGAGGAAGGCAATATAAATAATTCTAGAGAAAAAATATTCTAAACGTGAATATTTTTTCTTAGTACTCTCAGAACGTTGTTTACAATATTTTCCGGTGTTACCATGAGTTTGAGAAAAATAAACTAACATACCGGAGGCGTATCACATGTTGGAAACAAATTTAGAGCGAATTATTGAAAATATTGAAACCTTGGCGACTTTTAATGCGACACCTGGAAATGGAGTTACTCGTTCCGCTTATTCAAAAGAAGATCAGCAAGCGAAAGAGTATTTAATCAATGAAATGAAAAAGCTTGGCTTAACCATTTGGGAAGACGGTTTCTCAACGTTATTCGGCCGTAAAGAAGGAAAGTTAAAAGATGCCCCAGTTGTTATGATTGGTTCTCATTATGATTCAGTTGTTAATGGTGGTGCTTTTGATGGAGCAGCAGGGGTCATTTCTGCATTAGAAACCATGCGTGTTTTATTAGAAAATAACATTGAAAACGATTACCCGATTGAGTTNNGAGTTGATTTTAATGAATGCAGAAGAAGGCGAAACATTTGGCCCAGGAACTGGTGTCTCCAACTCGCGTGCGATGGTAGGCACAATGACGAAAAAAGAACTTGAGACAGTTAAAAACCGTCATGGACAAACAAAATTAGAAGCGATGAAAGAATATGGACTCGTTCCTGATTTAGAAAGTGCTAAAAGAGCGCCAAAATCAATTAAGAATTTCGTAGAATTGCATATTGAACAAGGACCCATTTTAGAAAAAGACAATGTTGATATTGGTTTGATTGAATATTTGCCAGGAATTGGCCGTTATAAAGTACGATTCCATGGAGAGCTAGAAGATTCTACCGCTCCAATGGACACACGCAAAGATGCATTAGTAGCAGCTTCGAAATTTGTTATCGCTGTTAACGAGATCATGAAAGGATTAGGATCAGG
>DIDU01000063.1:4207-8172 GCA_002418295.1 Carnobacterium sp. UBA5792 | reverse complement strand
GATATTTCTCCGAACTCTAATCAGTTTATTCCGGATTATGTACAAGCATTAGTGGAAATTAGAACATTTGATAAAGCAGTTCTTGACAGCACTAATCTAAAAGAAGAAATCAAGAAAGTTTTAGCAGACATCGAAGCAGAAACGGGAGTTCAAACTGAGTTGCTAGAAATGGCTCGTATTGGCTATCCAAACCCAACTCCGCCAAGCGTGATGGATGCTGAAAATGTAGAGAAAATGAAGGTAATCTGCGATAAATTAGGTTATTCGCATGCAATCATTAATAATGGAACTGGACACGACGCTATGATCATGACTGATTTTGCTCCTACCAATATGATTTATGTTCCAAGCAAAGACGGTATCTCGCATCATCCAGATGAATGGACAGATTATGCTGACTTGAAAAAAGGAGCAGATGTGCTGTTAAACTTAACGATGGATATTTGTATGGAAAATAATTAAGTAGAAAACTAAGTTGATTAAGATATTGTTTAAATAGTTTTAATAAATAAATTTAAATTGAATAAAACTCCTGATTCACTAGATCTTACTGTGTTTTCAAACAGAGTAAGATCTAGTTTTGCTTTATAGAATGAAAATTGCTTGAAAGCAGCAAGAAGCTTTAGCAAATAAAATTAACTTTCAGCGTATTAGAATACTGGTGGATTAGGAAAACCGTATTGTTCTTCGAAGCACGCGCTTAAACAGATTCAATCTTTTAATCAGCTCCCTCCATGTGGTAAACTGATTTGTGTATTAAGATTTAGTTAGTAGAGGAGGCGGCTAATTCATGAGGCTCGAACAGCTTGTTAATAAATATTACGACTCGTTAAATGACAATGATTTGTATGTTATCAGTTTTATTAGTCAAAACATTGAATTATGCGGAGACAAAACGGTATCTGAAATTGCTCAATACTCGAATGTTTCAGCTTCAACAATTATTCGTATGGTTAAAAAACTTGGATTTAAAGGGTATAGCGAATTTCGCTATTTTTTAAAAGAAGAAATTAAAAGAATAGAAAACACTAAAGTTTCCAGCAACGATTATTTTAACACGTCTACTGTATTAGAAGATGTCAAAGCTACTATTCGTTTATTTGAACAAGATAAAAGTGCTGAAAAAATTTATGAATTAATGGTTAGTTCTAAACGGATTTTTGCTTATGGTACGGGCTATGGACAAGGCTTGATGTTGAGCGAATTTTCAAGGTGTTTGATGAACAGTAACATTCATTTGATTATTATCCCTAGCAAGGTAGAGCTGGAATTAATTGCTCAAAGTATTCCATCAGACGACCTATTGTTTATTATAGGGTTATCAGGAAATGTGGATTCTATAGAGACGGTGCTTAAAAGCATCTCGCTTAAAGGAACACCAATGGTTTCAGTGACCGTTTTTTCAAGGAACCCATTATCTTATCTGACAGATTATAATCTTTATTATCAAGTATCAAATATGAACAAAACCAGTAATTTAAACAATACTTCTTTTTGTACATTGAATTTGGTTTTAAGTTTGTTGTATGAAGGATTCATTAATCACAGTAAAGATCATTCACAGTCCTTTCTTCAAGAAGAATAACTTCTGAATAGTTAAATGAGTCTATTTTTACAAATAAAAGAATGACGCAAAGATTGGCAACATTGATTGTTGCCAATCTTTTTTTGCATCCACTGAAAGAATAGAGCAAGACGAAAAAACCTGAATAATCATTCAGGAAATGAATCAAAAACCGTGTTCTGGTTCGTGAATTTATCTGTATGAAAGCGATTGATAAGTTTCGTATAGGATGATAACCTTTATTTAGCAAGTCGACTGTAAACGTTTACTGATAAGGAGGAAGATGTTTTATCTTGTTATTGTATCTTAGGTTATTCTATTAAATTTAAAGAGGGTGGGAGAAAATGAGAACACAGATTCAAAAATTAGGAAAAACTTTGATGGGCCCATTATCCATTATTGTAGCATCAGGAATGTTATTAGGAATTGTATCTATTTTACNNAAATCCGGCTATTGTCGGCGAAGGACTATCTAATGCTCATGCAATTCAAACGTTTATAGGCGGAGTACAAGCGATTGTGTCCACAATGTTCGGCTTACTGCCAATTTTATTTGCTATTTCTGTTGCGACAGGCATGGCGAAAGAAGATAAAGAAATTGCTGGATTTTCAGTCGTTATTGGATTTGTTCTATTTCATGTAGTCATTAATTATTTATTGCAACTGAATAATATTACAGCTGATACTACTTCTGTTGAGTATTTAACAAGTCATGGAACAAGCGATATCCATGCAGTAGAAATTGGGAGTGTCTATGAAACGATGCTCGGTATTTTTACCTATCGGATGGGGGTTTTCGGAGGGATCGTAGTTGGTCTTTGGACAGCTTTTATTCACAATCGTTACCATACAAAACAATTGCCTGTAGCATTTAGTTTTTTTAGTGGAAATCGATTTGTTCCAATCGTCATTATTTTAACGATTCCATTTCTTTCTATTCTTTCTTACTTTGTATGGCCGTTCTTCAATACAGCTATCAATGGGTTAGGTAGTTTGATTGGAAAATCAGGTGCTTTTGGTTCTTTCATTTATGGTTTCTCAGAACGTTTATTGATTCCAACTGGATTACATCATGTATTAAATCAATTGATTCGCTTTACTCCGCTTGGCGGAACTGCTACAGTAGATGGAGAAACGGTTTCAGGAGCTTTATCTATTTTTAATGCTGAAATGGCTTCTCCAAACATGAATTTGGATATATTGCGACAATCAACAAGATTCTTAACTCAAGGGTACCATCCTTTTATGTTATTCGGGTTGCCTGGAGCATGTTACGCAATGTATAAAACTTCTTATTTAGAACAACGACCAAAAATTAAAGGAATGCTTTTTGCTGCTGCGTTAACTTCATTTGTAACGGGTATAACTGAACCGATTGAATTCGCGTTCATCTTTATCTCTCCGATTCTTTGGATATTCCATGCATTTATGGCAGGGTTGTCTTTCCTATTGATGACTTTAATGAACGTTGCTGTAGGAAATGCCGGCGGTGGTATGATTGATTTAACCATATTCGGTATTTTGCAAGGTACNNACTAGATGGTATTTGTGTGTGGCAGTAGGGTTAATCTACGCAGTTGTATACTACTTTGTTTTCAAATACGTTATCGAACGTTTTGACGTGAAAACTCCTGGAAGAACCACCATTGAAGAAGATGCTGAAGAAGATGTAATTATTGCATCAGATGATAACTTAGGAGCAACTATTTTAAGTGCATTAGGCGGTAGAGAAAACGTTGCTGAAATTGATAACTGTATCTCACGTTTACGCTTAGTATTAAAAGACACTTCTGTTGTCAATGAACGTTTGCTAGCCTCAACAGGATCAATGGGACTAGTTAAAATTGATCAAAATAATATTCAAGTGGTCTATGGCGGAAAAGTTGAAAAAGCAGCTCAGTCACTAAAAAAAGAAATAAGAGCTCAAAAATAAGTAGAATAAAATAAAAAACAACGGCTTCATTCATAATAATGACTATAAAGTTGAAGCAACTTGGAGGATAAAAAGATATGAAAACTATTTTTGTAAAAGATTATGACGAAATGTCGAAAAAGGCGTTTGAAGAATTAAAAGAAGTCATTGAAGAAAATAAAGAACCGATACTTTCTTTAAATACAGGAGGCACACCTAGAGGATTATTTAAGTATTTAGTAGAAGGGATAAACAATGGTCTTGATATCAGTACATCTACCATTTTCAATCTAGATGAGTATGTAGGTCCAAAAAATGCTGTTTATACTGTTCGGACCTATATGTATGAAAACCTTTTTAACTTAATTCAAAGCCAACCTAAACAAGCCTACTTGATCAATGGAGAAACGGACAACCCTGATCAAGAGATTGAAAGATATAAAGAGCTTCTTTCTCAAAACAGAAGAGATATTCAAATATTAGGACTTG
>DIDU01000063.1:275-4176 GCA_002418295.1 Carnobacterium sp. UBA5792 | reverse complement strand
TGACTCCACCATGTTTTTGGCTCAGCATGAAGAATCAACTATTCAAAGCACAATGAAAGAATATGGTATCACTCGAGAAGAAGCACCAACTGAAATGTTTACACTGGGATTTGAAGAAATTCTAGATGCTGAAAAAGTATTGTTATTAGTTTCAGGTGCGCATAAAGCTGAAGCAGTTAAAGCATTTTTAGAAGGTGAAATTACTCCAGAATGTCCTGTTACTGCTTTAAGAAATCACGAGAATGTTATTGTTATCATTGATGAGCCAGCTGCTTCGTTATTAAAAAAATAAATTGAACGTTAAATCTAACAACAAGATAGATGTAAACCGGCAAAATTTCTTTGTCGGTTTTTATTTTTTATAAATAGAACAAACGTTATCATATTTAATGAGATTTCATTTATAGGAATCTACAAATATATTACGTAGATTGAATGTTTCAAATGACTATAAAAGTTATATGTTTTGTCTATTATTTTTAAAACGAATTAATGATGTAGTTGAAGAACAACATGAAGGNNATCATTTCAATGCTATCTCTTTATCTGTTAGCACTAGTGAAATGGTGTATAATAAAGGATAAATACTCAAAAGGAGAAAGTTGATGGCAAAAGATAGTACGGCGGATTATGAGATTACAATAGAAAATATTGCCTATTCGGCAACACAACAATACTATGGCTTACGGATATTATTCTTAATCAAAGGGACGTCAACAGCAATCGTTAATGGCAAGAGTTACTTTTTAGAAAAAAATGATATTTTGATTATTAATCGAAAAGACTATTATTCTATTTCAGGAAGCAAAGAAAACATTATGATTAGTCTGAGTATTTCTAGCCACTTTTTTGTTATGCATTATCCAAAGTATTTCCATTATTCATTTGAATGTTATTCAAAAGAGTTGGATATTGGGCGAGAAAACATCATAGCCGGTTTGCGTCGGCTTTTAGCTGAATTGGTCATCGCTAATTTACGTAAAGAAGAAGGTAGTTTTCTAAAAGAGAAAAGTGCATTATATCAAACGATGCTTTTGATCACTCGCTACTTTAAGTCAGAAAATTTGAATTCTAACAGTAATGAAAATAAAGATGAACGCATCACACGAATCATTCAAATGCTGGAATTAGAATATGCTGAGCCGTTAACATTAGCAGAAGTAGCTGAGAGCGAATACCTATCGCCGACCTATTTATCGCGTTATTTTAAACAGACGACAGGAATGGGATTTTTGCAGTACCAAAAATCCATTCGGCTAAAACACAGCGTAGAAGATCTGCTGTATTCAACAGATAATTTATTTCAGATTGCTGTAAAGAATGGCTTTTCAACAGCTAAAAATTTTGCAGCAGCATTCAAAGCAGAATACAATCAGACTCCGACACAATACCGCAAAATGCATCGGAATGAGGAGTTGAAGAAACAAGAAACACCATTAAATAAGTTGGAAGACAAACGAGTTGCTGAATCGCCGGAAGTACTCATTCAATTGGCTAAATATCTAGAAGGAACAACAAGCCAAAATTTATTAGCACATGAAATCCCCATTGAAGAGCGAAAAATAAAAGTCGGACAACAAGGACTTTCCGAAACAACGAAAGAAGAAAAACACATTTTATTTATAGGTGATTTGAAGGAATTACTAAACGAAAATGTTCGGCAACAAGTTCTTCTAACAAAGAAAAAAGTAAGAGTCAATTTTNNCATCTGATTACGGGTGGAACCTTGACTCCTGAAGTAGAAACGGATGAATTAATACCGACTACGCCTAAATATGCGAATTCCGATTTAGCTTTGCAATTTTTAAAGGAGCAGGAAATCAGCCTTTTTTTAAGAATACCCTACAAAGAAGTCATCTATAATGAAACATACTTTTTTAGTGAGCTTGATAAATTTATTGTTCATGCCATGCAAGTATTTGGTCGGAAATTTGTTGAACAATGTTAAATACTTTACTATGTCCCTAAAGAAACAATGGTTCTGTCTCAGGAATTGGAACGGATTTATCTGAAATTGTATAATATTATAAAAAAATACACTACTCAAATGCAGATTGGAACGTTCTTTCCCTACAATGAAGATAAAGACAATCTTTCAGTACACCATCAATGGCAATTTAATCNNATCGAATTTATTTGTTATAATGCCGATCAGAATGAAGCGATTGATTTTTCCAAAATTAGCGATGAAAATTTTCTCGAAAGCCAAGATTATATTTTAAACAAAACACTGAAAATGAAACGGTTCCTAAAAAAGCACCAATTAAATAAACCACTTTATTTGGAAAGTTGGAATACGCTGACTGGGAATACTCGCTATACAAATGGAACCTTTTTTAGAGGAGCATTGATTTTAAAAACGGTTCTGGATTTGGGTTCTGAAGTGGAAGGATTAGGTTTTTGGATAAATAATGAAATTCATGAACGAATTAGTGGAAGACGCGATTTATTAGTAGACGGGCTGGAATTATTCCACTTTTACAATGGCAGACGTCCTGCGTTTTTTACAATGATGCTTAAAGAGCGCTTATATGGCGAATTAAGTGCAAAAGGAGAAGATTATCTTATGACTCAGAACGAGGAAGGCTATCAACTGCTTCTTTTCAATGAGAAAAATTTTAATCCTCGCTATTCTGTTGATGAGTTATTTATGCGGAACCATCAAAAAGAACTTCATGTTCAACTGGTAGGGATGGATCCAGGAGATTACCAAGTTCGAAAATACTATTTTGATAGTGAAAATGGCGGTCTTTATACTAAATGGGGACAACTAAACAGCAAATATGGGGTGGATTACGAAGCGATTGAGTATATCTCAAACTCTTCCCTGCCTAGGTTAGAGATCATTGATGAAGTGATTGATGGAAATTGGGGCTTCTTTGCATCAATGGCAAGCAATGCTATCCAGTTGATTGAATTCCGCAAAGCGATTGGTTAGAAGTAAAATTTTTTGTTTCTTTTAGTTGCTGTGCCAAATCATTTTAAAAAATACATTAAGCAATACAAAAGACACCCACTGTTTAATTTTTGAGCAGTGGGTGTCTTTTTGTGTCCTTAATTAGAGAGATTTGGTAACAGTAAAATATTGAAAGGGCTTTATGACAAAAACATCCCCTTGTTAATTGCTTTCTCCATTATTTTTTAAAGAAAGATAGCAAAAATACGGATTTTTTTCGTAATAAACGTCCTTTTTTTATTTTTTAAAGGCAGTATACTAGATAAGTGCTGATGAGGAACCACAAAAATAAGACATAAAATTAAAAGGAGAGAGAATATGAACGAAACAATCAAAGCGCAATTATTTAATAAATTATCTGAAAAACATGATCACATGATTGAAATCTATCGTTACTTGCATATGCATCCAGAACTATCTTTTCAAGAAGAACAAACAGCTAACTATATCGCAGCATTTTATGAAGGCAAAGACTGCCAAGTTCGTACCAATGTTGGAGGCCGAGGCATCGTAGTGACGATCGACAGCGGAAAACCAGGTAAAACCCTTGCGATTCGTGCTGATTTTGATGCATTGCCTATTCAAGAAGAAACTGATTTGCCATTTGCTTCTCAAACGCCAGGCGTGATGCACGCATGTGGTCACGATGGGCATACAGCCTATATGTTGATTTTAGCTGAATCTTTAATTGAAATGAAAGAACAGTTGGAAGGAAAAGTTGTTATCTTACACCAACCAGCTGAAGAGGTTCCACCAGGTGGAGCAATCGGTATGATCAAAGATGGCGCATTAGATGGAGTAGACAACGTAATGGGGATTCATGTGATGTCTGAAATGGAAGCCGGCAAAGTATTTTACCGTGAAGGCAACGTACAAACGGGCCGTGCCAATTTTCACGTGACGATCCAAGGAGTTGGGGGACATGGTTCTTCCCCACATAAAGCA
>DIDU01000063.1:0-216 GCA_002418295.1 Carnobacterium sp. UBA5792 | reverse complement strand
GGGTTCAATCACGATTGGAAATTTTGATGGGCGCGGTTCTTTTAATGTCATCAAAGATTCTGTTTTTATTGAAGGAGATGTTCGATCAATGACGGAAGAAACCAGAACATTGATTGAAAAAGAGATCCGTTCAAAATTAGATGGAATTGCCAGTATGTTTGATGTGACTTATGAACTGGATTACGAAAACGATTATCCGGTATTGTATAACGATCC
>DIDU01000209.1:3048-3271 GCA_002418295.1 Carnobacterium sp. UBA5792 | reverse complement strand
ATTATATTTGGAGAAATAATTCGCGCTTATAAGAAGGGGGACTTATTCATGAATGATTTACGATATCCAATTGGGCAATTTACATACAAACGTCCTATAACGGAAGAAATGATAGATACATGGATTCAAGAAATTGAAGATTTACCTAATGAACTAACGAAAGCTATTAAAGATTTAGATCAGAAGCAGTTAGACACACCGTACCGCGTTGGTGGATGGACAG
>DIDU01000209.1:729-2952 GCA_002418295.1 Carnobacterium sp. UBA5792 | reverse complement strand
ACTGGTGAAACAAAACTTGCTGCTGCAATTGGACTATATGCATGGCATGGTCGTCATCATACAGCTCATATAACTTCATTAAGAAAACGACTAAATTGGTAACATGGAGATTACATTAGAGAAGGCAACAGAAAGTGATGCAGCAGTTTTATTTCAAATGCAAATAGACTCATTTAACCCTTTATTACATAAATATAAAGACTATGAAACAAACCCAGCAAATGAATCTATTGAAAAAACTATATTTAGAATAAATAATCCCAGCAGTAATTTTTATAAGATGATAATAGATTCGAAACTTGTTGGAGCGATATGTATATCCCAAAAAGAACTACCTTATAAATTTTGGATCAGTCCAATGTTTATTCATCCAATCTATCAAGGGAAAGGAATTGCTCAGAAGGTACTTATTTTAATTGAAGAGATGTTTCCAGAAGCACGAAGTTTTGAACTTGCTACGATTTTAGAAGAAGAAAGAAATTGTTTTCTATACGAAAAGATGGGATATAAAAGAACAGAAGTAACTAAGAAATTAAATGATAAAACTACACTTATTTATTACAAAAAAGAAAGGTAAAGCGTTTAAAATACGCTTTACCTTTTTATGTTATTTTAGATTAAATATACAATTTTAATGTATATTCTTCCAAAATAATCGGATTAGTAATTTTTAAAATGAATAAACATGCAAAAATACACTATTTCGTCGTATATGTTACCAACGCTTTTTGAATGCTTAAAACACTATCGTCACCTTTAAATTCTTTCGTAATTGGTGTACTCAAACTAGATACCCAAATTTTAAGTTCTGCATCTAAATCAAAATGCCCAGCTGTTTCAATGCTAAATTGTGTAATGCTTTTATAAGGGATAGAATGATACTCAGTTTTTTTACCTGATATTCCTTGTTTATCTACTAAAATAAGACGACGATTTGTAAATACGATTAAATCACGAATTAATTTATAAGCATGTTCAACTTTCTCATCGTCTAGCATAATCTTCTCTAAATCACGTTCTACACTTTCTGTACTCGTATTTGATGCATTTCCTAAAATACCGCTAAATAAACCCATAGGAAATTCCTCCTCCATTATTTGTGGAATGTATTACTTATATTGTACCATGCTATTTACTAAGAAATTATGATATTACTTTAGTAGTTTCTGGTTATTATTGCAATTCATTTATATAACCTCATCTTAATATCTTATGCTAATATGTAAGTAAGAAAAAAAAAGCAGAGGGANNAGTAGTTGGTGTATCCGCTGGAGCTTGTATGGGAGCAACTTATTTATCACGTCAAAAAGGGAGAAATAAAAAAGTAAATACAGAGTTAGTAGCAGATCATCGTTATATATCTTATCGAAATTTAATTCGAAAACGTGAATTATTCGGAATGGATTTTTTATTTGATGAAGTACCTAATAAAATTATACCATTTGATTTTCAAACTTTCTTAAACTCAAATGAACAGTTTGTTATAGGAACGACTGATTGCGAATCAGGACAAGCTATTTATTATAATAAAGCAGAACATGGAAATGATATTTTAAAAATCATTCGTGCATCTAGCTCAGTGCCGTTTATAGCACCTGCTGTAGAATATGATAATCGAAAATTGCTAGATGGAGGAATTATAGATCCTATACCAGTTTTAAAAGCGCAAACTGATGGTTATGAAAAGAACGTTGTAATTATGACAAAACCAGAAGGATATGAGAAACAGCGAAATAAATTTTCTGGCCTAGCTAAAATTTTATATAGGAAATATCCAAATATCGCAGAATCTTTAGTTGAACATTATCGTTTTTATAATGAGACGATATCTTATATGAATCAAATAAAACAAAAAGACAACTTTTATATTATTCAGCCTAGCGTACAGCTTCCAATAAGCGGAATAGAAAGAAGTAAAGAAAAGCTCGTTAATTTATATAATCTTGGCTATACAGATGCTCAATATCATTATGAAAACTTATTAAATTGGATAGAGAAATAAAGGGGTGGAAAGTTGAAGTTAGGAAAAAGGGTTATTTTTAATGAATTGCAGAAAATGCCTAGTCTGCTGTATAAACCGTTTCCTTATCGTGCTACAGCAAAATTGCAGCGAGACTTAAAAAGTAAATTTACCGAAGATGATTGTATAAACGCTGATTTTAATCATTATTGGATGCATACAGCAGCTACTTTAAATTCTATACTAAATGGAAACGTACAGAA
>DIDU01000209.1:418-679 GCA_002418295.1 Carnobacterium sp. UBA5792 | reverse complement strand
GAACATTACGTTTCAACAAATAAAGTGGTTAAGAAAATCGTTTTTTGAGTGGTTTCCGCAATATCGTTTTTTAGAAACAGAAATTGTTAAGTATCCCATTTTGTATAGAGATTTCATGAATTATGAAAAGACTCGAAAACTATTACTTTATTACCTTACTGGTTAAAAACGTACAAGTTATGCTGCTTGTACGTTTTTTGTTCATAAAATATACAATATTTACAACTTATCCATGTAGGTATTTTAACGAGAAAAAAGAAG
>DIDU01000209.1:0-235 GCA_002418295.1 Carnobacterium sp. UBA5792 | reverse complement strand
AAAAGACTCAAAGCAGCTAGTATCGGCTTAGCTATGTTAGAAAGTATTTGGAATCAAGAAACCCATCATTACACGCAAGAGGATTTAGCAGACGCTCGAAATGTTCTAATCGGTTTGCTTCCATCAATTGAAAAGATTTATGTTAAGTCAAAGCTCGGGAGTCCTCAAAGAACTCTTTTAGAAAGAAGAATAAAATCATTGGAACTTTCTATTCAAGCAATTGATCATTTTTCTA
>DIDU01000109.1:1471-3200 GCA_002418295.1 Carnobacterium sp. UBA5792 | reverse complement strand
TTATTTTACTACCAATCTTCATTACTTACGGATTAAAAAGTGGAGCGTTTATTACATATTACATATATATGATTTTCATTTACTTACTCTTCCCGATTGTGCCGTTAGTACTAGCTTCGTTACTGATGACAGTTATTATGAGGTATACAAATATAGCGAAAAATAAAGATCGAGGCAATATATTTATTGGAATCGTAAGTATACTATTTATTGTAGGAATTAACGTATTTTTGCAGTGGAAAAATAAAAGTTCGTTTTCTGAAGATGCAATTGCGGATTACCTTGCAAACAACCAGTCTTCTCTTTTAGTACAAATGACAAACTATTTTCCAACTACATATTTTGGAGCAGTAGCATTAGTAGAAAATGCAAATTGGAAGGGTCCTTTATACGTAATAATCTTTGCAGTTATTTCATTTGTATTTTTTGTGTTGTTTTATTACATTGCAGAGCGTACATATTTAAAAGGGGTTATTGGACTTTCAACGAGTACAGCAAAAAAAGAAGTTATTACGTCGGAAGGTTTACAGAAATCAACGGTACAAAGTTCACATTTGAAAGCGTATGTGAAAAAAGAATTTAAAACGTTATTCCGTACACCACAATTTTTCTTAAATTGTATCGTACAAACTTTCGTTATGCCGATTATGTTGTTCTTCATTTTATTCGTGCAAGATGGGAATTTAAAATGGATCACGGGATATATTGATAATCCAAAATCAGCAGGACTTGCAATTGGTGTTGGCCTTTGTGCCTCTTTATTCTTAATGGGAAGTAACGTTATCGCAACAACGTCATTTTCGCGAGATGGAAGCTCTTGGTTTGTGAATCGATATTTACCTGTAAAGGCTTCAGATATCTTTTTTGCGAAAGCAATCACTGCCTGGTTAATTAATGTAATTATTTTAGCAGTGTTCGGTATTACGATGGCAGTTGTAGCGGGAATTTCTCCTGTTTTCATGTTACTGTGGTTTTTACTAAGTGCGAACGGCTTACTGTTAATTAATTTAATTGGTACACGCTGGGATGCACAAACTGCAGATATACATTGGGATACAGAGCAGAAATTATTTAAGAGTCGCTATACAACTTTGTGGAATTTTTTAGCTAATATTTTAATAGCTTTAGTTATTGTAGCGGGAGTAAGTCTATTATACTTCTTCCTTCAAGTGGGACTGTGGGTTATGTTTATCGTTTTATTTGTAATGTTTACGATTGTAAATTATATCTTTATTAAAATTTTAAAATTAGGTGCAGAACGTATATTGTCAAATATTGAATAAAAAGATAGATCCTCTGTATTCGTGCAGAGGATTTATCCATAGGTGGAGGAGAAAAGGTGAAGAAAATAGCAATTGTAACAGGGGCCACTCGTCTGAATGGAATTGGTGCAGTTGTATGCAAGGTGCTTGNNTGTTCGATGTGAAATGGCAGAAATCAACTTATCGCAGTCGTATTCGCCCAATCGTTTGTTTTATATGGTATCAGAACGGTTAGGTGATCCATCTATTTTAATTAATAATGCAGCGTATGCTACTCATACGAGAATTGAGGAATTAAATGTAGAACAGTTAGATAAACATTATACGGTTAATGTTCGGGCTACTATGTTATTAAGTTCATTATTTATAAAACAGTATGCAAGCAAGGCGAGTGGAAGTATTATTAACCTTACTTCAGGGCAGTCACTAGGGCCGATGCCTGATGAATTAGCATACGCAGCAACGAA
>DIDU01000109.1:0-1317 GCA_002418295.1 Carnobacterium sp. UBA5792 | reverse complement strand
GAGGAGCTGAAGCATCATTTAGTATGGAAGTTCCCGCAAGGTAAAGTAGGAGAGCCGGTGGATGCTGCGCGCTTAATATCTTTTTTAGTAAGTGAAGAAGCGAAATGGATTACTGGGCAAGTTATTCATTCGAATGGTGGTTACTCATAAATATATTATGTTAACAATTGTTGAGAAACAAAAAAACGAAAGAAAATTTTATTTTTTTGTATAAATAAAATGTCAAGAAAGATAAAAATANNATATACTCTTTTTCTTTTACTACAGAGAAGAAAAATGAAGTAGAAGAAACTCGAATATTCAAATTGATTTATCAGTTTTTGTACGTATTATTATGAAGATTACTGTCGGAAAGATGGTAATTCGTATGAAAAGGGATTTTTTAAGGGGAAATCGAATCGTAAAGGGGAGGATAAATTAAGTAAACATAGGGGGATTTATATGAAAATGAAAAAGGTCGCTATCGCATCGATAACAATTGGTACAATGCTTACTATGGCAGCTTGTAGTCCGTCAGCAGATAAAGAAACAGAAAAGAAAGAGCAAGTAACTGCGCAAAATGAAGGAGAAGTAAAAACGACAAGTACAGATGAAACGTCAAAAACAACGAAAGATACTGACAAAGAAACAAATACTTCTTCCAACGAGAAAACAGATAAAGATGCAAAAAACACGAAAGAATCATCAGGAACAGAAAGTAACGGTAAAACGTCAACTCAAAACGAGAATGGGAAAACAAAAGAAAAAGAGACGACAGGAAAGACGAATGATCAAACGACTAGTGGGAAAACAACAGATCAAAGTACAAGTACAAACTCAGACGGAAAAACAACGAAAGATCCTAAGAAAAGTGTAGTTGTGAAAACGAGTGTGAAAGAAGTTGCTGCATTAGTTGATAGCTTAGATAAGCAATTAGCTGCTAATCCGAAATTAGAAACAGTAAATAAACTTGGAAAACAAATTAATGCNNTCAGAAACATCACACCCAGCTGAATATAAAACAATCGGACAAAGTATGTATCCATTAATTGTAGGAGCGGAGAAAGAAAAGATAGATATTACTAAAATGAAGTCATTAACGACGAAAACGAAAAAAGATTTAAATCAGTTATTGACGAAACTTTCGTAGTTTCAAAAGCCTACTTGTGTGAGTAGGCTTTTTTTACGTTGAGAGTGTAATGAAGGTTTATGGGAATCATAATGAAAAAGGATGGTGATAAAAGTGACAATCGATCGAATTTGTACAATTGGTCCAGCAAGTAATAATAAAGAAACGTTAGCGCAGTTAATAAGCAATGGTATGAAAATTGTTCGGCT
>DIDU01000214.1:394-3622 GCA_002418295.1 Carnobacterium sp. UBA5792 | reverse complement strand
CATATTCATCATTTAAAATCGCTATCTGATTACGTGTTCGTTTTAACTCATAGAGCAAATCATCCATAAAAATAGTTTCCGGCACATATAGAGGCGGATTCAAGACGTCTTTGATGTCAATATCATCCAGACTTGTCGTTCTGGAAGCTTTCAATAGATTCTTTACATGGACTATCCCGATAATATTATCCTTGTCCCCTACATAAACGGGTACACGGGAATAGGTACAGTCCAATAATAAAGGGATATTTTCTTCATTCCCATCTTCGTAATCAATCATGTAGGTATCAGTCCGGGGCACCATGATTTCTCTGGCCATCTTTGTATCCATTGACAGGACACCTTTTAACATTGTAAATTGCTCAACATCAATAGCTCCATTTTTTTGACTGCTTTCCAAGTATGAACGAAATTCATCACGCGTCATTTTTTCTTCTTTTTTAGAAAAATCAATTGGCGTTAGTTTCTTCAAGGCACTTGTAGAAAAAGAAAGCAATTTAACAAATGGTATAGCTAATGTCTGAACAATTTTAATAGGTCCAGCAGTGANNAGACAAGACAACAGTTACTATGACAATTGCCAATTGTTTGCCTCCTGGTATGCTGACCAAGAACGGTTCCAGCAATGAAGCAAAACTAGTAGCGGCTGAAGCACTTGAAATAAATCCTGCTAAGGTAATAGCTACTTGAATAGTAGCTAAAAAGTTATCTGGATTTGCCAATAAGTTTAAAACATTAACGGCCTTTTTATCTCCTAATGCTGCTTTTTCTCTTAATTTCCCTTGATTTAGAGATACAAATGCCATTTCTGCGGATGCAAAGAAAGCATTGACTCCGGTTAAAACAATAATGAGTATAATCTGTCCTACCATCGACTGACTGTCGGGGTCTGAATTCATAAAGCCCGGTCTCCTCCTAAATTTTACATTTTTCGATTAGGAAAAACATACCATAATTTTTAGTCCATAGCAACAACTTTTTTTATTTTAATAAGCTTTCCATTTGCTCCAAGACGGGCTTCATCGTAGTGACTACATCTCCGCTCGATTTCCCTTCAATCATTGCTACCATTAGATAGCTATTATTTTCAGCATCAAAGGTTAGCAAGAACCCATTTGTTGCTGCTTCTTCATCTGCATTTTCAGCGTCTTGTGTTTCCGCGGTACCCGTTTTGGCAGCTAATTTTTGATTAATCGAAGCTAAGCTATGTGCTGATCCTTCTGGATTTTCTACTACTTGTATCAAATCATTTTTAATAGTCGTTGCGGCGTCTGCTGTAATCGCCATTTTAGGTTCTGCGACTTCTTGATCTGAGGTTAATTTAGGGTAAATCAGTTTCCCGTCATTTACAAAAGGTGTATAGGAAACAGCTTGTTGAATAGGACTCATCAATAGTTGCCCTTGGCCATAAGCCGTGTCGGCCAATAATGATTCACTATCTAACTTGCCGTCATTTGAAATTTGGGCTTCATTCATCGCAATTGGTAGTTTTAAATCTTCGCCAAAGATAAATTTGGATAGCCCTTCTTCATATTTCTTTTGACCTATTTCTAAAGCTTCTTGAGCAAAATAAATATTGTCTGAATGGACGTAAGCTGATTCCAAATTTACTTCTGGAGTATCCGCTACACGTACGATAAAATGATCGCCCCAAGAACTATCTTTTTGCCATTTTAACCCGTTGATTTTATGGGTCTTCTCTGGCGTCGTAACTCCCGAATCCAATCCAATAGCTCCAGTGATCGTTTTAAAAGTTGAACCCGGAGCATAGCCGGCTGCATACCGCGCTAAAAATGGACTATTTTTGTCGTCCGCATATTTTTGGTAGTCTTTTGAACTAATCCCGGCTGTCATTAAGTTCGCATCATAAGAAGGTGTGCTGACTAAGGCCAATAAGCTGCCATCTGTAGGATCCATCAACACTGCTGAGCCTTGCTCTCCATTCAATTGATCATACGCCGCTTTTTGCAGATCAGCATTGATCGTTAAAGTGATGTCTTCTCCGTTTTCAACGTCTGTTTCTTGCAGTACTTTTTTCAATGTATCTGTTTCATCATTGATAACGATTCGTCCGCCTTTTTGGCCGCTCAATCGGTCATTGAACGTTGCTTCTAAACCAGATTTCCCAATCACATCGCCTGTTTGCAGTGTCGGATTTTTTTCTATATCTTCTGCTGTTGCTTCGCCGACATATCCGATCAAGTGAGCAGCTGCTTCATTTAAGGGATAAGTGCGCATTGTTTTCTCTTGGTAAAGAACCCCGGGAACCTCTGGCGTTTCACCGTCATTCACCACTTTAAACGGTACAAAACTATCTGCCGTCACCCAGTCTGCTGCAAGTACTTTTTCTAATTGTTCAACAGACACATCGAAAGTGTCGCTGATTTTTTTCAAGTTGGTTTCTTTTTCGTTTCCTTCACCTAAAGCAGCAGGATGTATTCCAGCATCCCAGCCTTTGCCTTCAGTAGCCAAAGGCGAACCATCAACTGCTAAGATATCGCCTCTTTCGCCAACTGTAGAGGTCAAACTAATTTTGTCGTTTGGTTCTAAGTCAGGAAAGATCAATTGTGTCGTCCAATCGATTTGATAATCGCCATCGACTTTGTTCATTGTAGTGGAATAGGATTGTTTGTCCAATTTTCCTAATGACGTTTCCATTTCTATATCATAAGAGATAGCGTATTGTTGTTTTTCTTTAGTTGGATCAACTTGTACATTGCTGACTTTCAACTTTCCTACTCCTACTCCGCCATACACGGTTTCGTATCGTTTTGTCATTGTATCTTTGGTATAACCAATATCTTTTAAGGATTTTTCTGAAACGACTTTGCTCATTGCTGAGTAATCTTGTTTTTTCAAAGCCGTTATATAGGTGTCTATGGTCGTTTGAGCCGCTTTTTCATCCCGTGCTTTTGACCAGTAATAATAACCAGCCCCTCCTCCGATCACAACTAAGGTGATCAGTAACACGATAAGGATTTTACCGCCGAACGGGCTTTTTTTCTTTTGATTCCGTGAAGTAGATTTCACAAATTCTCCTCCTTAGAGTAATAGCCTGAAACCAACTAAAATGAAGGTTTAATTGCTAAATTTTTCTTCCTATGCTTTTTCTAAAATTACTAGCGTCTATCCCGGTCACTCTGCATCCTTTTCTGACTGAGCTGGATGAGAGCGCTCCGCATCTTGTTCTAGTTGAGCTGTGTGACCCAGACACTTGGCAATTTAGAT
>DIDU01000214.1:0-387 GCA_002418295.1 Carnobacterium sp. UBA5792 | reverse complement strand
GCAATGCGCGGGATGCTCTTGCTGGTAAATCCCTAAAATTACGGTGTGTCTACCCGAGTCACTCCGCATCCTGTTCTTCTTCGTAGGCATCTTCTTCTTGGTGTCGGTATTTTTTCATCTTTTTACTGAATAGTTGCCCATTGCTTGGCGGTGTATACGTAATGGCATTGGCTCCAGCTTCAATTGTTTCAATAATACTTTCTACTGTCGGTCCGCCTGTTGCTATAATTGGCAACTCAGGATAATTTTTACGAACTTCACGGACAATATGAGCTGTATTTGCTGCTCCGCTGATATTTAAAATATCGACACCCGCATCTAATTTTTCTTGAATATCTGTAAATTCCGAAACAACTGTCCAAATAATGGGAACATCAACTACTTCGT
>DIDU01000125.1:3357-3706 GCA_002418295.1 Carnobacterium sp. UBA5792 | reverse complement strand
TCAACATACCCTTCATTTACGATGATTTCTTGTCCTTGTTGACTAAACATAAAATCCCAAAAATCTTGTGCAATCTCACTTAAATTATCTTTATATACTACATTGAAAGGACGTGCAATTGCATATGAACCGTCTTTAACTGTTTCACCTGTTGGCTCGACTCCTTCAATTTTAACTGCTTTAACCTTGTCATTTAATGAGCCTAGTGAAATATAACCGATTGCTGTTGCATCGCCGGCGACAGAAGTCATTACTCCATCTGTACTGTTTTGTATCGCTGCTTCTGTATACGTATTATCTACTTCATTGCCATCAGCATCTTCTTCTAATATCCCTGTGATTTCAGTAA
>DIDU01000125.1:0-3342 GCA_002418295.1 Carnobacterium sp. UBA5792 | reverse complement strand
GGTATCAAATTCTCCTCCAGATGTACTTGATCCCTTTGCATCGGAAGCTGAATTGCCGCAAGCAGCTAAAAATAGTCCCATTCCTGAAGCTAACACTAGTTTTGATGCTTTTTTTGTATACATATGATTCCATCCTTTTTTTGAGTGTTGGACTTCTTTTCGACTTGTCCACATCTCTATAGTAAAGGTTGTCTGTTAATTCTATTCTCTCTTTATGTAATGTTTCTGTAGACATTTGTAAATGAATTGCAAAGTTGTAAAGATCAGAAAAAGTGTGGAACATTGTCATTCATTGACCCGCGAGACATTAAAAGCAGAAACAGCTTATAAAACCCTATTCTTTGACACTCCAATCATTCTATAAAAAAATAGACTAGAAAAAGCGACCTTCCGCTTTTCTNNTGATGATTAAAGATGATGCAACGGAAAAGTGATTGTAAAAGTGGTTCCCAACCCAACTTTGCTCCTTACAGCAATCGTTCCATTAAAGTTCTCAACCAAGTATTTTACAATCGATAAACCTAATCCGGTTCCACCCGAATTGCGGCTTCGTCCTTTGTCTACACGGTAAAAACGTTCAAAAATACGATTTATTTCGTCTTCAGGAATCCCCATTCCATTATCCCTGACTGTGATAAGAGCATGCTCTTTTGTTTTTTTGAGCGTTACGGTGATCGTTCCGCCAGCTTGTGTATAAATAACGGCATTATCAATCAAGTTAGCCAAGATCTGTTTCAAACGATCCTTGTCTCCTTCAATTTTGACCGTATCTTCTTCAAGCAAATTCAAAGTGATTTGTTTGTGCTCAGCTTTTTGTTTTACTAATTTAAATGTAGATAAGACAGCCTCTTTAACCACCACTTCTTCATAAGCAATCGGAACTTGCTTTTGTTCAAGTTTAGATAATTCTAAAATATCATTTACTAACAAGTCGAGCCGAGTACTTTCTTCCAGCATAATCTCTAAAAATTGTTTCAAAATCGCTTTATCTTCCATTGCTCCATCCAGTAATGTCTCTGAAAACCCTTTTAAAGCTGTTACCGGTGTTCTCAACTCATGAGAAGCATTCGTAACAAAATCAGTTCGTACTTTTTCTAAACGCCGGATTTCTGTAATATCATATAACAGAACGATCAGATTCGTTTCAGCTTTCGTTTTCCCGGTTATCGGAACCACATTTGCATCTACGATCCGCTCCGCAGGGAAATAAAAATAAATTTCTTTGTTTTGAATTTCTTTTTTGCGGTATGCTTTTTCGATTAAATGGCTTAGTCCATAACTCTTTGTCGCTTCAAGGTAGGATCTGCCCAATAAATCATTGCTGTCCATCTCAAAAATTTGGCACATTGCTGGGTTAACGATTTGAATGTTTCCTTGTTCATCCAACTGCATTACACCAATTACTAAATGATTGATCAATTCATTGATTCGCTCTTTATTTTGTGCAATTTCCTGCATTTGATCCTCTAAACTTTCAGCTAATTCATTAATTGTTTCTCCAAGTTTCGTTACTTCACCATAGCCGTTCCCACTGAAACGTGTTTCGTACTGCTTATTTGATAAATCTTTTGCTACATCCATAACTTCTTCAATTGGTTTAGCAATATATTTTGCAATCAAAAAAGTAATTCCACCAGTTAAGAACAAGGCTAAGACACTGAAGACTAAAATAGATTGTCGGATTTGTCCATTTAGTTGGTTCATTTCTGCTAAAGGTTTAGCTAAGCGAAGAATACCTATCACTTGTCCTGCCTGGTCAACAATCGGCTGTGTAACATAATAGAGCGTATCGTTTGTACTTTCGCTTTTTCTTGTAGCTGTTCCTTGAGATTCTCCCTTTAATATAGCTTGGACCTCTTTACGATTGCGGTGATTCTCCAATGGCGCATCATCTACTGAAGAATCGTAAATGACCGTTCCAGCTAGATCGATCAAAGTAATTCGCTGGTTCGTATATTTTTTTACTTTCAATGCTTCTCTTTTTAAATCAGGAAAACCTTGGACCGTATCTGCTACGCCGTTAAAATTACTTAACATAAGTTTCGATTGTTCTATTAAATCTTCTTGCTGACTTTCATTTGCATAACTTTGCATTAAGCGAGTTGAAAAAAAGCTGATACAACCCCCAAAAATGATAAATAAGACCATAAAAATAGTCAGAACTTGGGTCTGAATTTTTTTCATGTTTTTGGAACCTCAAATTTGTACCCAAAACCTCTTACTGTACGAATATAGACGGGATTTTTAGTATCTATTTCGATTTTCTCTCTTAAGTGACTGATGTGAACATCTACAATTCGTGTTTCTCCTGTATAATCAAAATTCCAGATAGCATTTAATAATTGCTCCCGGCTNNGTTTAGCCATATACAGTAAAAGTTCGAATTCTTTAGGAGTGACCTCGATTGGCTCATTTCGTACCATCACTTTGTATTGGTCAGGAAAAATACAGATTTCTCCAACTTCTATTTTTTCGTTGTTTTCTATGTCTTCCAAGGAATCACTTTTTACTGGATGAGGCTGGATTCGACGCATAATAGCCTTCATTCTAGCCAACACTTCCCTTGGACTGAATGGTTTAGTCATATAATCATCTGCGCCTAATTCTAACCCGATAATTTTATCTAATTCATCATCTTTAGCAGTTAAAATCATAATTGGGGTATTGTTTTTTTCTTGACGCAATTTCTTACATACTTCCATACCGTCCATTGAAGGCAGCATCAAATCCAAGATAATAAAATCATAGGTATTAGCTAATGCCAATGAATAACCAGTTAATCCATCTAATGCTGTTTGAACTTGATACCCTTCTTTTTCTAAATTAAAGGCCAGTAAAGTCAATATCGACTGTTCATCATCAACAATCAAAACTTTTTTCATAGCTTTCCTCCATCTAATCGTTTCAACTTTTTTTCTTATGAATGTATTTTAATTTGAGAGCAAGACCAGCCCAATTTCATGAGGAGTGTCTGCATAGAGAGCAGATTCAGCTAAACGAAGTTCGCCATCTGGGCNNATGACAGTAGACACTATTTTTAGATAACGCTCGATAAAAATCTTCTTCTGTTCTAATCTCCTCATCGTTGCAGGAAACAAGTGTATCACCGACTGCAACACCCATTTTCTCAGCAGGTGTCTCAGGATGGATTCCAATAACTTTTAACCCATTATCAGTCGGACCGAATAAAAAGGAATGTTTATTTTCTCGTTGTCGGTGGCGATAAAGAACAAGTAATCCTCCGATTACTGCTATTCCAAGGCCAGCAATTCCAGAATACATACTCCAAATTGAACCAATAGCTGCAGCGTTTACTACAATAGCCAATATAAAGCCTTCTCT
>DIDU01000072.1:307-7751 GCA_002418295.1 Carnobacterium sp. UBA5792 | reverse complement strand
GTTCTTCAGATAGCCTTCAATTGCAGCTTTGATTTGTCCACTTACCCATTCATTTGTTTGCCCAGCTTCACGTTGTTCTAACGTTGACCCACAACAAATGATTGGAGTCATCCCGTTGTTGAAAATAGCATGAGCTTTTTTATTGATATCTTCATCTGTTTCATGGAAATATTCACGGCGTTCAGAATGACCGATAATCACATAATCTACTCCGATATCGTTTAAAGCTGCTGGACTCGTTTCACCAGTGAAAGCTCCAGAATTTTCAAAGTAGCTGTTTTGTGCTGCGNNTGCTCCCACAACTGAATCCACCACATCTGGTGAAGGGATATTTGCTTTGACAGCTTCAACAAAAGCTAATGCTTCTGAAGCTGTTTTATTCATTTTCCAGTTACCTGCAATAATTGGTTTACGCATAAAGAATAACTTCCTTTCATTGACTCAAAATAAACTTATTTTTCAGAAATTGACGCTACTCCTGGTAATTCTTTGCCTTCTAGGTATTCTAGAGAAGCACCGCCACCAGTTGAAATGTGAGTGAATTGATCTGCGAATCCTAATTCCATAGCTGCTGCTGCAGAATCTCCACCGCCGATAATAGTTGTTGCATCTGTTAAACCAGCAATGGCTTCACAAACACCAATCGTACCTTTAGCATAGTTTGACATTTCAAATACACCCATTGGACCATTCCATACAACTGTTTTAGCACCTTTTAATTCGTTGGCGAATAATTCAATTGTTTTCGGTCCAATATCAAGCCCCATTTGGTCACTTGGTACAGCACCTTCATGGATTTCATTTGGTACGTCATTGCTAAATTCAGGAGCTGTTACTGAATCGACTGGCAAAATCAATTTGTCGCCGCCTTTTTCAATCAAGCTCTTAGCTAATTCGATTTTATCTTCTTCAACTAATGATTTACCAATGTCGATTCCTTTAGCTGCATAGAAGGTATAAGTCATTCCGCCGCCGATCAAAACTTTATCCGCTTTATCCAATAAATTTTCGATTACGCCGATTTTATCGCTGACTTTTGCTCCGCCTAAAATAGCTATAAATGGACGTTTTGGTTCATCAACTGCTCCACCGATGAATTTGATTTCTTTTTCCATCAAGAAACCGGCAGCAGATTCAATATTTGAAGCGATACCTACGTTTGAAGCGTGAGCACGGTGAGCCGTACCAAAAGCATCGTTTACAAATACATCGCCTAAACTAGCCCAATATTTGCCAAGCTCAGGGTCGTTTTTGCTTTCTTTTTTACCGTCAATATCTTCAAAACGCGTATTTTCGAAAAGCAATACATCACCATCTTTTAAAGCAGCGATAGCATCTTCTAATTCTTTTCCTCGCGTTTCAGGAACGAAAGTAACATCTTTGCCAAGTAATTCGCTTAGACGTTCAGCCACCGGACGCAAACTTTTGTCCGCTTTGTCCTCTTCTGTTTTCACTTTACCCAAGTGAGAGAAAAGAATCACTTTTCCACCTTGTTCCATAATATATTGAATAGTCGGTAATGCAGCTTGGATACGGTTGTCATTTGTAATTTTTCCGTCTTTCATCGGAACGTTAAAGTCGGCACGGACTAAAACTTTTTTATCTTTCAACTCTAAATCAGTTACTACTTTTTTTACCATTGAGAGATCCTCCTCAATTTCAATTTTCTAATCAAAAAAGAAAAGCGGGGAAGCGCGCTGCTCCCCCGCTTATTAAAACGTTCTACTGTTCTTTAAAATTAGTGGCTTAATTTAGCAAAGTATTCTAAAGTACGTACTAATTGAGCAGTGTATGACATTTCATTGTCATACCAAGCAACAGTTTTAACTAATTGTTTGTCTCCAACAGTCATTACTTTAGTTTGAGTTGCGTCATATAAAGAACCGAAAGTCATTCCTAAGATATCAGAAGAAACGATTGGGTCTTCAGTATAACCATAAGATTCGTTAGTAGCTGCTTTCATTGCTGCATCTACTTCTTCAACAGTAACTTTTTTGTCTAAAACAGTTACTAATTCAGTTAATGAACCAGCTGGTACAGGCACACGTTGTGCTGCTCCATCTAATTTACCTTTTAATTCAGGGATAACTTCACCGATTGCTTTAGCAGCACCAGTTGTATTAGGAATAATATTTTCTGCTGCAGCACGTGCACGACGGAAGTCGCCTTTTGGATGTGGAGCATCTAATGTATTTTGGTCACCAGTGTAAGCGTGAATAGTTGTCATCAATCCTTGAACGATACCATATTTGTCGTTTAAGACTTGTGCCATAGGAGCTAAACAGTTAGTTGTACATGAAGCGCCAGAAATAACTGTTTCAGATCCGTCAAGAGTTTCATGGTTTACGTTGTAAACGATTGTTTTCATGTCACCAGTTGCTGGTGCAGAGATAACAACTTTTTTAGCTCCAGCTTTCAAGTGCAATTCAGCTTTTTCTTGAGTTGTGAAGAAACCAGTACATTCTAAAACGATTTCTACGCCTAATTCTCCCCATGGAAGTTCTTCAGGGTTACGGTTGCTTAAGATTTTTACGTCTTTTCCGTTAACTGCAAAAGCACCATCTTTAACTTCTACTTCACCGTTGAAACGACCTTGAGTTGTATCGTATTTCAATAAATGAGCTAACATATTTGCATCTGTCAAGTCATTGATTGCTACTACTTCAATACCTTCTACTTCTTGAATACGGCGGAAAGCAAGACGTCCAATACGTCCAAACCCATTAATACCTACTTTAACTGTCATAACTAAATTTCCTCCTTTAGGAATCGTAAAAATTTTATTTTAAAGGGTTATCCCTCTTAAAATCTGATTAGCGGCACCTTCATCTGTGATCAACCACGTCTGAGCGGGTGCTCTTTTCATATAAGCTTCAATTGCCTCAGCTTTAGATTTTCCACCGGCAATCGCGATTACGCTGGAAATCTGCGCAAGATCTTGTGATTGCATACCAATACGAGGGATTTTATACACAACTTCTCCCTTTTGGTTGTAGAATTCTCCAAAAGCCTCTCCAACTGCTGCTTTTTCTTTAATCAGAGCTAGAGCTTCTTGGCTCATCCCTCTGCGCTCTGCCATGTGTATGGCATTTCCAATGCTGTACAATACACAATTAGCTTGTTTAACCAGTTTCAGCGTTTTTTTGATTTCTGGTTCTTGTAGAAGCGGTTTATATGTTTCTTCACTTACTTGTTCCGGTACATAAAGAACACGGTTTTTCCCTCCCGTTTTTTTAGCCATCTGAGCGCTGACAGCATTCGCCTGGATGTCAACTGCTTCACCTAGCCCACCTCTTGCTGGTACGAATACAAGCTCGCGATGATAAGAAAGACTTTCATCCATATGATTGGCAACTTCAGCCATTGTTGTTCCACCCATAACTGCCACAATATTATTTCCTTCAGGCAGTAAGAGTTTTAAGGCATCCATCGTCGCCCGGCTTAGTTCTTCTTGGACTTTAGCCTGTTCTTCTGAATCCCCAGAGACAATCACACAATGTTCTATTTGAAAATAGGTAGCCAATTGATTCTCTTTTGCGCGCATCCCAAGTAGTTGTCCCATCATTTGATCCAGTTCATGGTATACAATTTCTCCGTTGGCGGTTAGCTGCATACCCAATTTGGATGTTTGGACTAAGTTTTGCTTTTTTAAAGCATCGACTTCAGTTCTCAGTACGCGCTCAGTGATATTCATTTTACCAGCTAGTACTCGCCGACCTACAGGGCCCACTAAATAAATATTGCGTAAAATCTGGTAACGTCCTCTGAGTGTATCCATAATGTCCGGTGCTACTTTTTCGATAATAGACAATACATCTTGCATGAGTAACCTCTTCCTGACCGGGTCATTTTACGACCAGGTGAGTCGTTTAGCTACCCTTCTTACCTAAAAAAACAAGAGAATCACGTGAGACAAGACATTCAGTTAACTGTATGCTTTAAACTTGTTCTCTTTAGCAGCACAAAATAGCTAACTGCGTTCATCTCTTACATTGTTTATTTTACCATTTCGCCTAACAACTTTCAACTATAAAGGTTGAATATGAAATCAATAAATTTTCTACGGCTATTTGTATTCTTTATTGTTTTTCCCTTACTTATTCTATCAAAAAAACCGCTAAGAACGAAAGATAGGTTTTCAAACTGCTTATTTNNAGTTTTCATTTCTTCTTACTGCTCTTACTTTAATCTTGCTTCAATCAAATCTTTTAATTCCTTCGTCGTAATGTGTTCGTCAAAAATTTCATCGCCAATAAAAACGGTAGGTACAAATACCACATTAGCACGGCCAGCTTCTTCTATGATACCATTGATTTCTTTTTGTTTGGATTTAAAGTTAAACCTCGTTTTTCTTCAACGTAAGCTTCGACTTCAGTTGATCCTGCTAAGTCGCCCCACTCATCTTGCTTTTCAAAAAAATAATCCATTTCTTCTAAAGCTTTTTCAGGATGCGCATAATCTAAATAATGATGAACTACATTTCCTTTTGCTAAACTTGGTTTTTCTTTATCAAAGTGTTTAATGATCCGTTGAACTTTGCCTGCTGCAACGTATTCTGCTAACAACTCTTTCGATTCCTCATACCATTGTTTGCAGTAAGGACAGCGTAAGTTTATAAACTCTATTACTTTTACAGGTGCTTCTGGATTGCCGATTTTAAATCCATAAGTTGTATCAACTTCGTTTGCTTTGATTTTACTAATATCCATACTTAAGAATCTCCTTTATCTTTTAATACTTAATAGTATACAGGCATTTTCTGTTAATTGTTATTTTTTCGATTCCACTTCCTTAAAAATGAACCTTTTTATAAGCAGTACCATCCTGTTTTATCGGTTCTTTGTCAAAATAGCAGAAAAAAACGCAGAAAGCTACCAAATGATTCTTGATAGTACTTTCTGCGTTTTTTAAACTAATCGTTCCTTTTGTGATAGGCTCTTCTTATTGTTTTAATTCAGAATTGTTTTCCATGATTTCGTCAATCAAACCGTAAGCTTTCGCATCTTCTGCGGTCATGAAGTTATCACGGTCTGTGTCGCGTTCAATCACTTCAATCGGTTGTCCTGTACGTTCTGCTAAAATTTTATTTAGACGTTCACGCGTTTTCAAAATGTGTCGAGCAGCAATTTCAATTTCAGTTGCTTGTCCTTGTGCTCCACCTAAAGGTTGGTGAATCATAATTTCAGCATTTGGTAAAGCAAATCGTTTTCCTTTTGTTCCTGCTGTCAATAAGAAACTTCCCATTGAAGCCGCCATTCCCATTGCAATGGTTTGAACATCTGCTTTAATAAAGTTCATTGTATCATAAATAGCTAAACCAGCTGTGACACTTCCACCTGGTGAATTAACGTAAACAAAAATATCTTTCTCAGAATCTTGAGCATCCAAGAATAACAATTGAGCAATAACAGAGTTGGCTACATTGTCATCAATTTGACCACTCAACATAATAATACGATCTTTCAATAAACGTGAATAAATATCATAAGCACGTTCGCCTCTTGGCGATTGTTCGATTACTGTAGGTACTAAGTTCATAAATTGTTTTCCTCCTTAAAGTGGTGTTCTTTTTATTGTAACACAAACTTTATATAGTCTTACTAAATTGTATTTTACTCTTTTGGTCAACAAAGGTCAAATAAATTGACTGCTTTTTTTAAATAAAAAAAGCGATTAGAATTCGCCTCTAATCGTTCAATATCCTATTTCACAAAAGCACTTTAGCCATAGAAATAAAAAGAAAAAGTTGGAAGTTTTTTCTTTTAAAGTAAAGTCATCGGGAAACTATGTTCCGGGTATTTAATTATTTTGCGATAATCGTGCGGCGAACTTTCGAAAACTTTATTAAACCGACGATAAACCACCTTGTTAGATGTCTCCTGAGGGAATCGAACCCCCATCTCAAGAACCGGAATCTTACGTGATATCCATTACACTAAGGAGACTGTACAAATTCATCAACTACTATAGTTTAGCCGATAACGAATAAAAAAACAAGACTTTTTAGTAGAGCAAAAGATTAACGTGTACCTTTGTGGTATGATAAATACATATAAATAGTTTATATAAGGAGATCGTCACATGAAATTCGAACAAAATTTCACACCCCAACAAAATCAAGTTCAAAAGATGGCTATGACACAACAACTCCAACAATCTATTCAAATGCTACAGTACAATCAAGAAGATTTAGTATCTTTTTTAAATCAAAAAGCTTTGGGAAACCCTTTAATTGAAGTCACTGTGCCGTCAGAACAGTCAACGGTAAAGTCCTTATCTTCTCCTGTCGCCAAAACGAGCACTTATAATCGAGACGATGATGAAACAAATTATATGAATCAAATTCCTGATACTTATTTATCTTTATTTGAATATGTATCTGAACAAATTCATTTGACCATGCGCGATACTTATTTACGAGAGCTAGTCTTATGGCTTAGTGAGTATCTTGACACTAATGGCTATTTAACCGTTTCATTAGAAAATGCTGCACGCATAACCCATGCAGAACCTATCCAGCTTTTAGATGCTCTGACTCTGCTCCAACAATTAGAACCAGCAGGTGTAGGGGCCAGAAACCTGCAAGAATGTCTGATGCTTCAAACAGAACGAGATGAAACTGCACCAAATATGGCTTATCTCATTCTAGAAGAAGAATTTGATTTGTTTGCTAATCGAAAATGGAAAGAAATCTNNTGAATTACAACTTATTTCAGATTTTGTCCAAAACTTAACTCCTTATCCCGGTGCTCTGTTTAATGGAGAAATCGAACAGTTTCTCAAACCTGATTTGTTTATTGAAATACAGTCTGAAAAACTGAATGTTATTTCTGTTAAATCAGGGTTGCCCGTTATTTCGTTCCAAAAAGACTACTATGAAGATATGCTCCAAGTAAAAGATAAAGATGTTACAACATTTATAAAAGAAAAGCGTGCTGAGTACGAGTGGCTCAAACGCAGTCTTATCCAACGCGGAGACACCATTTTAAGAGTCGGAACGGCAATTGTAGAAAAGCAAAAAGATTTTTTCCTTCTGCCGGAACATCCTGTACAGCCGTTGACTTTAAAAGAAATCGCCACGGAACTGGACATTCACGAATCAACAGTCAGCCGATCAGTCAATGGAAAATATTTAGAAACTTCTTTCGGTATATTTGAATTAAAGCATTTCTTTACAAATGCCTTACCTTTTAAAAAAGGAGAATCTTCGCTGACGGAAGCGTCAACGAGTGTTTCTTCCGAACAAGTTAAACAACAACTTGCTCAATTAATAGAAGCAGAAGATAAACAAAAACCTTTATCTGACCAAAAAATTGTTGATATTCTTACAACAGACGGTCTTGAAATTTCTCGCAGGACAGTAGCCAAATACCGTGAAGCACTTTCGATTCCCGCCTCTTCAAAACGGAAACGTTTTGAAGCTTAATAAAAAATACCAGATAAA
>DIDU01000072.1:0-229 GCA_002418295.1 Carnobacterium sp. UBA5792 | reverse complement strand
GCGTAACTTTTCAGCAATTTCATTCAGCTTTCTTAAACGATGGTTGATGCCAGATTTGCTGATGGGGCCACTCGGAATCATTTCACCTAATTCTTTTAATGAAACTTCAGGTGCTTCCAGACGAACCAAAGCAATTTCTTGCAGTTTGTCCGGCAATTTATCTAATCCCATCATCTCATCAATATACTGAATACTTTCGATCTGCTTGCCTGCTGCATCGATGGTTTTA
>DIDU01000181.1 GCA_002418295.1 Carnobacterium sp. UBA5792 | reverse complement strand
CGGGTTACTTGCAATTGTCTTTATATTTTTTGCAGAGAAATTTGTCGACATCGCAAAATTAATTAGTGAGTCATTGTAAACAAAAGACAGCAACACAAGCGTTGCTGTCTTTTATTTATGTATTGATTTTAAAAAGAACATTTAACTGTTTCAGAGTGATGAAGTTTTGAAAATCTTAATTACTTAAAAATTTTTGAATAACTTTTTCTTGTTCCAAATCCCAATCTTTTCCGCTTTTTATATAACATTCGTGCTTAATGGTTAGTTGAGTGTATTCATGCGAAGTAATTTCTTTATTAATTACAACACCACCACATTTTTTAGCAATTCGTTCGGCTATATCTTTATCTATAAAGAGAAATGCCACTTCTTCATCTTTTACAAACTCATAATTAAATGAAGTTTCATCGTATGGTATTCTGTGCAATCCACCTGCATAAAACAATTCTCCTAATTTTACTAAACATAAAGTTAAAGTGTTTTGCATAACATATATTCCTTTCTCGTGCATTTTTNNAGTCTTAAAACCAATTCTATCAATTAATTCACTTTCAGAAAGTCCTTGCTTAATAAGGCGAAGAATAAATGTGTTCCTCATCTGCTGTGCAGAAATACGCCTATCTAATTCTGCTCGTTTCACTTCAAGTCGAATCATCTTTTGTATAGCAACCTCAGACAAAGCTTTTGGTGCATCATTTTCGTAAACCCATCGATAAGTACCTCGATTAAAATCAAATGCCACAAATAGAGGATTATCTGTGTGCTGTCGAGGTCTTACAGGTTCAGGGATAGTCGAATAATATTTGTAAAGCTGTTGTGTAGCTTCGGCTGTTAAGAAGATGGATCTAGTATCTCCGTTTTCTCCTGGAACAATTAAAGTGTTCCTAGCAAACTGTATATGGTTCATATTAAGCGATACAAGCTCTTGCAAAGACAAACCATAGTTTACTATTAAATTAATTATACAAGCGTTTCTATCCATGATTAGAGGACGGTATTTAGCTTGTCTTTCTGTTAATCCCTTAGTTGATAGAACAGTTTGTTTTAAAAGCGCCTCTTCCAATTCGGTAATAAAATCATTGTCATTTAGTGATTGATCCGGAATTAAAGAGAGATGAATATCATCTAATGGACTAACTATACCTAAAAACATGTGTAACCTCTTTAAAACCACCCATATCCTGTGCCTTGTTTTAAGAGAATATTCTCGTTTATTTTCTAACACTGAGAAATAAGATTGATAATCATCTACGGATATTTCATTCCATGATTTTATATGTAAAAGCAACTCATTTTCATTCAACCATCTATAAAAATCTTTAATATCGTATGCATAGCGTTGGATTGTAGAATGTTTTCGGCCTTTTTCACTTAAATATGTAGAGAACGCTTCTAAAGTTTTTTCTAAGTTAATTGTCTCATTCAATATAGTCACCTAATTTCTTTGGATATATTATAACAGAAAATAAGTGAAAGACCTGCTACCGCCCTTTGCTACGCACGGTTGCTGGCATATCCAAAAAGCAAACGGACAAACAACCCTTTGCTTTTTGGATATGTTGTTTATTAGTTATAAAGCCAGATAAATAGAGTTATCATAATACTCCAAAAAGGCACTACAAAAACTAATCCCCAAACAATCCCTTTAAAAAATCCAATCTCGTTATAGGTATTCATTTCTATGTAAGTTGTTTCTTTTAGTGTAGCCATGTGTAATCCTCCAATATAAATTGTTTATTAAAATGAAAAAAGGACAAACCTAGTCCTGGTAGGGATACGTAGGTTTGTCCTTTTGTATGAGGGTAATGATCGGNNATTATAACGCAATTTACAAATATTTTCAATTAGGTCGGACATCTTATTAACAATTATACTAGCTATATTAAAAATCTATTATAAATATATACCTTATATAAAAAAAGAAATAAAGATAAAACTATTATAGGTTATCAAAAACAGGGGAAATATCTACTCCCACAAGGGAAAATTTCATGNNTATTCGTAAATTCAATGATTATTAGACGTTTAATTCTACAAAAAAACAGAAAGGAATTACTATATTTCTACATGAAATCAGAAAGAATTTGATACTAATCGCATTATATATATTCAACCCCGTAAATAAGAACTTTTTTACTTATTTTAGTAATCAGGTTAATTCTAACCGTCTAATTATCCACATTTTATTCAGATTAGGCTACTATTTTTGAACATAACTCACTATTTACACATAACTCACATTTTTGTTGATGATTTTTATTAGATAAATACAACAACATTAGTAATAACAATGATTTTAGAAGGATTATATCCACATTGAATCATATTTGTCCTCATATCCACTATTTTTATAATTTTCCTTTTGATTTTTTGTAGGTATTATGGGATAGGTTTTAATACAGTAGAGGAATACACTCTAGTATTATGTGGAGAGTTATGCATTGATAGAATCAAAATTGTATAGAAGTGCATAAAAAAAGACTCCATTTTACATGAAGTTCTTTCGATTTAGTATTTATAAATAGAGTAGTAGGAAGGTGTTACTACTCAAATAAACACGAATAGCCCTCTACTTTTGTTTTTTTCAAAAATAGAGAGCTAGTTGCTATTATTTTATTTTCATTGCGGTTAGCACCTGATCAGGAGTGGTTATTGTTACACCAGCACGTACTAAACGTTCAAAGGTACGCATAAACTCTAGTAAATTAAACTGTTTTGGTAGCTCAATCACACGCAGCTGCTCTTGCGGTAGCTTATCAATTTCTTCAATAAACCATTCACGTACATCACTTGGAATTGTGCGTTCTTTATGGCCGCGTACTTTTAATTTTTCGCGCATTTCAATTTCTAAAGCAATATATGCATGGAGATTCACACCTTGATCATATGCATATTTTCTAAATAACGTTTCTTCCTGATATTTTAAATAATTACGGTGATAAGATTCTTCCGTCACAGGTACCGCAAATTTCTGCTTCAGTAGTGTATGCACATTCTTAAACATCTTCTTAATGTTGTGAAGAGAGTACATAGAATAATGTAAACCGAAATTAAAGACAGCTTGCTCACGGTCACTATTTCTCTCTTTTGGTATATGTTGCGCAATAAGAGGGTAGATACCTTCTTTCGCTGCAGCATCAAGGATTTGATATTGAGATGTTTGATGCAATAGTTTTTTCAATGTATATACAATTTTCGTTGGATATCCTTCTTTTCGATCAATCATGTCACGGAGTCCGCGAATTACACTGCGGATTTGACGATGACAAGTATGCTTTAATACATGAATGAACTTATTCATGTCTGCAGAAAGTTCACCGATATTCATGTCCTGTAGAACTGCTTCTATAAACTTCGCCTTGCGGGCATAGGTAGTTTTTGGTGTAAATGGATCCCTGTGTTGCTCTTCTCCAGATTCTTTTGTACATAAAAAGTCCGAATGAATAGATAAATATAAGGTTGTATATCGTTTTGTATGCTTTACCCCTTTTTGCATTTTGCAAATTTTGAATAGGGGATTCCCCGTACATGGTAATGCCGTTGTTAATTCATCGATAACGGCACGGATTTGATGCGGATATTTTTTATGTAAGAAACGATACATCCCACCGAAGTGAGTTTT
>DIDU01000060.1:6328-6583 GCA_002418295.1 Carnobacterium sp. UBA5792 | reverse complement strand
ATTCTTCAATATTAACGAGCCAATCCTATTCGGCATGCCTGTTGTTTACAATCCTTATACCGCAATCCCATTCTTCTTAGCACCAATGGCTTCTATGTCAGTTGCTTATTTTGCTATTAATCTAGGCTTTGTCAATCCACCAATCGCACAAGTCGCTTGGCCAACACCAATTGGACTTTCAGGATTTATTGGATCAGGCGGCGATTGGCGTGCATTTGTTCTTGCGATTGTCTGCGCATTGATCGCTTTCTTGAT
>DIDU01000060.1:0-6281 GCA_002418295.1 Carnobacterium sp. UBA5792 | reverse complement strand
AAGAGCTGCTTAAATCACACATTTTATGGACGGATTAAATATGAACAAGATCCAGCTATGAAGATTCTACGATATCTGTTTTTTTCTATAAACCCACAAAACGAGTCTAAAAAAGGCCAAACGTTTGAAATAAGAGAGCATCGAGCATTATTTTACGGTAAAATAAAGATAAAACTAGCTTGAAGAAAAGGAGAAAAGGAGCGACAAAGATGCATAAACAATGGGATATTGATTCATTAACAGCAGATATCATTAAGCGAATCAAAGAACGAACACTAGCTGATAAAAATGGTAAATTGCCCAGCGAAAGAAAGTTGATGGATTACTACAATGTTTCACGATATTCCCTTCGACAAGCCTTGATCAAATTGAGCAAACTTGGCTATATCTATCAAATTCAAGGACGTGGTTCCTATATCCATGAGCATCGTTATCAGGCCAATTTGATGACTCAGAGCGGTTTAGGATTCACAGAGGACCTTGCTCGGGAAGGTAAAAGGATTCAAACAGTCGGTGCCACTCAGCGCATTGTTTCATTATCTGAGATTGATTTTTACCCTAGCAATCAACAGTTTTCTGATGACCAACTTTTTATTGAAGTTGAAAGATTTCGTACATTAGAGGATAAGCCCTATCTGGTCGAACACTCCTATTATTTACCAGAGATCGTTGGTGAAATTTCAGAAGCCGNNATGTTTGACTATTTATCAAAAGAGAAAGGTTTAACTGTCGGTTTTATTGATAAATTCATTCGTTGTGAGCTATTAACGGAATCCTATGCGAAATTCTTTCAATTAGCAACAGATATGCCATCTCTGACCGTCAGAGATGACAGCTATTTAAGAGAGGGCGAATTAGTGGCATTTTCCAAGATTTATTATGATTATCGAAATGCGACATTGTTTATGCATAAGAAGTTGTTGGACTAAAAAGTATTCTAGAAAAATAAGTTACGGAATTCATGAACCTAAAAAAAGGTAGACGCCTCATTTTTGAAGTGTCTACCTTTTTTACCTATTCAATTTTTTATTGGAACTATCTTTGATTTTTCACTTTACATGAGTAAATCGTCGTATCAAAGCTCATTCGTAGGTAGTAAATTGTTTGTTTTTGACCTTAATAAAGTGTAATAAGCCCAGTGTTTATACAGGTAACTAGGCTTTCACACTATTTTTATTTTAAAATAGGATCACTATAAATTTTACGCTAAATCAATTTTCTATAATACATCTATAGTTTTATTTTTACGAACCACTGCTTGCTGCAGATCGTTGACTTGCAATGACACAATCAATAACAATGATTACACCTAAAGCTAATACTGCATCGGCTTCATCAGTAATATTCAAGGCGTAAGTGTCTCCCCATGTTAGCCATTCCTTAGAGATATCAGCAATCACTCTTCCTTTTTCCACTATTTGATAATCATGTTCCCAAAAAGAGCCCTCTACTTGCCAAGAAGGTCCCTCAATTGTATAATGCGGTTTTAAAAANNATTCAATATACAAGACTTCATTTCCGCTTATATCCCGCACATGCAGTTTTTTTCCCCACGAAAAAAACTCGCCTTCTACTGAGTAAACATCTTGGCCATGACTATCTTTAATCGTAAATTGATCATTCCAAGAAAAAATTTTCTGCTTGATATAATAGTCCATCGCTTCTTACCTTTCTTTTTATTTTTTTATTACCAGTGTTTCTTCCTTTTATGATTCATTCGAAGACTTGATTTCCATTTTCAAGCTTTTCATAATATCCAAAGCTTCTTTATGGAGTTCAGAAGTTGTTCCAACACACATATCTTTTAAAATCCGAACAGAAGCCAAGGGAAATGAATTATGGAGCATTACGGCATTTGAAAGGACACAAACGTTTGTTTCGACACCGACAATTTCAATAATACGATCAGGGTCATCCTTATATTTTCCCCTTAAATCAGCTGCATCTTCTGGTGAAATAGAATGAAAATCCTTTTTAATGGCTGTATGGTTTTTTAAAGCTTCTTTCAAAGCCGGATACAACTCCATTCCCCATTGTTTTTCTTCTTCCGAGCGTTCATCTTCATTGGTAGCATGTTGATCCAATGTATAATAAATTGGCTCGCCTTGCTCTTCTTGTTTCTTTATTTCTTGTAGGATTTTTGGAACAATTGTGGTTGCATTAGGTACTGAAAGTTCTCCTTTTTCATTATCTACGTAATCATTTTGCATATCGATAATAAACAGCATTTTACTCATCTCCCTTTCACAAATACATTAGAAAAGTTAGGTTCTATTTTTAAACTAAGGTTTTTACTAATTCTTAAACTAAAAGAAAAACCTGACTAAATTGATTATTTTTTTTAGTCCTTCATTTTTTGACGACTCATGAAATCTCTTGTATTTTTTTTATTAAAATCTGTCAGCAATATTTTGGACGTTTTAAATTTTCGTTCCGTAACGGTATATTGCCCTTCTATTTTTTCTTTTAGTGTTAATAAAATCCTAAAGGTAAATAAATTTTCTTTTACATCCAAATTCAACAAATCACTTTGATCTCGTTTAAAAGAGTCATAGAAATCAAACGTTGCAATACTAGTAGCCGTCACTACAAAAAAGGTTTCTCCTATATAAATGCAGTAGAAAAAGTTGGCACCAATTTTTTGCCCGATGATCGTCTTTCCTTTTTTAAACTCTTCATCTGGATAAACAGCGGAAAGATAGCTAAGATAATTTTCTTCTTTTAATAGTATATTCATTTTTCATAATCTTCCTTCCACTAGTCACTTATCTAAAGAGTTGCTTCGATATTCATCTTTTTAATTATAACTATCTTATCACTTTTTATAAGATGAGAATATCAAAGCAATTGAAATAGCATACAGAACAATCAAAAGTAATAACAAAAATAATAAAAATATTACTGAGATAGAAAATACCGTAGCTAATAATGGCAATAATACTGCTGCACTAGCCAGCACTAGGACCAAGACAAGTACAATATAAATCTTTACCCAGGATAAACTTTTTTTGAAAACTACTTGATAGAAACCAAACCACTTAACCACTTCAAACAAAACCGTTATCAATTTTATCGGAGTATCCCAATTTGTTGAACTTGCTGCGTTTTCTAATGCAAGTGTATTAAGGTACGCTAACAGACCAGCGATTGCAACAATGGTTAGCGTCGATAGGATGTTGCTGAGTGTTAGTAACACTGTTCCAATAATGTTCTTCAATTGACACCTCTTCATTCAGAATATCTTTTAATGCAATTTTATATTCTTTATCATACCATTCACTATCTTATGTTACATGAATTAAGCACTCAAGTATTCGATTTACTGCTCTATTATATAAATACTAGTTTTCTTGTATCTAGGTTCATTCCACTAAATTAGTGCAAATAGTCCAATAAGCAGCTAAAAAGCCTTCCTCCTGAAGAGAAAAGCATTTTAGTATTGCTTTTTTTAAGCAAATCACTTCTCAGCCATAATACTATTAGCTAAAAAAATTAAAAGATTTTCTACGTGCTGGATCCACTTTTAGCGTATATCAAATTCTTCAATGGGTTCTGGGCCTCTCATCACTTCTTTTTCAATAGTCAGTCCTCCATCTGGATTCACTTTAATTGACCAACGTACTAATTGAACTTGCCCTTCAGTCAGTTCAATTGCTGTAATAAAGGTTGGGTAGACACAACAGCCTGAATTAAAATAAGGAAGTTCTTTATCTTTTGGGTACTTAAATCGATGTGTGTGTCCGCAAATCAGCATCATCTTATTCTTTTTGATCCACTTATTAAAATTCTTTTCAATTTTATGTCGCTTGGAGACATTTTTTATCGGACTTGACGGATTCCTTATGCCAAATCCATGGAGAAACCGCCAAAAAAATTTCAGAGAAAGCATGGTNNTTGCCCTGTTTCTAAATTTCTTAATACTAGTGCCTCAATTGGTTTGAGTCCTTTAAGAAAATCAAAAAACACTTCATTGTACTCATCGTAATTTGTATAGTAATTTTCTTCAACAAACTTTTGTTTTCTCAAAAAAATATCATGATTGCCATATAATCGTATTAAACGTTTTTTATCGTAAAAATTTTTGATAGTATCAAATACTTCACGGTGAGCATTTTTAGTGTATTTAAAATCTGAATACTCTAACATTTCGTCGCCGTCTCCTGCTTCAATATAAGTAAAATCGTTTTTATAATAGTATTTCAAAGCATGAAGATAGATATTCCGATTTCGTGTAAATTCATCTGACATACTGCCATCTCCCCGATGGACATCACTAAAGATGACATATTTTGAATGTTCATCAAAATATTCAACTCTAGCTTTTTTATAAGCTTCTGTTAACCGTCTGTCTGTGAACACCTTCTTCACCCCATTTCACTCAAAACTTCTCTAAATTCACAATGGTATATTATTTGTCTTACTATCAGTATACTTTATCTAGATTTAGAAGAAAAAGTAAAAGCCTGACAAACCAACCTGATTTTTATAACTCATTCCTGTGGAAACGACTAATAAGCATATGGTACACTAAAAACCTAAAATATTCGTTGTTATAACAGTACATAGGAACGGTTAATTAATGACAAACAGACAGATAAAAGGAGGCCTATTACAGCTATGTCGATAAAAAAAAGCTGGTACCGAATAGCGGTTGTCTTTGGTCTATTGGCATCGTTTTTATTTCTGCCAGCACCCTCAGCAACTGCTGCTGACTTACCTGAAGCTACGTCAGACTTTTATGTTTATGATGAAACGGGCATGCTGACCCTAGAAACAAAAGAACTTATCATGAAGATAAACAATTATTATGAACAGACTGATGAAAAACCTCAAATTGTCGTAGCTGTTGTAAATTCACTAGCTGGAGAAACAATTGAGCAATTTAGCGTTGATTTATTCGAAAAATGGAAAATTGGCAATCCTGCATATGATAATGGCGTCCTTATCTTATTAGCTCTTGATGAACGAGAAATTCGTTTCGAAATCGGATATGGATTGGAAGGCGTCTTAACAGATGGGAAAACTGGAAGGATCTTAGATAACAACCTAACGTATCTAAGTGATAACCAGTATAACGATGGGGTAAAACATATTTTTATGGATACAGCAGTGGAGGTAGATAAGGAGTATCACTATGAGGATACGACTGCTCTGACTTTAAGCAATCCGAATCTAGTAAGCCAACCAGACAAAAAAACATGGACAAGTTTTTACCTGGGTAATCAATTCTCCTCCATTATCCGTTTTTTCAAACAAAAATTGAATTCTATTGACATTCCTATTTTTCTAGGCTGTATAGTAGTGGCAATCTTCACCTCTGGATTAGGAGGAAGCGGTGGGAGTGGCGGCAGCGGAAGTGGGAGCAGCCGCGGCAGCAGTTCAAGAGGCAACAGTAGAAAAAGCTCAGGCGGAGGAGGCCGTTCTGGCGGCGGTGGTTCCAGTCGAAAATTTTAAACAAAAATACCAGGAAAATTTCTGGTATTTTTTTTTGCAGAAAATTAAATGGATCATTATGAATTAAAAGAAGAAACGCAGCAACTTACTCTTCAATCAGCACTAAAAAAAAGCCGATAATGCGTAATAATTGTATTTGCTCAGATAGAATAGTACCATTTTAAGTAATAGGTAAATGACAGCGAATTCATTCAATTATTCAAAAATCAGCAGATAACTCATTGAGGAGGAAAGCAATATGGATTTAGGTATTGAAGGCAAAGTAGCGCTAGTCACGGGTTCAAGCTCGGGCATTGGTTGGGAAACTGCACGTGTTCTTTTAGAAGAAGGCGCCACAGTTATTCTTACTGGTAAAAAGAAAGAAAAGTTAGAACAAGCCGCAGCCAAACTGGGTACGAACGATAACCTTTTTCATTATGCAGCAGACATTACCAACAGCCAAGAACTGAAAGCGATGCACGATAAAATTACGGAAGAAGTTGGAAAAATCGATATTCTGGTTCAGTCAGCCGGCATCACCGGTGCGCAAGGCCTTTTTCATGAAATTGATATGGCAGGTTGGGAATCGACACTTGAAGTAGATTTGCTCGGACCTGTTCGTGTGGTAAAAGAATTCTTGCCTGATTTAAGAGAAGGCGGTTGGGGCAGATTAGTCTTAATAGCTTCTGAAGATGCTGTACAGCCTTATGACGATGAATTGCCTTATTGCTGTGCAAAAGCAGGAATCTTGGCCTTTGCAAAAGGACTTTCACGTACTTATGCCCGTGAAGGCTTGCTGGTCAACGCCGTTTCACCGGCTTTCATTGAGACACCAATGACTGATGCCA
>DIDU01000017.1:2167-2536 GCA_002418295.1 Carnobacterium sp. UBA5792 | reverse complement strand
GGTTAACGACGTATTGCAAGTAATGTCAAAACTTGCAGAATCTGGAATGACAATGGTTGTGGTAACACATGAAATGCAATTCGCAAGAGATGTGTCTACAAGAGTTTGTTTCATGAATGAAGGCTACATCATTGAAGATACAGATCCAAAAACAATGTTTACAAATCCAAAACATGAAAGAGTAAAAGAATTCTTGAAGAATTATTTGAATAACTAAAATAGACGCCCTTTATCACATACGATAAAGGGCGTTAATTTTATCTAATATTTCTAATGTAATTGTGAATTACATAATTGTTGTTATATTTGCTATACAAATTATACGGACTGTAGATTGAATTGATTTGAAGTTTATCTGAACTACCAAAT
>DIDU01000017.1:449-2157 GCA_002418295.1 Carnobacterium sp. UBA5792 | reverse complement strand
GGTTGCGACACCATTTGAATCAGTTGTTTTTGTAATTGTTTGATCAAATCCTTTTTGATTTCTAATTCTAATATTTAATTTTAAATTTGCTATTTTCTTGTCGTTTTCATCTGTAGCAAATATTTTAATGTTCGCTGTATCAGTAAGATTATAAGATTTTTTATCTGTTTCGAACTTCAACTTTACGGTTTGTTTTGTTTCAGGTTTGTTTTCAGTATCTTTTACAATAAGTGTTGTGTTTGCTGAAGAATTTTTGTAGCCTGTTTTTGAAACTGTGACTTCAATATAATATCTTCCTGGTTTTTCTGGTCTGAATGTGTAGTAACAATTACCGTAGCTATCAGTTCTAAATCTTTTTTCTTGTTTATTATCATTTTCATCAGTGATGCTTAATACTACATCTGCACCTGAAATTCTTCTTGTATTAGTCTTAGAAGTTACAGTTATCATAGAATTTTGCTTCAATTTGATTTCTGTATTGTCCAAATCAACTTTAGTTTCAAAAGTTATTCTGTTATCTTTTACTTCAAAACTTACATTATCTTCGTTAATATTGCCTTTTGAATCTGTCGCAGTGATATTTACATCGTAAGGTCCAGCTTCATCTAATTCGTCGGCTTTTAAATATAGTATAGATTGTCCACGGTAGTTTGTAGTCAATTCTTTTTCTATTAATTTCTTAGATGGTTTGGTAATTGTGAATTTGATTTTTGCACCTTTTATATTTCGTTTGTTTGAATCTGTTACTACAGCGGAAATATTATTAGTATTACCGATAGATATTGAATTTCTGTAGACATTGGACTTAATATTTACTGCCATATTGCTTTCAGGGATGTCACCCTCTACATAAATTACAGCAAAGTTTGAAACATTTGAACCATCTTTTGCTTTGGCAAATACTTTAACTTTACCTGGATTGTTACATACAACCATAGCATTATCTACTGATGCGATATTTTCGTCTGAACTTTCCCAAGTTATATCGCGGTTTTTGGCATTTGTAGGTAANNGGTATCAATTCTGAATTTATCTCCGACTTTTGCTTTTTTATAGGAAGGATACATAATAATACTTTGGACTTTAACATCTTTGTCAACACTATCATCAATATTTGGCTTTTCGTTTTCTAGTACGTTAACTCTGATGTATTGCAAAATTCTAGGATTGTCTGCAGACTTAACGGTTACATAGCATTGTCCAGGATTTAAAGCTCTTATTAATCCAGAATTATCTACAGCACACACATTTGTGTTAGAGGATGACCACATCAATTCCTTGTTTGTCGCATTTTCTGGATAAACTTTTGTGTTGATTTGTGTGTCTTCTCCTTCTCTTAAAGAAATATTATCTTCTGACACTGTGATTTTATTTACTCTAATTTCTTGATCGGGTTCAGGAACATCTGGTTGTGGAGTAGGATCCACTGGATCAGGGTCTGGTGTTGGATCGATATTGGTTCCTGAATATGGTTTTGTGAAAGCTTTTAAGCATACATTTGCGTTTGCTCTGTTTCTCGCCAAATCAGACCAATTATATCCATCGTTAGAAATAAATGATTGATTGTATCCAGCTCTTGCCCTTGAAGAATATCCGTAAATCATAGATTCAATTGGAATAGGGTAGCTGTAACCAGGAGTTGTAAGTTTTACAATTGGTGCAAAATAAGCTCCTGCATTTATTTTTTGTGGATTGAATTTGACAGTTG
>DIDU01000017.1:0-364 GCA_002418295.1 Carnobacterium sp. UBA5792 | reverse complement strand
TAATACCAGATGGATTTATTTCTATCTTTATTTTTCAAAACAAAAATGCAATTTCCTTTTGCAACGTGTGCATCATAATACGATACATGATAATATCCGCCTTGATTTCCCCAACGATCGCCCCAACTATTTTTTACAAGCCACGCTCCATCACCAGGAGGAGTTATGCCAAAATTGTATCGTGAATAATCATCATCCCATCCAACTATAGTTACGGCGTGGTTTTGCCAACCGTAACCAGGATTATAGTGGCTCATAGAATAAAAATTGGTATAATTTGTGTCTCCATTTATAGTTGTGTAAGATGCACCATATCTCATAATCGCTCTTTTTAATCTGTCACGATCTTGATTATTGTTTACAT